>JAGCBH010000022.1 GCA_017652265.1 bacterium
GATTCAGAATTAGCGGTTGCAATTATCTGACAATTTTAGTGAGATGGGCTGAATTGTGTATACAATTCTCCCCTGTCTTTTAGAATTGTCAGACAATTGCAACCGCTAATTCTGAATCTTCAGACGGATTATATACCGTGCTTCCGAATCCACTTCTAATTGCATCCATCGACCATGTTTTGCCAGTCTTTTTAACATAGTCAGCGGGATATATCCGCCAACATCCCTTTTGATAACTGAATGTTAGCTTCAATTTAGGCAATCTTGAAATATATTCTTTCAATTTGCTCTGCTTTTCTTTATCTTTCTTTTCAATTCCCCATATATGGATGAATGTTCCATTAATTTCAGCCGTGACTTTCAAATTGTGTGTCAAAAAGTCTACCAGATCCATGAATTCATCAGCAGATTTATACTCTTGCTTTTCATTTTTCTGAGTATATCGCTTGCCCTCCATTGTTTTTCTGACATTTTTCAGCTTGTCCCAAAGTTGTCTGAATTCTTCCTTCATTGCAACAAAATCTGTCGCACAACCACCATTATCAGGATGGAATTTTTTACACAACTCCCGATATCTGGACTTTAAATCGTCACAATTGTCGATACCACCAAAGAATTTACTAAACATTTTCTTTACCTCCTTAAAATTGTGGTGACAATTTCACCAGTATGACCCTGAATTGTATACACAACTCAGGATCATCTTGCTAAAATTGTCAGATAATTACAAACCAGTACCTTAAATCTTCGAGCTTTTCCATTTCATCAAGCTCTTTGTCTAACAATTCACTTGCTTTTTCCCAATATACATCTGAATTTTCAGATAATTCATCAAGTTCGGTGGCAATTTTCTGATACTTTTCAACTTTCGTTTGAATGTTAGCTATGTAATTCTCTTCTAATTCAATTTGTTGGTCAATTTTTGCCGCAGGAATTAAATTTTCAATCAACTCCATACCACCAACTTTGAATAGTTCTACAATTTTCTTTTTTCCGAGAAAATCTGGTATCAATTTTGACCACGTATAGACAAATTCAATCTTTTTGTAGTCATCCATCGAAACTGTCCATCCATCGCCTAACATCTCACAAAATTCATTGTACATCATTGCTTTTTTCTCCTTTTTTTCTGAAAATTTATTCTTTTTTCTGCATTGATTGCATTATAGTGTATACAATTCTTTGAATTGTATACACAAATTGCAATCAATCACGCTAAATACGGGGTACAAGTTCACGCAATAAAATTGCGCTATGAAATAGCCCGTATTACGTGTTTGTTAACATGCTCACAAGGTCCGCCGTTTTAGCCGTCTTATTCATTGAATGTCTTTTTCGAGTGCTTTATATGGTAGAAAAAGACACAACAAATAAACCGTCTATCGTACGGCATTGTCAGTATAGGTTGATCAATGTGCGGTGTAGAATGTAGCCGTCTACCCGGCAAGGCGTATAATCGGAAAAGCCTTTTTCCGTCTGTTTTTGGTGTAGGTGCATAAAACAGAAAAGCGATGATTTACAATGCTTCGTTGACCTTAACACGTGCAACCGTTCACGCCGTCTTTTCTTATTAGAAGAAACTCGAACATAACAGTAACTTTGACCTAAAGCGGAACACGTGCATTGAGGCCGTCTATTCTCTGTCAAAAGCGCCGTATACGTGCTCATTTTGGCCGTATATGCACTCTTTGATTCAGCCGTGCGAGGCTTTTTTCCGATTATAGCCACGCCGTGCTTTTTCAGAGACGATCACGAGTTTTTGTGCTCATATGCTGTTTTTACATAACGAGCGCTAAAGCGGACAAGTCAAAACACCTTTTACGCCGTCTGTAAAAATCAGAGTCAAGACTGACAAGCGGACTCTTGCCCGATTGCCACGTCTATAGTTTTCAATGTGCTACGCACATTGTAAACCATGTATAGGATTTTTTGATTTATATTCTTAATCTGGAGATTAAGAAAATAAAGTTTTTTGTCTATTTTTGGCCTAAAACTTAATAATATTAAGCTGTGACTTTATTAATAATTTTAAAAAACCCTAAATTTAATTTTATTAAGTGTGATATTTTTAACAATCGCGTATAAATATAACATTTTTTTGACCTAAAAAGGGAAAAAGAGCCGTTTTTATGCATAATTATACATAAAAACGTATATGAAAAAGACGCTTTATTTTATTAATTTAGAAAATAAAGTTTTTTGTCTGATTTTTTGACAGAAAAGCTAATTGTGAATTAGATTATTAATCTCTATGCTTAATAAAATAAAGTTATACTATATATAGTATTTGTCAAATTTTTAACGTACTATATATAGTGGTCATTTTTTGTGTTCATACTTTGTTCATATTTTGTTCATTTTTTAGTTTATATATAGTATGTATCGAGTGACGACATACTACATATAGTATTTGTTAAAATCGCAAACTAATTCCTGGAAGTTTAGGTCTGGAAAACCGACTTGAGAACACTTCAAAATTTTTGCCTTTATCTCAAAAATAAATGCGTATTGGATTTTTTATCTTAAACTTCAAGATCACGTAATTCTGCGGTTTGTAAATTAAAAAAACGTAATACGCATCCAATACGAGTTCACAGTTTGTTCACA
>JAGCBH010000003.1 GCA_017652265.1 bacterium
ACTAACAACAGGTCGATGTGGCGGAATCGGTATACGCGCACGATTGAGGGGCGTGTGGAGAAATCCTGGGGGGTTCAAGTCCCCCCATCGACACCATAAAGCAGATTGGAGCGTGTCTCCTAATCTGCTTTATAGTCCGTATGGGTATGGACGAGAACACCTTTCTGGGGTTCAGCGCGAGTGAGCTGAGGGCGAAGGTCTTTTCTTTGGAAGGAACGAAGTTTCTGAAAAGAAAAACCGTAGACCCGTTAAACGCGAACGAGCAAGACAAGTCCCCCCATCGACACCATAAAAGAGATGTTGACTTATGTTAGCATCTCTTTTATTATGAAATCGGATTAGATTGCCATAGGCAGCAGACAAGAGCGCGGGGAGAAAATTTTGGCAGATTTTGATAAAGGTATCAGTATTATAATACCTGTTTATAACGCAGAAAAGTATATCCATAAATGTATGGAGTCGCTTTTCGCTCAGACTTTCAAAAAAAATCTTGAGTATATTTTTGTTTTGGATAAAAATTCAACGGATTCTTCAGAAAAAATACTTGATAATGAAACAAAAAACATTCCTAATGTCAAAATTCTTAAGCCAAAAGACAATTCGGGCGCGGGGTACAACAGAAACACAGCCATAGAGCACGTTTCCAAAGATTATATCGGATTTTGTGATGCTGATGACTGGCTGGATTCTGATTTTTTCGAAAGATTATACGATTATTCCCAAATATACAATGCCGATATTGCGGTAGGCTGCACATCTGTTGTTGACGAACAGACACAGGCTGAATTTTCTAAAGAAGAGTTTCCTTTTTCCATTGAATACACCCCAGGCAAAGTTTTTCAAAAACTCAAATGGAATACGGTCTGGGATAAAATTTACAGGACAAAACTCATAAAAGAAAATAAGGAAATTCGTTTTGCAGAAAATATTATGCACGAAGATAACATTTTTCTCATCAATGCGGTTTACAAAGCAAATAAGATAATAACAGTTCCCGGCTCTTATTATTACTGGCGAAAATATCCGGAATCTGTAAGTATGATTTCAACGGAAAGCGAAAAATACAGAAATGATGCATATATTGCTTTTAACGAAATTTTGGATTCATTAGAAAATATGGATATACCCGCCATTGAAAAAATTTGTATTATAAAACAAACTATGCCATGGGCAGTAGAGGGGTTTAAAACAAGCGAAACAGCACACGAATATCTAAAGGACAGAATCCAGAAAATTGTCGGTACGCATTTTGCGTATTAAAATTAATTAATAAAGAAGTTAGAGATTATGCTACATATTTGCATAAAAGAAATGCTGATTTAATAGCCAGAATCTCACACAGATATAATGAAGGCGGAGTTATTCAACATGTTCTACAATTTGAAGCCAGATTTAACGAGACGAAGAATTCTGTTAAAATATTTTGCGAAGATTTAGCAGGAGACATCATGGCAAGATTTAATTCTAAAAGATGCCAAACTCTCCTTCAACAAGAAGATGATTTTGTAAGATTAGGAGCTAAAAATCTTGAAATAAAAGCCGATATATCTATTGCAAAATTCAATGACGCCCTTGATGCAATGCCCAAAAAGATTTAAATAAATACTATTTTGTACTTTTCCCAAGAGCCCATCTGAATCCGAATGACAATGCAATACCGTTTCTGCCGCCATTTCTTATCATAGCTTGTAAGAAACCTGTAAACCTTTCGCCCCAGCGTTTCTGAACACCTACACCATATTGGAAATAAGGCTTGATACTCATATTAGGAAGTGCCGCATCACTGGCTTTGAAATCCGTCTTGTCCATTATATTCCAAACCATTTGCATACCGACGTACGGCTGCCATCCGTTTTTCAAATTGCCGATAAACTTTAATCCAGGTGCAATATTTATTGCATTCAACGGATCTGATTTTATCCTTACACCTGCTGCATTTGTATAATCAAAGGTATTAACAAACGTGTATGACATCAGGAATGAAGGCTGAATTATAAATTTTCCCTTTGCAAGCTCCCAGTTGTAACCTGTTTTGGATGCTACACCTGACATCAGCATCGTAAAATCTTCAGAGCCATACATGGTAGAAGACTCAGCCACACTTGCTCCGACATTTGCGGTCAATGCAGTGAAGAAATTATCTTTATACCAAATTGCCGAACCGCCAAACGTTCCGCCGTTTTGATAAATTGAATTGCCGGAATAATTTTGATGTGATCCATTGTAGCCCGCATACAAAGAATACTGGTAATCCCATCCGTTTTTGGTTTCAAACATAGGTGAATCACCACCAAAATATGATCCGTAAGTAATACTCTCAACCTTAGGTCCGTTCCTCAAATCCGCTTTTTCAAATGATGCATAAGGCCTGAACCAACCGCCTTTATTCTTTTCAGGCAAATATGTCGGAGAAAATACTTTTGGAGCATCAGTTGAAGCGTACAAGTTTGCCATTTTATAAGCCTGGCGTTCTTCTTTGGTCATCAGCATCCGCATATCCAGATTATTAAATGCCTGCTCATAAGAATTTAACTGGTTTAAGTATCCGCCGAATTGTGCAGCAACAGGAGCTGCAACAACAGCAGGGTTATAACTGCTGTATTTTTTTGAAGGACCTCTGGATATTAAGAAACCTCCTTGAGCAGCATCTTCTTTATAACCCAAACCATACTTAAATATCGGCGTCAAAAAGTTTTGCTCCGCAGTAAAACTCACATTTCCCAAAAGTTTTTGGTTATTATATTCTGATGATATAAACGGAACGTAATATTCTTTTTTTGTATATGCTTGATTTGTATTCAGCAAATTAACATTATTGATGTTAAAACCGGCACCAGCATTAACTACCAAATCATTTTGGTTATTAAATACCAAATGGTCTGAAGTCAAAGATGCTACATCAACATCAAGTCCTAAAGTGTTTTTTCCGGACAATTCCAAACCGTTTATTTTGACATTATTCACTGTATTATTAGCAAGATTAAACGATGCGTTATCAAAATTCATATTGTTTTCAATATTACTGATACCGTTAAGCATATTTAAACCTGCACCGTTCAAAATATTTATCGTACCTGCACCTGCAATATTTCGGTTAGTAACTGACATATTTACTGTTTGAGAAATATTTATGTCTCCGTTATTTCTGAGAGAATTAACTCTTAAATTTGTGCCGTTAAAATTGATTTTACTTCCGGCAGCATTTTGCATTCTCAAAGTGTTATATACCCCATTGTCACCGTTAATATCACCGTCAACAGTAATTCCGCCTGTACCGTTAAAATTGAGTTTCGTGTAGTATAATTTGTCGGTAGGCTGTATTTTTCTCCACTGATTTATATCGGTATCATATATTTGAACAGATGCGTTACCCGAAACCAGAGAGTTCCATTTTGAAATTATATTCCCTTTTATCTGTGCGCCATCATTGATATTAATATTTGCGACATGAGCATTATTCGAAATATAAATTGCTGCCTTATCACCTTCCAAAGTACCGTTAACGTCAAAGTTTGCAACTAAAGGAGCACTGTTTTCAGGATCAACTGTAACATCTATTGAAAAAAGTTCATTGGCTATATGGTTTATATAAGAACCTTTGCTGTTAGAACACGCCATTCCGAACATATTTGAGCCATAATCAAAACTTACCGCAATACCGTCTTTACCTGTCGCGGTAACTTCTGTACCGCCTGTGATATTTACGTTATGTCCGCTTCCCCAGGTAACTGCAATACCGATATTTTCTTTACCGTTTGCATTAATATTTCCCGATGCTAGATTATAAGTATTATCCTTACCGTCAACACGCACACCGATTGAGCCTTGCCCCATCATTTTAATATCGTTTACAGCCTGAGTTATTGTATTATTATCGCCATAAATATGTATACCGACAGCCTGATCTATAGTACTTGGAGCCCCGGTATATGCCGTTCCGTCCCATTTTGAAAATCCTGCCGTATATGTATCGGTTTTATTATTCAAATAATACGACTTACCAAAATATTTTCTCAAATCAATATTGTAACCTAAGTCATTCATCATCGCTAATTCAGCTTCCATCGGTACAAGCCAGTTTCGGAAATCCTGATGCGACATATAACTGTTTCGCAATTCAAGGTGTGATAAATCATAATCATCATCACTTGGATGTATCGGCAGACCATAAACTTTTGGATACGGCTTACCTAAATCATAATAATAATCCGAATAATTAACCAAGCCACCGTTATCAACAATGTTTTGCTTTGCGGTTGCATAATCATTATCTCCGCCCAAAACTTTAATTGTATTTTCTCCTACAAAATAAGGTGAATAATTTATGACATCATATTCACCGACACCTTCACCGATTTTTTGCCCCGGAAGAGGAGCTATTTCATTTGCAGAATCGGTAATAGGGTTAGTTGTACCCGTATAAATTCTTAATTGCGCATCAAAGTTTGATAAAGGATCTAACGAATTTTGGGAAAAATAATATGATTCATCACCAAAATCTTCTCTGTATTGCTGAGCCGCCGTTGTAACTCCCAATGAATGCATAATTTCGTGCTTCATCGTAGTATACATATCAGGCAACAAGCCGTGATAAAGAGCATGTTTACCGGTATAATTTTCCCAACCCGGATATTCTTCACTTATACCTAGTCCTACAGAAACAATACCATCGCCATCCATACCGTCAAGTTCCGATGCTGGAGTTGTGATAGTCCAGCCATGCAGAATAGCGTTTACTTTAGTAACTTTATAGGGCTGTTCTGCTACGGTAACATAAGGGCTGCCCGCAGCAGCGTTATATTCATCTTCCGACATATAAGAATATATTGCAGGAGTAACAGGAGACGATGTTAATCCAATTTGTTTACACCAGTCAATTGCGGATAAAAACAATGGTTTTATATAGCTTTGCGGAATATTAAAAGCAGATTCCTCATATTCTCCGTCTATTTTTATTTTTTCATCTTTTGAATACACATTAAACTGAAACGATGGCATTTCAGTTCCTGGGATATAGTATGTTGTGTAAGCACTTGCAGGTATAGTAAGCGCACCTGACAATAACACAATAATTAAATATCTCTTCATCATTCTTAACTCCGGGTTATTCCTTTTCTAAATTATGCACATTATACAATAAGCACCATTATAAAAACAACCAAATATTTTAATATTTTTTGTGAATATTAAAATATGTCCGTTTTTGACATAGCACCTGTTTATAATGTTATTAAAATGAGGTGATGATATGAAAATTAAATATGGCTCAATATTTGCCGGATCTTGCGGTGCTGAAGAAGAAAAAGAAATTTTAGAATTAACTCATATTTCTCTTCCCGATACAAATTCAAAATTATCATTTGAAAAAATTGAAGAGAAAGTTGGCTGGATTAATATTAACGCTAAAATTAATGAATCAGAGTTTGTAATTGCATATAGCTCATGTATGTTTGATACATCCGCTTTAATTGAATTTTTTGCAGATATAATAACAACAACAGAAGATATTGTATTATTTCTTGATAATGAAGGGAGTTATCCGATTTTTTATGCAGAACCATTTGATAATGACAATATACGCTTTTTATTTGCTCATGACTATGAGCTATTTACAAATACAGATATAGATGATTTAAAATCAGGAAAATCTTATACCCCAAAATATAAGTGCGAATGCGGACACCTATTAAAAAAACTACCCACAAAAAAACAAGAACACCTCCATTGTGCCAAATGCGGAACGGAGATGGTTGAAGATCATGAATCACAATTATTTTGGGACTAAATTACTACATAAATACCTTCGTAATTAACATACCAAAAGGGTGCATTGAATAATGCACCCTTTCATTAAACTTAATTTTTCATAAATTATTCTGCGTTTTCACCGCATTTGCAGTTTTCAGCGCAATTACATTGACATTCACATTTGCATTTTGGTGCTGTTTCTTCCAAATATCTGTCTGTTTTTTCAATAGTTCTTTCTGCTGAATTCTGCATTTTTTGAGACATTTTTTTCATTCCTTTTGCAGTTGCATTAGTTGCTTTGTTTGCACCTCTGACTGTGGCATTTTTTACCTTTTTAGCACCGCTTTTAGTATGCTTTACAGCGCTTTCACCTGCCTGAATTGATTTTTCTTTAATAAATTTTCCTGCTTTCTTGGAGCCTGCTTTGACATTATCAGCAGTCTTTTCAGCAACTTCCTGAGTTTTTTCACCCACCGTTTCCATAATTTGCTCTGCTTTTGTCGGTTGAGTATATTCCTCAGCCATTGCAAAATCAAAACCGACAACCAAAGTCAGAATTGCCATTAAAACCAAAATCTTTTTCATATAAAATCTCCTTTTCCCCTAAATTATTTATCTGTACTTCCAGCCATACACCTGATAAAGCGCTTTTACATCATTATCGGTTATACCTCTTGCACCACCTTTATTTTTCTGGAAATACATCAAATCCTGCGGGTTATCGCTATGCGGTAAACCCAATGAATGCCCTATTTCATGAAGCATTACAAAATAAATATCCTGATTATTCATTTTTGAATATGAATTAGGATTTTTTGATGCAATAGTTATAATTTTAACAGTCACTTTGACCGTATTTTTTTCGTCACAAATTTCCTGAACTTTGCCATTTACTCTTTTATAAACCGGATCACAAATAATTTGCTGCTTTGTTGCCGTTGTCCCAAGCTCGCTTCCGGAAAACATGTCATTGAATACAACAATATCCTGAGCCTGTTTCGGAGAAGCTACATACAAAAATTTAATCTTGCCTTTTGATGCACCTTCCCATTCATTAAACGCTTTTTTCATCAGTGAAGTATATTCATGTTTTGGCGGAATATAAACCTTTATACTTTTAATGTTATCCCAATGATGAAGCGCTTCTTCTGCCGCTATTACAGGCATAAAGAGCAACCCTAATAAACAAATAATTAATAAAAATATCTTTTTCATAGTACTTTTATTATAAACTCACCTTTTAATTGTTGTCAATTCTAAGATAAAGAAAAGCCCTTTTCTGTTTTAAAAGAAAAGGGATGTAAACTGAGCAATCAGAAGAGTTGAGGATATTTATAGTATAAGTTTATCCTCAATTCTCCTCTAAAACCTTACATTAAATAACTATTTTCAACGAAAAATATTACCTATAAAGACTATTAATTGTTATTAAATTTCAAATGTAAACTTTCAGGCATCATAAGCCAATTTTAAAACATCTTCTTTGGTAACAAGACCAAGATTTTCCTTCCATTTTGTTTCAAATTCTGCTTGGCTCATTCTGACAGGCGTAGGTGCAGGATATCTTTTTCTCAAATACTGCTCTGCCTGATTATGTCCGTTATATCTAGGTAATTTACCAAAATCTACTAAATTTCTGCGCAGCATAGACCAAATCCAGCCATCTGTAACATCTATACGTTCTCCATCCAAAAGAAGTGCCGTATAATAATTACCCGGCTTTTCAAATTTTAAAACTTTACCTGCCAAATTGTTTTTTGCATGTTCAAGTAATGTGTATAATTGCGGAACAACATCCTCCATTTTATAGCCGTTTTTATTCGTATATGCAAATACTTTTTTAATATCATTTTTATACATTTGCGCACTAAATTGCAGTTGTTCAGTTCCTACAGGTTGAATGTACATAATAATATCTCCTATTTTTGCATCTTTTTAAATAATTAAAATCCCTAAAATTATTTTTTGCTAATTTATTAAGTAAAGTAAATAAAAAGCCCGATTTTATCAATCGGGCTTTTTATTGTTTTATACCTATTGTTTCAAGAACGATTCATAATTTCTTGCAAGTAAATGGCTTCTCACCTGATTAATAAGGTCAAGCGCAACACCGACCATGATTATCAAAGACGTTGAACCGATACCGGTAAACGTTTTGATATTGGTTACATAACTTGCAAAAGACGGAACAAGTGCAATGATAGCAAGAGCAAACGCACCTATAAAGATTGTTCTGCTCAAAATCGTATTCAGGGCATCTGCTGTCGGTTTGCCCGGTTTTATACCCGGAATTGATGAACCGTATTTTTTTAAATTATCCGCAATATCTTTCGGCTGCATATTTGGCATAGTTGACGCATAGAAAAATGTCAGTATGACTATCAGCGTAAAGTATATTACGTAATATGTTACTCCGTCAGGACTCATAACCTGGCTTGCGTGTGTAATAAACGTCTTAACCGCTTCAGACTTGAAGTTTGCCTGTCCGATAAGGCTCAAAACCGTTGACGGGAACAGAATTATTGCTATCGCAAAGATGATAGGCATAACCCCGCCCGGATTAAGTTTAAACGGAATAAATGAATTCATCCCGCCGTAAACTTTGTTTCCGACCTGTCGTTTCGGGTTAACAATAATGACTTTTCTTACCGCTTCCTGCATTATAACAATTACAACCATTGTAGCGAAGAAAATTGCCATAAGCATTACAAGTCCGAATTGTAATGACGGATCATTCACAACCAAATCATAAGTACGTTTGCAATAGAGCGGAATTCCTGAAAGAATACCGGCAAAGATTATCAAAGAACCGCCGTTTCCGATACCTTTTTCGGTTATGATTTCGGAAATCCACATAACAAGCATAGCGCCGGCTGTCAAAGCCAGAACCGAACTTGCACAGAACCAGCCGAAACTTATTCCGCTAACAATAGCGTGCTGAGCGTGTTTCATATACATCATAAATACAAGTGACTGCATTACCGCAAGTACAAAAGTAAATACTCTTGTATATTGAGCCAGTTTTCTTCTTCCTGCTTCGCCTTCTTCCTTCTGTAATTTTTCCAATGGCGGAATGATTACAGACAGCAATTGCACAATAATTGAAGATGTAATGTAAGGTCCGATACCAAGAGCAAATATTGATACGTTACCCAAAGCACCACCTGAAAACATATCCAAAAATCCGACAATGTTATCAGAATTTGCAATTGCTTTAAAAGCTGTGTTATCAACACCGAACAACGGCAGTTGAGCACCAAGCCTGAAAGCGGCAAGCATTACCAACGTAAATATAATTTTTTGTTTTAGTCCTGAAGCATGCCACATTGACATTAAATCGTCAGTTGTGGGCATTTTCATACCTTTTACCATTATACTATTTCAACCTTTCCGCCTGCGGCCTCAATTTTTTCTTTTGCTGACGGTGTAAAGTACATTGCTTTAACCGTAACAGGTGACTTAATTTCACCGTTGCCAAGAACTCTCAAACCAACAGCATCAGGTCTTGCTTTTCTTTTTTCTTTAAGAATTTCCAAGCTTACTTCTTTAAGTTTCAAAGCTGCGATATCTCTTACGTTGATTTCCTGATAATTCAATTTGTTAATAATCTGGAAACCTTTTAATTTAGGCATTTGTCTGTAACCAGGCATCTGACCGCCTTCAAAACCTCTTTTGCTGCTGCTGCCTGAACGTTGACCTTCACCGTTGTTGCCTCGGCAAGATGTTTTGCCGTGTCCTGATGAACGGCCTCTGCCTACTCTTTTTGATTTGTGTGTTGAACCTTCAGCAGGTTTCAAATCTTCTAATTTTATAGTCATTGTATTTTCTCCTTAATAAATTTGTTTGATTACTTCTCAACTTCAACAAGGTGAGAAATTTTGTTTACCATGCCCATAATAGTTGCTGATTCAGCATGTTCCACAACCTGATTTGTTTTTGAAAAGCCCAATGCTTTTGCAACTTTGCGTTGTGTTTCAGGGCAGCCTATTAAACTTTTTACAAGTTTGATTTTTATTGTTTTATTTGCTGTTTTTGCCATTTTCATATTCCTTATAGTTAAAATATTATCAACAATCAATTACCCTGATTAGTTAAGCAACTGATTTAAAGTCAAACCGCGTCTTTGAGCTACTTCGTTGAACGGTTTCAAAGCTTTCAATGCTTCAATTGTTGCATTTGCAGCGTTTAACGGTGATTTTGAACCTAAAGATTTTGATAAGATATTTTCAATACCTGCAAGTTCAAGAACCAAACGAACCGCGCCGCCTGCAATAATACCTGTACCTTGTGATGCAGGTTTAAGCATAACCGCACCGGCACCTGAACGACCTGTTATAGGGTGAGGTATTGTTGTTTTGAAGATAGGAACAGTGATAAGATTTTTTCTGCCGTCAGCGATTGCTTTTTGGATAGCAATAATAACTTCTGCAGCCTTAGCACATCCGATACCTACTTGCCCTTTTTTGTTACCTACAATAACAACAGCACGGAAACTTAATTTTTTGCCGCCTTTAACAACCTTTGTTACACGGCTGATCTGAACAACACGTTCAGTCCATTCGCTTTCAGGTTTAGTCTCTGTTGTTTCAATTTTCTGACGTCTTGAACGTCCTCTTCTCTTTGATTGTTTTTCTTCATCAGCAGAAGCTTCTTCTTCGGCTATAGCAGCAATTTCATCAGAAACTTCCACTTCTGCAACTTCAGTTACTTCTTCCGTAACTATTTCTTTGTTTTCATCCATTGATTTTTACCTTTCAAATTTAAGTAATATCTTCTAACTTTATTTTTCGGTTAATGAATACGCCAAAACAAATGTATTTTTACCTCTTTTCCCTTACGTCTAGCCACATTCGGGAACAAAAATAACTTTTTGAAATCGTATTCTCTTTTTCTGACAAGACAAAGCTATCATGAACAAAAATAAAATGCAACCTACTGAAAGTCGGTTTTATATTTTGGATTTTCGCTGACGGTTATGAACTACCGCAAAAATAAAAAGGGCGGACAATGTCCGCCTTAAAAGTATTAAAAAAGAGAGAGTAAATATATATGATTTTATAAGTCTTGTTCAAAATTTTTGTTGATTAAGCCATAAAGCCAAATCCCGGATCATTTTCCAATTCCCATGGCGTAGGCATATCAGGTTCCGGTCCGTCCATCAAATCTGCCATTCCAAGCACAAATTCCGGCAGACGTTCTTCAGCGACAGGGCTAAGATAACTGTAGCCCTTGTAACCGACATCATCGCTTAATTTATCCATATTTGCAGCTAAAGATGAAACTCTTAATTCAGTTTCAGTAGCACCCACAGGATTTGACAATGTCACTTTATCCAATTTTTTCGGTGTAACATCAATAATTGAATTAGGCAATTCTTCTGCCCTTCTGGCTTGTGTTACATTATTAAATTTAAATTCGTTATTCCCTGTTCCTTCAACTCTAAAACCCATAGTTCGTCTCCTTTTTTATTCTCTTAATCCTTTTTTTCCTAACATAATCTTTTATAAGATTTCCGTTCGTACTAATATAAAGTATTTTTTTATTGAGAAATTGCGTAAAAAGTATATATTTTTTATTTTTTGTTACATAACTTTACAAAACTCATCATGAATTAAAGTTACGAAAACAAAATGCCGACATGACGATTAAGGACTAAAAAGGAATAAACCATGGGCTTATCAGCATCACAAGCAAGATTACTAAGTATAACTCAAAGATTATCCGATAATGAACTGCATTCGGAGATTCTGGCAAACAGCAAAATGCGTTTGGCAGATGAAAGTATTGAGGCTAAAAACAAATATATAGATGCACTTGATTCAACCAAACTTCAGTATGTCGGATTTGACGGATATGGTAACGCAGATAATGTAGATTTAACATTCAATTCGCTCATGCTATATTCTGAAATCAAAAACCAGAATATTCTGAGAAATTCAAATAATCAGGTACTTATATCAGAAACAGATTTGTATAACTATGAAACTTCGGCAGATATGTACGAATTCGTTTGCAAGTCCTGCGGATTGAACTATTCATCATATGCATCACAACTTGCTGCATATAGTACATATCTGGCTGACATGGAAAATTATGCAATACAATATGGCGACTACTACGAACAATATGTACAATATATGGCAGATTATGAAGAGTATCTTAATACTCCAAATGTTTACGATGCATTTTTCAGCGTTGTAAAGGATGAACACGGAAATAATATATCATGCTACCATTGGG
>JAGCBH010000023.1 GCA_017652265.1 bacterium
TGGCGTAATAGACAGCACTCTGCCGAGAAAACAATTAATAATTGTTTTTGAGAGGGAAACGCACGGTTCGCGGAGAATGAGTTACTAGGTAAGTAACTCCCGCTTACGCAAGCGAAGCGGAGGTGGCGGAGAACTGCTTTTATTTAGATGCAAGTTACGAAGTACTATATTCTCTTTACAAAAATAAATATATCGTGAAAAACAGGCAAGAATTTCGGCAAAAATGTTTTTATTATACTGTGTGAATGTGTAATACAGTAGGAGGTACAAATATGGCCGGAATAGGAAAATGTGTAGCAATTATGGCTGGCAGTGCGTTTGTTTGCGGAACAACTCTCAGTGCAGTTGGAAATGCAAGAGCTAAAAAAGCATTGAAAGCTCAATTGGATCAGGCAGTTCAAAATGGCGGTATGAGTCAAATTGAAGTTGACCAGGTTATGAAAGCGAGCAATAAAAGAGCAGGTTTGGGAAGTGTTATTTCCGGTTTATTTGCTGCAGCTGTTACTGCCGGAATTTCTGCTTTGACATTGTTAGTTCATTCAAAATTTTTCAAAGTTAAGTAATAAGAAATTAACAAAAAATTTCAATTCAGGTGCGTTGAACTACGCACCTTGTTTTGTTATGAATTTTTACGGAAGTTTAAATTAGTTAAATATTTTTTCATTGGAATTTCTACAAAATGATATATTAAAATTCCGGAAATCATGCAAATTGATAATGCAATTACTACACCAATAATTGGATGTTGTAAAAGATAATCAAGGTAATGTCCATATATGTAGTTAGCAGTTGTTAACAGACACAAACAATGAACCATATAAATTGAATAGGTATATTTAGAAAATTTGTTCCATACGCTTAAGTTTAGTAAGTTTGAAAATATTCCCTTTTTAAATATAAACAAAGTTACCAAAATTGTGAAATTTACCACATATATTATCGGGTTATCAAATTTTATTTTGTGTAAGAAAAGGTTATTTATAGTGAAATATAGACAAATAAATTCAAAAACCGAAACGAACAATACTTGTTTAATGTTGAATTTGGTTTCAGCAATTTCTTTTCCGTAGTTTTTATACAGCATAGCAATAAAATATCCCAAGCCGACACCGCCTAAACCTCTTAGCAATCCAATATTAAATACTCCGTACACTTTTAATGTAGGGTACATATCTCCTGTAAAAACAATTAAGCAGTATGAAAAATAAGTTATAAGTCCGATTGCAAAATTGGATATTTTTTTATCAAAATGCTTCAGAAGATAAAAATACAATATCATTGCCCCTAACATTGATGAAACATACCAAAATTGTCCTAAAATAGACCAATGCAAAAGAGATTTATCTGTAACCAAGCCTATTCCAAAAAAGCCCAAAAGGTTTAAAATAGCCTGATACATGTCAAAAGTGAATAATTTTGTAAAAGATAGCAAATAACTTAAAAACATTACAAAAATTGCAACAGGCCACAAGCGGATAAATTTTTTCTTTAAAAATTCAAATAAACTTTGGGTAGGTAGAAACTTTAAACCAAAAAGAAAACCTGAAATTATAAAAAATAATTCCACCGCTCTGCCGCCTTGTGAACTCATGTGTGCAAGTTTATGCAAAAGAGGTGTGCTTGTTGATAAACTTGCTAATGCGGAAGTGAGATGAGCAAATACAATAGCCAAGCAGGCTACGATACGTATAAACTCAATATTCTTAAACATAGGTTTGGTTTCAGAATTTTTGGATAGCATAATATTTATTATTATCATGACAGTGAACAATAAGTCAACCAAACGAAATTAATAACTTTTAATCTCTGAGTTCAAGATTATTTATTTTAGGAGTTTTCTTGCCGTTTGTGGAAAGTTTCAGTTCTTTTCCCATAGGTCTTACGGATGTATCATATCTTTGATAATACAATTCGCCGTTAGTGTCTATAACAGCCATGTAATTTCTTAAAAATTCCTGATATTCTTTGTAAGATAAAGTGTTAATATCGGGGAATTTCTTTGTATATCTGCCATTATCTTTTATTGGATGTTCCGGGTTTCTGGAATTAAATAGTTCTTGATAGCGTCCTGCATAAGTGCATCTCGGGTATGTATTATTATCTTCAATACGATATATAGTTTGTCTAATTAAACGGCTTACTATTTCTTGCTTTTGCTGATATTCTTCGGTACTATATTTTGTTTTTAAAATTTCATCGCATCTTTTCTCTACATCTTTTAATATTTGTTTTAAATCAGAAAGATACATTCCTTTCATATTTTTTTCATACCTTGTAGCGTAAGTTGCCAGTATATATGCATTGTCGGTTGCTCCAAGTGTTGAAATCATATTGGCCATTCTTTCAATATACATGTCATACAATCGTTTACCTCTTAATATTTCAGGATTAGTTAAATCGTTTTCTAATCCCGGCCGATAGCCTAATTTATAAGATTTAAGATAAAGAGGATTAAAAGTATTAACCGAAAGGTTATAACTGAGTTTTCCCCTAATGCCAGGCTGAGAGAAATATTTTGCATATTTTTCCGCTCTTTGCTGAAGAATTTTATTCTCAGGATTCCAGCCGGCTGTATCAAAAAGCATTAGTTTACCGGTTGCATTATAGAACATTTCGGCTAAATCCACATAATCATATTCTTTCCCGTTTATATCTTTTGCAATTACGTTTATTCCGTCAGAATCGTAGAATAAAGCCAATTCCTCCGCATTATTATCCACTATTCTGCTATTATCATAATCTCCAATAAAATGAGGCGGATTTGTATTAGTATTATCTAAAATTTTATTAATTCTTTTATTTATTTGGTCAAATCCTTTGGCAATTTTTTTGAAATCTTCAAACGGCATCACGCTGAGTTCTGTTTTTGCTGCAGGTGTTGCCTTTTGGAAACAGTGTGCGCACATGTTTGCGCAACCTCTTCTGACCGCTAAATCACAAGCACGATATGCCAAAAATACAATTTCGCGCATTGTCAAATCTTTAAAAACATCAATACCGTACTGTATACCTTCAAGTTTATCTATGTTTAAACATAGAATTCCGTCTGTTTCTAAGCTTGATGCCACTGACGAATGAGAAAATACTGAATGATTAGGGTCTATATGTGTTATTTTTTCTATCCAACTTTTAGGAAATTTATTTTCTTTAATCAAACGTTCGTGCCTATCAAAAACACTTTGTTCCGCTTGCAATTTTACATGCTTTAAATATCTTACGGCTCTTACATGTTGTCTTGCAGTTGCTGTAAAATTAGGGGATACAGAGAAATTATTTCGGTTATATAAAAAATTAGCGATTTCCATTTAAAAACATGAAAACCGCTAAAATTTTTTTTTGCTACTTATATATTAAATTATCCAACCAATTGTATATTTCTACCTGTTTTAGGCCCGTATTTTGCAATTAATTCGTCTTCGGTAAGTATTTTTGTTTCCGGTTCTGCACCTAAGCGTGAGCCCTTTGTTGTAATTGCATAAGTACCATCTTTTAAAATCTTAACTGTTGTAGTGGAACCTATCATAGTACCAGGAACTACAGCGACTTGTCCTGAACTTGTTGTTACAAAGATACGTTCTCCCATGTTTGTTACACTTGGTTTACTACCTAAAACCTGTGTCATTCCTGTTGAATCTGTCATAAATTACCTCCTATTTCCAATAAGTGACTACGCGACTACACACTTATATAAAAAATTTTTGAAGAGGTGAATTTCAGGAAAATGTAAAATTGTAACAAGAATTAACAATTTCAAATTAGTGTTTTTATCTGCAGAGTTGAAACTTTTAATGCCATGTGTGATAATAATATTAGGGCTATCGGGTATGCTCCCTTTGGTGGGAGTCTTGAACATATCCGGTAGTTTCTTTTATTAATCAAGTTTATATCTTAAAACGTTGTTATTTCCCTGTGAAGAGATGAACAGAAAATTCCCGCTTACGTACAAATAATATGGTTTATCAATATTTTCTATAAAAGTAGTTAACTGATTAGAGTTTGAAAGTTTTAGAATGTTGTTGCCGTCGTAGTTTGCGATATACATATTGCCGTTTTCGTCAAGTGCAAGACCAATAGGGCCTTTGATTTTAGGACTTTTAAGATAAATTATTTTTTCACCTGTCGGTGTAATTCTGAAAATCGCATTATCGGAATAATCTGCGACATACAGATAGCCAAATTCATCGGTTGCTATTCCAGTCGGGCTTGGGATGTCTTCATAGTAAAAATCGCCTGCAAAAGTCGGTTTTTTAGGTTGTTCAACTTCTACTTCCGCAATTTCTTCAATTTTTTGTTCTTCGGTTGCTTGTTGTGTTGTTTCTTCTTTTTTATCTTCTGAAGCCGGCTGTTCTTGTTCTTCCGCTTTGGTTTCAGAAGCTTTAGGTACGGTATCTTCAGTGATAGTCGTTTTTGGCTTTAAAGCTGTAACGGGCGCATCTTCCATTTCAGAAGAAGCATTATTTGCTCTTAAAGTTTTCATATCTGTACCGATAAGAACAGCAAGTTCCTGTGCCTGATAATAAAACGGAGATGATTCAGGTAATTTTGACAAAAATTCTTTTGTCAGGTCAATGTTTTTCATTTTATAACTGACAATTGCAGCTCGATATGCAGCGGCATTATCATCGGGTTTTCGGTTTAAGAGTTCTCTGAACATGGAAACAGAGGCTTCATACTGTTTTAAATATTCAAAAGTCGTGGCAAGGTTATAATATGCATCAATGTAATTCGGTTCCAAATCAATGGCTTTTCTGAAACATTCAATAGCCTTGTCAAATTCTCCCGATCCGTAATAGTCAATACCTTTATTGTATTCAAGTTTTGCATCGGTATTTATGTAGCCCTGCGGAGGTTGTACACCGAATACACACCCCGCACATAATAATATTATTGCTGCAATAACGTATTTTTTGAACATATTTCTTCCAGTTCTTTAATTAATTTTGAGTTTTTGTCAACGAAACTTTTACCTTTTGCCTGCATCGCGGTAACCAAAATTTTCGGAAGATTAATTACCGTTAATGTTCTGTAATTATCAGGCAGTCTCAAACTCCAGTTCTGTTCGCCTGATGTGCCGGGTTTATTATACACATCATAAACGTTAAAGTAATCAGTGAAGAAAATTTGTATATTTTCCGCATTTGAAACAAAAAGCTCCGTTAATTTTGTGAATGACAAAAATTCAGCGTCTTTTGTCAGCCTTACTATTGTGTCGTCAACATTTTTTATTTCAGGGTAAACATCTTTTACAAGATTTTTTGCGTGCAGATAGCCTATGTGAGTATTTATCATCTCATCGGCCCACATTTTAATCGGTTTGTTATCGTGTGAACCGGTCATTGCCCACGTTTCAGGTGTCATGTTGTGGCATTTGTAAGGATCTTTTTCGTTATTAGGATCTGTGAATTGGGTTATTGCCATACCCGAAAGTTTATACTTTTCAATAACTTTCAAAACCGGGTAGGTAAGAGTTCCCAGGTTTTCGCAGATTATTGAATCTTTATTTTGTCCTTCTTCTTCAGCGGCTTTTATAATTATTTTTTCAACAATGCTTCCATACAAGGAAATTTGTTTTTCATTAAGGGTTTTAACGCGGAATTCATTTGCCGGGCTAACATCTTGATTTAAGTCTTTAAGTGACGGAATGGCATACTTGCATAATTCAGGATGATTTGGTGAAGAATATAATCTGCCTGCCCCTTCTTCAACACGAGGTTTGTGTCCTTTTTTATATACCCATGGGTCAATTAATCCAACAAGGTGGTCAATTCTGACTCCGCCGGGATTTTCTCTGAACATTTTTCGGTACAATTTTTTAAGCAAAAGACCGCCTTCATCAAGAGTTCCGTCAGATTTGAAAAGTTTTTCCGGATCCATAACAGGGAAGCCCCAAGCCTGTCCTTCTTCAGAAAAATAATCAGGCGGGCAGCCTAAACACCAGCCTTTTAAGAATAATGACTGATATGCCCAGCTATCGCGGTCTGAAAATGCTACTTGCCTGTCTGCAATGAGTTTTATATCGTGCTTAATAGCATAACTCAGAGTTTCCTCGTTTTGTTTTGCGCAGATAAACTGTGTGAATTTATATTTATCAATTTCGTCAGAATATTTTTTCTCAATTTCTTCAATTCTGTTCCCGAAATTCATTTTTTCTTCATAAGACTGCGGATTTAAAAGATTTTTATCCGTTTCATTCAGCCAGTTTGGCCAGTAATCGCAATTATTTTCAATAATTAATGCTTCATACAGAGCGTCATTATCAAGCCAGTCCTCGTTTTCTTTTTTGAACTTGTGGAATTCCTGTTCCATAAGTGTGGAATGTTTCTTTTTATAATTTGCCCAAACTTCATCTAATGCGAAATTTTGTTGTCTGTATATGTATGAATAAGCCGTTTTGTTTACATCTTTGCATGGATTTTCGCTTATAATCTGTTCGTATGTTTCAACTGATAAAAGTTTTTCCCATTTTGGAGTTGTCAGTTGTTTTAAATCAATGAATAACGGATTAGCGGAAAAAATGGTTCCTGTATATGGTGAAGAATCACAGCTTTTTGTTTTACCCGCAGGCCCAAGCTGAATTGCATCAAAAAGTCCGGAGCAGTAATCAATAACTTCTTTGCCCTCTGATGAATTAATAGTTCCGAAGCCTGTATTTTCGTACGGTGCTGCCGGAAAACTTCCGCTGTGCATTATGAGTACAAAATTATTTTTGTTTAATGCCTTTAGTGCCGAACGAACAGTGTTCTTTTCTTCTTTGCTTAACATATTACTCTCATTTTTTAAAATAGTTTCCATAACAATAACCTTATTTGTAACCTATGAGTATAAAAGCACATAATTGCCCCCAGTGCAAGATAAATAGTTGTATAGTTACAAAAGTTTAAAAAATATATGATTTTGTGTATAATATTTTTCAGAGGTTAGTTTAATAAAATATGGGCAGAATTTTATACGTATTTCTATGGCTTGTAATGGTTGTATTGGACGCAATCGCAAATGGCAGCGGATATCGCAGAGCAAGAAGATTTTACGGAAGTTACGGACGCGTAGGATATTCTTCCGACTGGGATATGATGAGGCCTGAATCTAATCCTAATCAGGGCTTGTCTTCTATGATAAGATGTTATCTCAGGCGCAGCCGTGCGTTAAAAAAATGCTCTGATTTTTGCACAAAAGCGGACTACATAATAACACTTAAAAATGAAAAAGTTACCCTTTTGTGCGATACCAAAAACAAAACTCTGACTTGTTTTGATAATACCTGCAAGGAGAGAACAGCAACCGTTATATGGTCAAGTCAAATCGGTTATATGCCTCAGGATAAGGATAATATTTTTGAGATAACTTTTGATAATATTTGTTTTTCATTTTCCGCAAAAGCTACCTATGGCGGTATTTTGAAAGTTTTAAAAGATAATTTTGATGATATTAATGAAACAGGGCCGACTCCTGCTCCTACTAAACAGCCTAAAAACGAAGAAGATGAACCGCTTAAACCGGTTATGGGCAGGCTGGTAGATATAAATAATTCTACCGTTGAGCAGATAGCAACACTTCCGGGAATAAATATTGTACTTGCAAAAAGAATTGTTAAATACAGGGAGGAAAAGGACGGTATTTATTCAAAAGATGAATTTTACAGAGAGTTCAAAATAAAAGAACATTTTCAAAAGGAACTAAACAGGCTTATAGTCTTTACTAACCATAAAAAAATTGAAGAAAGTTATGATAGGGTAAATAAAAATATTCTTGGTGATGCCGCAAATGCTAAAAAGAACGATGACAACGGCAAAAATGATTCCGGGGAAAGGATTATAGATTTTTAATTGAAAGTCAGAGTTCACAAAATTCTTAAAAACACCAAAGTAGAAGGACCTGAAACCCGCTATTGTATATGGTTTCAGGGCTGTTCAAGACATTGTAAGGGCTGTTGGGCAAAGGCTACGTGGGATTTAACGGGCGGCTTTGAGCTTGATGCTGAGGATATTTTGAAAGATATATTATTTACCCCCAACATTGAGGGTGTTACTTTTTTAGGTGGCGAACCGTTTGAGCAGGCTGATGCCGTAAAGTTTTTAGCGGAAAATCTTCAGAAAAACGGACTTGGGGTTGTATGTTTTACAGGAAACAAAATTGATGAAATTGAAAGAAAAGATGTGCTTGAATATATAGATTTGCTTATTGACGGTGAATTTATGGAAGAAGAAAAAGATTATTCGCGTCCGTGGGTTGGCTCAAAAAATCAAAACTACCATTTTCTATCTGCAAGGTACAGTCCGGAAATTATTACAAAATACAAAAACAAAATTGAGATAAATATTTCAAAAAACGGAATGATATTTATTAACGGTATGGGTGATTTTGAAAAATTTTCCAAAAATCTTGATATGCTGACAACTCATTGACCTCAAGCCGTAAATATGCTAGAATTTACGCATTGAGAGGTGTTTTATGGATAGTAAATTACAAAAATTTCCGAATCTTTTGCGGGCAAGATTTCCTTATGTATATATTTCAACATATGA
The DNA here is from genome assembly GCA_017652265.1 of bacterium. Lineage (GTDB taxonomy): Bacteria > Cyanobacteriota > Vampirovibrionia > Gastranaerophilales > Gastranaerophilaceae > Gastranaerophilus. The sequence continues at coordinate 8,523 of JAGCBH010000023.1, forward strand.
GGAAGACAGAGTAACAAAATTTATAAAAGATATTGTTACGGATGAAAAACAGATAAAATATCCAAGAGAAGTTTTTACCTGGACACAGGCATCAGGACTCAAGTGCGGTAATAAAGAAATTCCCGATACAACCTGCCCTAATAAACTTATAAAATATATTGAAAAACATGACAAAGATTCCGTTTTTATTTTGTATGATTTTCATGTTTATTTCGGGAATAAACAACGTTCTGCCGATCCACAGATAGTTCGTTCTTTAAGAGATTTGCTCCCGACACTAAAAACCGGCTCTGTCAGAAAGAACGTTATATTTATTTCACCTGATTTGGTTATTCCTGATACGTTGCAGAAAGATATAGTGATTTTTGATTTTCCGCTCCCTAATCTTGAGGAAATAAAAGAGCGTTTAAATAAAATGATTACTACAAATAAGAGTATCAACACCTCAACTTTAACGGAGGATGATAAGGATAAATTGTGTAAAGCGGCGCTGGGGTTAACTATGCAGGAGGCGGAAAATGCTTTTGCGCTTGCTATGGTCAATGACGGAAAACTTGAAAGAGCGGATTTGGGTACAATTCTTGATGAGAAAATGCAGGTTATAAGAAAAACCGGCATGTTAGAGTACGTTCAGAGTGATTTGGGTATAGATGATATAGGCGGTCTTGATAACCTGAAGAAATGGCTTTTGAAACGTAATAATTCCTGGTCTGAGAGGGCTAAAAAATACTGTATTCCGTCACCTAAAGGTGTTCTTGTAACCGGTATTCCGGGCTGCGGAAAGAGTTTAACCGCAAAAGCAATGAGTACAATTTGGCAGTTGCCTCTGTTAAGGCTTGATATCGGTAAGATTTTTTCAGGTATTGTCGGAAGTTCTGAAGAAAATATGCGCAAAGCTATCAAAACTGTTGAAGCTGTTGCGCCTGCAATTCTTTGGGTTGATGAGGTTGAAAAAGGCTTAAACGGTGCTATGGGTGCAAATGACAGCGGTGTTTCATCAAGAATTTTCGGAACATTCTTAACGTGGATGCAGGAAAAAACCGCTCCTGTATTCGTCATTGCTACTGCCAATAATATTGACAGGCTTCCGCCTGAGTTATTGAGAAAAGGCCGTTTTGACGAAATATTTTTCGTTGATTTACCGACATTAAACGAAAGAAAAGAAATTTTTAAAGTTCACTTAACAAAGCGTCTGAAAGATAAAGAAGTTTCAGCAGAGATTTTACCTGTTTTACCTAAGGTTATTTCACAACTGGCAAAAATGACGGAAGGTTTTATAGGTTCCGAAATAGAACAGGTTGTTATTTCAGCCCTTTGTGATGCTTTCTTTGGCAACAGAGTTTTGAAGTTCAGTGATTTTGAAAAAGCTATTGAAAATACTGTTCCGTTATCGCAAACACAGAAAGAACAAATACTTGCAATTCGTGAATGGGCAAATGTCCGCGCCGTTTGTGCTTCTTCAAAAGAAAATATTGAAAAATACACTCCTCAGACAACCGGTACGGTTGCAGGGCAAGATATAAATGCAAGCAGAGGTGGCAGAAGACTTGATGTATAGAAAGGAATAAAATGTCAGTATCAGTATCAGCATTACCTTTTATGTTAATTTATTCGCTGGCGGCATCGGCTGTTTCAGCAGTTAATAATTCTATTGTTGCAGGCTTAAAATCAGGCAACGGAAATCTTCATCTTGAAAATGCGGAAATTGCGCAGAAATTTTTTAATAAAGATTTTGAAACTACAATTATGGATGAAGCCGTGTTAATAAAAACGCTTAATGAGCATGGTGCAACAGCTCTCATTAAGGAGGAAGGGACTATTGAATGTAATTGTGAATATTTTCATTTGGTCTTTACCCGCAAAAGTGCGGATGCTCCTTATACTATGAAAATTACGGCAAACGAAAACAAAGGTGTTGATGAAATTGCAAAAGACATTGGTACCGAATATACCCTTAATGCACAGGAAATTTCTTATAATAAAATCAAAGAACGTCTGGAAGCTCAAAATCTTCAGATTACCGATGAAGAAATTTTTGACGATAATACAATAGTTTTGACGGTAAATTTGGAGGATTAGGTATGGCAAAAAAACAGTTAAAAATAAAACTTTTACCGTCAGGTGAAATCCAGATGCAGACAGAAGGAATAAAGGGCAAAAAATGCCTTGATTACGTTGAATTGCTTAAACTTTTGGCTGATGTTCGTATTGAAAAACAGGAATTAACCGACGAATATTACGAACAGGAAATTGTTGAGTACGGGCAAAATCAGGATGTAAATTACGATACTTTCTAAGCTGAGCAGAACTGTTTACTGAAATATCAATTCATCGTCTTGGGAAATTCTGTATCTTTTAAAGCATTTTTTTAATTCTTCCTCAGATGATACTCTATGATTCTTACCTTGTCTGTCCAAAAAATGCGAATGGATATAAAATGCATCTTCTTTCATTGAATAAAAAAGGTCTGATTCGGAGCATACCGGTACGTGTCTTTCAAATACTGTTATGTTTTCAATATTTTTCCCAAGTTGTTTTTTAACAGAAGAAAATATAGGCAATGAAAAAGGATTATGCGGGATGTACTTTTTACCGCCGATTATAAGGCACTTATCCGGCTTCAAATATTCTATCATAGCTGTCATATATTCATTAATATGTCTAAAATTTTCCAAACAATCGTGTACATGAAAGCCGATAGCTTTTGCTGTTTTTGTGTTTATCAATGCTCCTGCAGTACAGGTTCTTATTGAATCTGTGTAAAATTCATTTGCCTTTTGAATAAACTGAGTATATTCTCCCCACGGAATATAATTTCCTCGCTTTACTTTTTCAAAAGTTTTTGCGTCAACAAATAGTATTCTTGATTTAAAACTTATATTATCCACGTGCATGTTTTATTTAAAATCCGTAAATAAAATTTTTTGCTATTAAAAAGCGGACTTTTTTAGTCCGCTTTTTATTCATTATGATTACTCTGATTTATTTAATGTTTGAGAATGTCCACGCATCAAAAGTCGGAGTTTCGGTTATCTTCATTTCTTTGCGTTTTTCGCCTGCAACATCATTGTGGGCGATAGGTTTATAAAGTCTGTTGTAGTACTCAATAACCATACGGTCAGAATTGAAGTATGCTTCTGACGTTCTTATTGCCTGACGCATTAATCTCGCCCATTCAGGTTTATTATCGTAGTATGTCGGCATAATACGGTTTTCAATAATATCCATCAGGCACTTATGGTCTTTCCAGTGTCTTTCTTCCCAAGGCATTTCATCATCAAGTCCTTCATATTCAACCGTATAACCGTTAATACCGTCAAAAGTACCTTCTACAGTCCATCCGTCATATATAGAAAGGTGTAGAGCACCATTTGCGTTTGCGCTCATGCCGGAAGTTCCTGACGCTTCAAAAGGTCTCAATGGAGTATTTAACCAGATGTCAGAACCTCTTTTTAATCTGCCTGATAATTCAAGTTCATATCCCGGTAAAACAACTACGTTTTTCAAAGAGTGTGAACGCATAAGCAGTTTGTTAAACATTTCTCTGCCCATAACATCATCAGGGTGGAATTTACCAGCAAAGATTATCTGAACTTTATTTGCATCAAGTAATTTTGTAATTCTTTCGTTATCCATCAAAATTAACCATGCACGTTTGTAATCAGCAAATCTTCTTGCCCAAGTGATAGTTAAAACGTCAGGATCAAATCTCTTACCTGCTTTATTTGCAACGTATTTAAACAATTCAGCCTTCATTTCACGTTTAACGGCAAGTAGTCTTTCCGGATCATTTTCGGCATCTTTTATGCGCTTATCTTGCCAGTAGTGGAGGTTTACAGCATTTGTGATAGCTCTTATAGGGCATCTGCCGTCAACCCATTCCCACATTTTGTTTGCTACAAGACCGTGAAGCTGAGATACAGCATTTGCAATTCTTGACATTCTTAAAGCTGCAACGGTTAAGGAGAAGTTTTCCCCGCCCAATTGAACAGCGGTTTCTCTTGGGCATCCTGCGAAAAATCCGCATTCTATTAATGTATCAACCCAGTGAACTTCGTTACCTGCGGCAACAGGTGTGTGGGTTGTAAATACCGTCATTTTCTTAACCTTTTCCAGATCGCCTTTATTTTGGCGTAAAAGTTCAAATGCGGCAGGAAGCGCGTGACCTTCATTCATGTGAATAACTTTGAAATCATATCCGATTTCCTGCAAAATTCTTACACCGGCAATACCAAGAACGGTTTCCTGTGCAATTCTTATCTTTTCATTTCCGTCATAAAGTTTATGAGAAATGCTTCTTGCCCATTCGCTGTTTCCGTCAATATCTGTTGTCAAAAGATATACAGGACATGTTCCGAAAAGTTCAGGTTCAACTTTATAGGCTTTGACCTTTACCTTTTCACCGAAAATATCAACAGTTGTACTTACATCTATATCAGTCAGATAATCATAATATTTTCTTATATATGCGACCTCAGCTTTGCCGTCAGCGCCGATTCTTTGGTCGTAGTAGCCGTATGACCAGAGAATTGTAACACCGACCATAGGCATCTGAAGATACCCTGCGGATAACATGTGCGAACCTGCCAAAAATCCAAGCCCGCCCGAATATGTCTTTAATGACTGGTCTATTGCGATTTCCATTGAAAAATATGCTACATTAGGTAATGCCATTTTGCCCCCTTTATTAAATTCAGTTAATAATCCTCTATGTTACTATCTTAACATAAAATTGTACATAGCGGAATATTGTAACAAAATATCGGTTATTTGGATGGTAAAAATTATGTTAAGTTTTATATACAAAGTATATAAAAAATAGCAATTTTTTTAAAATTTTTACGTTTATAAAAATATAAGAGATTCGGATATTGTAAAAAAAAGGAGCGAATATGGCAAGAATACTAATATCAATGCCTGAAGAATTTTTGGATAAGATAGATTCGTTTGCGGATTTACAGAACAGATCCAGAAGCGAACTTATCAGGGAAGCCCTGAGAAATTATATGTTGAACGAAACACGTCCAAATCCGAAAAAGGCTCAAAAAACAGCAGATGCTCTTGAAAGTTTGCTGTCTAAGTAAATTTAAAAAGATTTAAAACACAGCCGCGCAAAGTATTTTGTGCGGCTATTGTGTTGCAAAAATATTTTGAATTGCATACAAAAAAATCAACCCGATAATTTTCATTAACGGGTGATTTTTTTTATAATTTAAGAAAGGAGTTTCATTTTATCTTCTTGTCGGTGTGCATGGTTCAACTTTTTTAACAACACCGTGTGTTCTTGTTGTAGCTCTATCATCATGACATTCACGTTTTTGCGGATGAGCTAAAAGATAATCTAATGCAGCCTTATCCAATGTGTATGTCATACCGTTGAATGTAAATTGTGTGCAGATTTCGTGATCTTGACCTGCTGCAAAATATCCTGTCTGCGGATTGCGTAAATCTGCAAAGTTTTCTGCTCTGTATGCATGAATGAATGCTTTTAATTCATTCCAGGTCATTTTTGAACCATCAGGTTTTCTGAAGCAGTTCATTATTTCCCAGAATTCAATTCTTTCTATATAATTTTTACCGTTTTCAGTACTTCTCCTTGGCATAGGCATATGGAAAGCTTTTGTTTCAGGACAAGGGCAATCTTCGCAAATTTCCTCTTCCTCTTCTTCTTCGCATGGCTCATGGCAAGGTTCAATGTTAACTCTGCCTTTGACTGTAACAGTTTCATCAGTTTCTTCTGATACACCAAATTGCGGAGTATCAGGACTGCCGTCATACCTCGGTACAACGCTGCCGCCCAATAAACCTAAACCGTAGTTAGCAAGAGCGTGTTCTACGCATCCGGTAACATTAGCTTGTGCGAATGCTTCCGCAAGTGCATCAACAGTAACACTATCTATATGTGCATTCAATAATGCTTCAGTACTAAGTGTTACAATTTTATTTCCTGCCTCATCTTCAACGATTTGTACAGCTTCTGCGAGAAGCTCCTCTGATATGCCGGAACCGCTAAGTATAACCGAAATATCTGTATTTGCTGTTGCAACTTTTGTTGTGCATAACAGGCCGCCTGTAAGTGCTGTTAAGCCGACGGTTACTGCAATACCTGCTACGGTAAGTAACGGTCTGTAGTCAAAGTCTGCATTTAAACCTGCTGTTTTTACCAATGCGCGTTCTTCGCGTCCGAGAGATGATCTTTCAGGACCCCACGTATTAAACACTGTGCCGCGCATGTAATGTCTTACAAGTTCAACATCATCAGCGTTGATGTCTTCATCTCGTTCTGCACTGTTGATTCTATCTAAAGCTGCCCTTAATTCATCATTGCCATTCTGAAGCATTGATGCTGCCAGCATATTCCAACCTTTTTTACGTTCTGCAAGTGATAAGTTAGTGTCATCACCCGTCAATGTACGGCAGAAGAATTTGAATTTATCACTGCTGAATGTTTGTAAAGGCTGTTCTAATATTGCCAAATCTGCAGGATCAGGATCTTCCCCTGCTTCTGTTGCGGCATCAACTCTTGCCTGTGCTGCTGTATGTTCTTCAGTATGATCGTCATAGAATAATTTAGGCATGTTGTTTACTAATTCTTGTTGTACTTCACTCAGGCAAGAATAATTTGTCTTCAAGATATTAATATCTCTTTCTTTTTCTTCCGGAGTTTGACCGCCTGCCTGAATTCTTGCTCTTGCAGCTTCTTGCTCATTTTCTAATTCTCTGCAAGCTCTGCTATAATCGCTATAGTCATAGAATACTGTTCTGTGTTCACATCTGTCATTTGCTATTACATCTTCAACGATACCGTTTTTTATCTGTTTAATTTGTTTATCTGTATAGCGCGGATGTCTGATACCGGCATCTGTTACCATCACTTTTCTCAAATTTTCATCTAACAAGTCTTTGAGATCGCGTTCTTTTTGTCTTCTTTCTGACTTTGATAATGTCGGGTCAACAACCGCACTGCATAACTGTGCATATCTCTGTGCATCGTTAGGATCTGTGAAAAGTGTATTTTGGTTATTTTGTTGCTGTGTTACGGCAGGTTTATCTCCCGTCATTGAATATTCGGCAACTACCTGACCATCAACCTTGCTGTATTCAACAAACAATCCGGGTATTCCGGGATATTCATACCTATCATTGCTTGAATCTGTATCATTCAAATTTTGTTCAATTATAGGATTTGAACAATAATAATTTTGAAATGCAGGTTGCATGATTGTATTAAATTGCTCCGGAGTAACTTGCATTACTCCCATCGGAACTGTTGCATTTGGATCCACTGTCGGTTCCGGTTGAATTGACTGTCCTGTTGCTCCCAAATCCCCTGCGTTAATGTTTCTTACTGCATCCGTTGTCATGATTAATATCCTTTCCCAATAAAAATATCCTCTATACTCATATAAAGTTTTTTTTAAATTGATAATTGCCATGTTTGGAAACATGTATTAAGAAATGTTACAGAAAATAATCTTGTAAGATTTCGGAGATATTGAAAATACTTTATAATATAAGAGAGGCCTAATTTTTTATGAATGATGATATGAAAGTAAAAAAAATAATGCCGGAAGATGAAGAGGCTGCTAAGGCTGCCGCAAGCGGTTCTTTGCCTCAAAATTATACTACTCTTGATTATCAGAACTGGCAGGATATTCAAGATGAGCTTGCCGGCATGGGGATTGAATCTACGGGTAATTATCAGCAGGATTTGCAATTGATGAATAACATTCAGCAATTGGGGCAAGAGGAGTTTGACAGAGCCGTTGAAACACAAAAAGTAGAACAAAATCGTGCAACGGAAAATGTTACAAAACTGACGGATTCCGATGATGATCAGGCATTGAAAGGTACATTTGCCAATGGTACAAGCCAAATGATTACGGCTGAACTTATGAAATATTACTTTAGACCGTAATATTTCTTCATAAATATCATTTTTTAGGCAATTTTAGACCTTTAATTACGTTTACATGCCAGGTGTGTGAAAGTATGATTTCAGGTGTAGGTAATAACTGTAATAATATCAATTTTGGCGGGCATTTTGGCAATTTCGCCAGCAAGGCCCGACAATCTTTTTATGACCTGATTAAAAATCGCGTGGTTAAAGAGGGTGGAGACAGATTTTATAAATTTGCGGGTGATAAAATATCTTCCGCTGAAGTTCGCTTGATATTAGGTTGTACCGCATTGATGACACAGCCTTTTATTGATTTTCACAACCATAAACAAGATGAGGAAACACGAAAAGTATCTGTTTGCCGTACGGTTGCAAAGATTATAGCCGGCATGACAACAGGCTTTTTAGTAAGAAAAGGTACTATTAAACTTATACAGGCATGCTCTAAATATCCTGTTGAAAAATTCCCTAAATGGAGAACAATATTCACACCTAAAAATATTTCAAATATGAGCGAGAGAGATCTCAGAAATCACCAAAATGATATAGGAACGTGGGTGGCTCTTGGCGTTATGCTTTTCACAAACTTCCTCATTGATGCACCTTTAACAAAATTATTGACAAATCTCTTTACTTCGAAAGTGGTTAAAAAGCCTCAGGATAAAGAAATGCGAGGTGTCGCATGAGTATAAAGATTTTTGCAAAACTTGCTGAAATATACAGTAAAGATCCGGGCAGAATGCTTTTGCATACAGGAACTATCGGGTGGATTTTGTCTTGTGCCGCTCAGACTATTGCTATCGCTACAAATGATAAAATTGATAAAAAACAAAAGGCATACCTCATTCCGCAGGAAATTTTTGACGGACTTGTAAACATTGTATCTTTTTATGTTTTGACTAAGTCTTTTAAAGATATATTTTTAAAACTTGTATCCACCGGTAAACTTGCAAATAAATCAATCATGAAATTTTTGCAAAAGAATAATCTTACAAATAAAATCGGTAAAATGGATTTTAATATTGAAAAACTTGCAAATTATTCTGAAATTGAGCCTGAATACAGAGCCTTTAAAGATGGTGTTGGCGTTGTTTCAAGTACAATAGGTTCAATAATATCCTGCAACATTGTAACGCCTATTTTAAGAAATAAACTGGCTAACGCACCAAGCCGTGTCCTCAGAGAAGAAATGGACAAAATGGATAAGGAAAAACAAAATCCTGTACAGTCTTATAATTCGTACAGAAGTCCGATGGCTTCTTACATGAATCATGCAGGCGGAATGAAAATCTAGTTATTTATGTTATAATAGTTACTGGCGAGAAAGGGTATTATGAAAGATTTTGGTAAGCGTATAGCAGTGATGATATTGGGCCCGTTAGGTGATGTAATAAATACGTCACCTGTATTTAAAATTTTGCGTGAGGCCTATCCGAGTGCAGATTTGTCAATAATTACTATTGACAGAGGTGCACCTGCAGTAAAAGGTATTCCCCAAATTAATAATGTATATGTGCTTGACAGAAGTAAAGTAGGATTTAGAAAAAATATCGATGCATTTAAGTTCGCTTGGCAATTAAGGGGTAAATTTGATACTGTTGTAGTTTTAGACAATTCTTTGCGTTCTGCTATATGCGCATTTCTAACTTTGGCAAAACACAGAGTCGGACGCGGACTTCAAATGAGGGAATTGTTTTTAACAGATATTGTACCGTATTTAAAAGAAGAAAAATTTTGCCGTATACATGTTTCCGAACACTATGCAAGGTGTCTTAAACCGTTAAATTTATACAGGGAAAATGTAGATACTTTTTTTGAATATACGAAAGAAGACGATGAAAATGTTAAAAAATTACTGGAAGAGTGCGGTCTTTCCGGTAAAAAAATAGTAGGTTTTTGTCCTGCATGCAGACTGGAACGTAAAAATCTTAGAATTGAAGATAGTGCAGAGATTATAAAAAGATTAAATTCATGCGATAAATATAAAGTTATCATTGTCGGCGGCAGTGATATAAAAGAGTATGTTAATACTTTGTGTGAATTTAAAGATATAGAATTTATTGATTTTTCAGGCAAAACGGCGTTTACTCAAACGGCAGCATTAATTGATAAATGTGAAAAATTTATAAGTGTTGATACTGCATGTATGCACATTGCTTTTGCAAGGAAAACTCCAACTATGGCGGTATTCTTTAATGAATTGGCTGTTAAATGGGGACCTAAAAATTTAAAAATAAACAATTCCTATACAAATCTGAACAATAAAGAAATTCCGCTAAATGACTTTTGGAAAAGTTTTCTTGATTTGCCTGAAAAAAGCAGTCTATTTTAGATAAATAAACAGAGAAACCAAAATTGTAATGAAAAATATTCCCCAAGAAATTTCCCATACCGGATTTCTTTTAAGATGTGGTTTTTCGGATATTTTATTTATTATATTTTTTGAAAAATCGTTATTGAAACTGTTTTTTGTTTTTTCAAAAGAAGAATGTAGTAACTGTTTGCAACGAAACATATTTTCAAAATCTCTGCGGGCAAGCGGGTTTGAGATAGTTATTTTTTTCATTTTTATTTGTTCTTTGTCACCAAGTTCGCTGTCAAAATAGGCAGAAAGTTTCTTTTTAAAACTTTGATATTCGTTCGTTGAGTAAATATTTTCATCCAGTTCGGGGCGCGCGGATGATATATTTATTTCAATATCACTTATATCGGGAATATAATTTTTGTTATATTCGTCCAAAAGCTTTAAATACAATTTTTTGCAGCTTTCGCATTCTTCAAGATGTTCTTCTATAAGATCGGATATAAAGGGATTTACTGTTCCTTTTATATAAAAAGGAAGAATGGCTTTTACCTGTTTGCATGATATTTTTTCGTTCATAATTTGTCCCCTATACATAGGCTTTCAGGCTTTCCTGAAGTCTTGTTCTTGCTCTTGCAATTCTTGATTTCACAGTTCCGATTGTGCTGTTTGTGGCAAGTGCAATTTCTTCATACGAAAGTCCTTCAAGTTCTCTCAGGATAATTACAATTCTAAAATTTTCGGGCAAATTCAGAATTTCATATTTTATGATTTTATCAAGTTCCGATGAAATACAAGCGTCAGGCGGTTTACACCTTTTGTCCGTAAAAAAATTTTTTATTGCCGAAAAAAATGACCTGTTGTTTTCATCTTCAAGTGAAATCAGCTGATATTCTTTTTTGTTTTTTCGTGTATCTTCATAAAAAACTCTTGTTGCAATATGATTTACCCAGCTTTTGAAATTTTTGGGTGAAGTCAGGGATTTTATATTTTTTGCAACTTTTAAAAGAGTTTCCTGTGTTAAATCAGAAGCTTTATCCTGATTTCCGGAAAGATACATCAAAGTGGTATAAACATTTTTCTGGATGCTTTTGATAAGTTCTTCAAGTGCTTCAAAATCATCTTGTTGAGAAAGTTCAATTAATTCTTCCCTTTTCATTTTTTTGTACTGCAATTTGGACATAATACGCTCCATAACCGCATAATACATGAGGGAAAAGATTATTAAATTAAGCATTACGCTTAGCCATGCGGGATGATTTTATAAAATTAATTTATATCCATGCAGAAAGTTTGTTTATTATAAGTAATACGGTTTTTTAAATTATTTATTCTTGTCATAACATCTTTAAACATAGGTATTGAAAGACTTTGATTACCGTCTGAGAGTGCAATTTCAGGATTATGATGAACTTCCATCATGATTCCGTCAGCACCCGCAACAATTCCTGCTTTTGCAACAGGTTCTACAAGGTATCTTTGACCGGTTGCATGGCTTGGATCAATAATAACAGGTAAATGTGATAATTTTTTGATAACAGGAATTGAAGCAATATCAGCAACGTTGCGTGTATAGTGACTGTCAAAACTTCTTATACCTCTTTCACATAGGATAACGTTCGGGTTTCCGTTGTATAAAATATGTTCTGCCGCAAGTAAAAATTCAGCAATTGTACTTGAAAGTCCGCGTTTGAGTATTACAGGCTTTTTGCATTTGCCAAGTGCTTTAAGTAATTTAAAGTTTTGTGCGTTTCTGGCGCCGACCTGCAGAACGTCTGCGTATTGAGAAACAAGTTCAATATCTTGCGTTTCCATAACTTCTGTTACGGTTAAAAGTCCAGTTTCATCACCGGCTTGTTTTAAAAGTTTCAGTGCTTCTTCGCCGTAACCCTGAAACGCATAAGGGGAAGTTCTTGGTTTGAATGCCCCCCCTCTTAAAAATTCGCATCCGGCTTCTTTAACCGCATGAGCGACTTCCATAAGTCCATCTATATTTTCAACGGAGCATGGGCCTGCAATTGTAACGATTGTTTTGTTACCGCCAATGGTAACACCATTAGGGAATGTTATTATCGTATCATCTTCTTTTCGGTCTCTTGATGCCAGACGAAAAGGCTCTCGGATGTGTTTAACCTCTTTAACACCTTCAAGTGAAAGAAGTCTGTCCTCAGATAGCGAACTTTTATCGCCTAAAGCATCAATTACTGTTAAGAGTTCACCTTTGTTTACTCTTATTTGGAAACCGTTTTCTTCAAGCCGTGCGCATACCTTTTGAATATTCTCATCGGTTGCGCCTTTCTCCATTATGATAATCATTTTTCAATCTCTCCGTTTCAAAGTTTATTATACATTCTTTTTGTAAAGATAATCAATAGTTTATATACATGAGATTAATGAAAAATTTTAATTTTTTACCAATAATCAGTGAAAAAGGAGTAAATTATGACAGAAAAATTTGAATTATATGAATGTGAAATTTGCGGTAATCTTGTTGAAGTTATAAAAACGGGGAATGGCGAATTAGTTTGCTGCGGTAAGCCCATGCAGCTTTTAACGGCTCATATCGAAGATGACATGAAAGGGGAATACCATCTTCCTGTTCATACAA
>JAGCBH010000024.1 GCA_017652265.1 bacterium
ATGGGCAGTGTCGTCGGTGAAAAAGTTACCCGAATTAATGAGAAAGCCATTGAACAATGGCTGCCTGTGATTGCAATTACATCATCAGGCGGAGCAAGAATGCAAGAAAGTGCATTGAGTTTAATGCAAATGGCAAAAACGTCTTGTGCTTGTTCACGTTTGGATGATCAAGGTTTATTGTACATAAACGTATTAACTGAGCCTACTTTTGGCGGTGTTACGGCAAGTTTCGGTATGCTTGGCGATATTATTGTTGCAGAACATGGCGCAAGAATTGGTTTTGCAGGGCGAAGAGTTATTGAGCAAACTATTCGTCAAAAACTGCCGCAAGACTTTCAGACGGCTGAATATCTTATGAAATACGGTCAAATTGACATTATTTCATCAAGAAAAGATTTGAAAAAAACTTTATCGGATTTGATTGAAATTCACTCAAATGCAATGGTAAGTTGAGTTGATGAGGTTTATATGACAGTAGTATTAGATTTTGAAAAACCCATAATAGAAATAGAGAAGAAAATAGATGAATTTAAAAAAATCAGTATGGAGTCAGGGATGGATTTAAATAAGGAAATAGAACATTTTGAACAACAGGCGGATGAGTGCAGGCGTGAGTTATATGCCAATTTAACCCCGTCACAAAAAATTCAGATTGCAAGACACCCTGAGCGTCCGAATTTTATGGATTATGTGGATAAAATTTGTGATGAATTTATAGAATTTCACGGCGACAGAGAGGGCAGTGACGACAGAGCCATAATCGGCGGTATTGCAAAAATTGACGGCAGATCCGTTATGATTGTCGGTACAATGAAAGGTAAATCCACTAAAGAAAACCTTGAATACAATTTTGGTATGCCTCAGCCACAGGGTTATCATAAAGCCCTAAGGTTATTTAAACATGCGGACAAATTTCACCTTCCGATAATTACTCTTATTGATACCCCGGGAGCGTATCCTGGTATCAGTGCCGAAGAAACAAACCAGGGCGGTGCTATTGCAATAAATTTAAGAGATATGGCAAAATTAAAAGTGCCTGTAATCGCGGTTATTACAGGTGAGGGTTGCTCAGGCGGCGCTTTGGGTTTAGCGGTTGCAAACAAAGTGTTTTTACTTGAACACGCTTATTATACCGTAATTTCGCCTGAGGGCTGTGCTTCTATTTTGTATCGAGATGCAACAAAAGCCGCTGAAGCCGCAAATGCTCTTAAAATTACAGCTAAGGATTTACTGGAACTTGGAATTATTGACGGCGAAATACCTGAGCCGTCGGGCGGTGCGCATGTTAATCCTGATGAAATGGCGCAGACTTTAAAATCTTATATATTGCAAAATTTAGATGAATTATCAAAAATGTCGCCTGATGAATTAAAGGCTGACAGATACGAAAAATTCAGAAGAATGGGCGTTTTTAATCAATGAAATCATACTTTGAACTTGTTATAAGTATAAATCCCGAACTGGAAGATGTGATGTCGGATTTCTTTTTTGAAAATTTTCCGACTGAGGGGGTTGTTCTGGCGGAAGAAAGTTATAAAAACCTTGAGATGACGTCAACGACTGAAGGAAATCTTAAAGTATTTTTAACCGAAGAACCGCAGGGGTTAGATAATTTACTAAAAGATTACCGTAGAACCTTAAAAGACAGAGGCTTAACCGACGACTTTATGGGGAGCTGGGATTACACAATTGATGAAAAAGAAAATCAGGACTGGTCCAAAAAGTGGAAAGAAAAATGGGATGTAACCCATGTTACGGACAAAATAACTGTAGTTCCAGATTGGATTGAATATACTCCGAAAAGCAAAGATGAAGTTATTATAAGACTTGAACCCGGTTGTGCTTTCGGTACCGGAACTCACGATACAACGCAGATTTGTATGCGTGCAATTGAGCTTTTGGGTGTTAAAGGTAAAAATGTGGCGGATATCGGCATGGGAAGTGGTATTCTTTCAATTTGTGCCAAAAAATTCGGAGCAAAATATGTTTACGGCTGCGATAATGATGAAACCGTTATTGAAGTTGCACGTGAAAATGCTCTTAAAAACAATGCAAAATGTGAATTTGAGCTTGGAACGGCGGATAAAATCAATAAAAAATTTGATTTTGTTTTGGCAAACATTTTGCATAATGTTCTGGCAGAGATTATGGGTGATTTAAAAAACATAACTACTGACGGCGGTTATATAGTTCTGAGCGGAATTTTAGATGAAAAAGCGCCGATAGTTGTGGATGCTATCAATAAAAACAGGCTGAAAATAGTAAACGAACTTCACCAAAATCAATGGGTGGGGTATATTGTTGAAAAAATTTAAGGAGAGAAATATGTCAACAGCGATAATAATTCCGGCAAGATACGGTTCAAGCAGATTAGAGGGAAAACCTTTGATAGAAGTTGAGGGTAAGCCTATTATTCAGTGGGTTTATGAAAAAGCTGCGCAGTCAACTTTAGCTGATATTATTATCGTGGCAACCGACGATGAAAGAATTTATAATTGCGTAAAAGGTTTTGGCGGTGATGTTGAGATGACATCCGTTAATCACAAGTGCGGAAGCGACAGAATTCAAGAAGTTATGGACAGACACCCTGAAATCACACACGTTGTTAATCTTCAGGGGGATGAACCGTTGATTACGCCGGAAAGTATTGATGCGGTTATGCGAAATGTGTTAGAGGATGATGAAGCCGATATTTCAACGCTTTTGAGGGTTATAAAAGATGATGAAGTTAATAATCCGAATTTGGTAAAATGCGTTGTTGATAATCGTGGCTATGCTCTGTATTTTTCACGCTCTAAAATTCCTTATGAAAGAAATGCTGATGTTGCGACATTTTACGGGCATTTGGGAATATACGGATACAAGCGTGAAGCCCTAAAACGCATGACAAAACTTTCTCAGTCTCAGCTTGAAGTCGCTGAAAGTCTTGAACAGTTGCGTGCTCTTCAAAACGGTATGAAAATTAAGACGACTGTCGTTGATTTTGTCCCTGTCGGTATTGATACCAAAGAAGATTTGGAAAAATTCAAAAAACTTGTCAGCTCTCATAAATAAGCGTTATTTTTTGAAAACGCTGTCGTTATATTTCCATTTAATACCGAATTTTGCATAGTAGTATTTGAGCAGTGTTTCAACATTGCTCAGGCCGACTACATGAGAAAGGTTTGTTTTTTTGTCGTATAAAAAGTCGTGATAACTTACCTGATAATTATCATAACAAGCCAAATCCAGCCAGAGGTTATCGTGAGTGCGTTTTGGCTCATAACCCGGAAGATTTTCCCGATAATACGGTATTGCATCAACGATAGTATCTATGAAATTTTTTCTGCCGTAGTGTTCAAGATAATTTTTTCTTGGCTCATAGGCATCCTGATTTGTTATAACTTTATGGATAGTGTCTGCCAGGGATTCAGGTGTAAATTCAGGAACGTACTCTCCGCTGTTTCCGAAGAATACAGGGAAATCTCCGCGTGAATATTTATTAAAATCTTTAAACACAATAATAGGTGTATTACAGCTTTGTATTTCGCTTATAAATCTGTTTTTGCCCTCTATTAATGAACCCAGAACGCCGCATTTTGAGCGTGAATACATCAAAGGTAAGTCTTTATAGTCTATCCAAGGATAAAAATCTATATATTTTCTTGTATCCCCAAGGATTCTGTCAACTTCTTTTAAGACATTTTTACCGTAGTCTATAACTCCCGAATAATCAAAAGTTCCGTCTTCATATCGTTTTGCACTAGGCTGACCTATGATATAAACTACTTTTAAAACTCTTCCGTATTTACGTTCGTATTCAAGCAATGCTTTTGCAATGAGCGGTAAATTTTTAACAGGAAACGGTGTTGAAACGCAAATTACATCATATATTTTTTCCGTATTCGGAACAGGTGCGATGTAGTATTCATTAAGAAAATCGGCATCCTGCAACGGTATCATCGGCATATCTTTTTTGTCAGGATGATTTTCTTTGTACCATCTTTCACGTGCTTCATTTTTATAGCAGGTAAAATATGCGTCCGCTACGTTTGACCACGGGTATGATGAAAACATTGAATTTGCAACAACGTTAAACAGTTCTTTAATTTCAGGAAATTTTTCAACCAAAACTCTTGTTCCGCATGAAAAGCAGACACCTTTTAAAAATTTTCCCTCATATTTTACTGGCGGCAGAGGTATAACGAAAGGTATTTTGCTGTGCAGTTCGGGATAATCCTCATATCGTTCTTCAAAAGTATATCCGTCTATATCTGCCCAGATTTGTTCTATGGGCTTATCTATGTTCGGATTATTATGATATTGCTCCGGCCATACACTTTTCATTTTTACACCTCCAAATATTCGTATTGTATGTAATTAAGTTTATTATTTACCGCTTTTTCTGTCAATAAGATGAATAATTGATTTTTTATATTGCCTTGTACGCAATAATATCTTATAATTTTTTGCGGAGGAAGAATTTATGGTTTTGGATTTATCGGAATTTTCATACAAAATGACGCTTCCTGATTTGTGTGCGCAGGTCAGAAATCGTTATATGGTTGTCGCAAATCAATTTGTGTTATCGGGAGATTATGCACAAAAACGGAGTAAATATATTTTCATCACTTTATT
This sequence comes from bacterium, assembly GCA_017652265.1. Lineage (GTDB taxonomy): Bacteria > Cyanobacteriota > Vampirovibrionia > Gastranaerophilales > Gastranaerophilaceae > Gastranaerophilus. The sequence goes on from JAGCBH010000024.1 coordinate 4,618, forward strand.
ATGCGGTTTGTTATGCGTATTGATTAGTGCCGGGCTTACGATAGCGGGACTTAAGCCCGGGAATAGCGAAAATTATCTGGTTTTTGGTATAGTGTTAATTCTTCTTACTCCCGGAATTATCGCCGGTGTAATACTTTGGCAGGGAAGAGCTTTCAGCAAGCTCATGAAACAGTATTGTGTAAAGGCAATTTTACAGGATTTATCGGATATTGAGTCTTTGGGTAAAAATGCTGACATCAATGATAAAAACTTTATCTATGAAGAAGATATAAGGCGTGTTCTTTATGATGATTCTTATACAAGCAAATATACCGATGATGTTTTTGTCGGAAAATATAAAGATGCTTGTTATGCAATTAACGAATTAAAATTATACAGGGGGGCCGGCAAGCACAGAACAACCGTATTTGAAGGTGTGGTAATGAAGGCAAATGTAAATACTGATGTCAACGGCTGGATAGAAATTCTTTCCAAAGAATGCAACGGCAAGCCTTTAACATATTGGGGTTACCTTTTCATGTACATTTTTGTAGGAGTTATTCTGACATTGATGATAGGTGAATCATTTGGCGTTTTGCTTAATTTTAAATTTTTCCCTTATGTAATTGGTGCGTTGATAATAATCGTTAGTGCTATTGCTGCTAAATTTAGTTTGGAAAAAGATCGTGAACGCCGAATAAGATTAGAGCAGCAGCAACGGAATAGTGATTCCGCGCAAATTTCCGCTAATTATGCAATAAGAGCATCAAACGGAGTATGTGATGTAAGTAAGGCTATTACTCCTGAGTTTGCGGATGTTATGGATAAATTACGCTTTCTTTTCGGTACGGATAAAATACGATGCCAATTCTATAGCGATAATGTTATGCTTGTCCTGCATTCCGGCAAAAATCTTTTTGAAATAGGCGGATTATTCAGAAACCCGACAAATCCGAAAGTTGCAGAACCTTTTATAGCACAGTTTACTGGCATAATGATTTTTATGGATTATTTAACATCTGTTTATAAATAAATTATTCATATCTCAGAGCGTCAATCGGTTTCAGCATGGAAGCTTTTCTTGCTGGGTAGTAGCCGAAAATAATTCCGACCATTCCCGAAAAACCAAGTGATAAAAATATTGAAAACAGAGATATTGAAATATTCATCTCTGTTGAAAATATCTGAACGGATTTCGCGCCTATTACGCCTACAACAACTCCTATAAGTCCGCCTACTATTGAAAGAAGCAAAGATTCTATCAAAAATTGCATACGAATATCCTGTGCCCTTGCACCAATTGCCATACGGATACCTATTTCTTTTGTACGTTCCGTAACCGATACCAGCATAATATTCATAATTCCTATTCCACCAACTAAAAGGGAGACAGATGCGATAGAGAATAACAAAATTGAAAATGTTGCCGCCGTTGATTTAATTTTTTCCTGAAACTCTGCAGAATTTCTGATTTCGAAATCTTTATCCTGATTTTTGCCTATTTTGTGTCTTGAGGTAAGTATTTCATCAATGTCATTAACGGCCATGGTAACGGTGTTTTCGTCTTCACATTTTGCGACAATCATGCTGACAGTTCCCGGGAAATCCGTTCCGAAAACTTTCTTTTGAGCGGTTAAAATCGGAATGAAAATCAAATCGTCCTGATCCATCGGGCCCATAGAGCCTTTTTCTTTGAGCACGCCTACAACTTTAAAAGGAACATTACCGACACGAATAGTTTTATCAATAGGGTTAACATCTCCAAAAAGTTCTTTCACTACGGTGCTTCCTAAAAGTGCGACTTTGCCGCCGGAATTTACTTCTTCTCTGTTGAATCTTCTTCCTAATTCAACTTCGTAGTTTTTAATGTAGAGATATTCAGGTTCAATACCGTAAACTGTTGTTGACCAGTTTTGATTTCCGTAGGTTAGTTGTTTACCTTCGGTGCTGGCTGATGCGACGGCATCAAGTCCGCGCGCATTTTTTTTGATGGCATCGGCATCTTTTAGAGTGAGTGTTGGTTTTGAACCCATACCCATAGAAACACCGCCTGATTTGGCTGATGCTGAGCGGACTGTCAAAAGATTACTGCCCATTGATTCGATGTTTGAACGGACTTTTTCGCTAGCGCCATTTCCGACGGCAAGCATTATGATAACGGCGCTTACGCCGATAATTATACCCAAACTTGTCAATGCTGAGCGCATTTTATTAACTTTAAGCGAATTTATTGATATTCGAAGTGTTGATTTGAAATCTATCATTTTTTCACCTCATCGGAAATAATTTTTCCGTCTTTAAATCTCACTACACGCTTGCAATATTGTGCAATATCAGGTTCGTGAGTTACCAGAACGATAGTTTTACCGTGCTTTTCGTTGAGGCTTACAAAAAATTCCATAATCTCTATACTTGTTTTGGTATCTAAGTTACCTGTCGGCTCGTCTGCAAGAATTAACGGTGCATCGTTGACTATTGCACGCGCAATAGCGACACGCTGCTGCTGACCGCCTGACATTTCATTTGGCATATGATTTTCACGGTTTTCAAGTCCGACAATTTTCAACGCTTCTCTTGCAAGTTTAATCCGTTCTTCTTCGGGAATACCTTTATAAATCATAGGCATTTGAACATTATCAAGTGCCGATGTGCGCGAAATAAGATTAAACCCCTGAAAAACAAACCCTAGTTTTACGTTGCGGATTTCGGATAATTCATCCGGCGAAAGAGAAAAAACATCAACGCCGTCAAGGTTATAGCTGCCTGAATTCGGTTTGTCCAGAGTTCCTAAAGTATTCATTAAGGTTGATTTTCCTGAGCCTGATGCTCCCATAATCGCAACAAATTCACCTTTTTTTATGCTCAGAGAAACGCCATCAAGAGCATTGAAACTTTCCTCGCCTGTTTTATATGTTTTTATTAAATTTTTGACTTCAATTAATGGCATTAATTGTTCCTTTTACATTGGCGGGCGCATACGCATTTGTTTCTTTTTCGCATTTGCATTGCTTACCGCAACCTGCATACCTTCTTCAATTTCATCCGAAATAATTTGTGTGTAGTTGTCATCACTTGCACCAAGTTTTACATCAATTCTGTGTAAGCCGCCTCTTTCCGAAATCCATAATCCCTGATTTTCATACTTTTTCTGATTATTTTCAGGAGTGAATTTGAGTGCGCGATTAGGTACGCAAAGCGCATCATCAACCTGTGATGTGATAATCGATACGTTTGCTGTCATACCCGGTTTGAGTTTCATATCGGGGTTTGCAACTTTTACTATTACAGAATACGTTACAACGTTTGAAACTGTTGTCGGCGAAATACGAACTTGGGTAACATGGCCTTTGAAATCCGTATTAGGGTAGCCGTCAAGGGTGTAAATAACATCCTGTCCCTCTTTAACTTCGCCGATGTCGGCTTCGGAGACATTAACTTCAATCTGCATTTCTTCCAAATCTTGTGCAATTGTGAACAATTCCGGTGCCTGCAAAGTCGCTGCAACAGGTTGTCCAAGGTCTATTTTTCTTGCTATTATCATTCCATCAACTGGCGCTATGATTTTTGTGTAATTAAGGTTTACAAGAGAATTTTCATATTGCGCGTGAGCTTGTTCAATTTTATATCTTGCGGCTTTTACTCTTGCCAGATCGGTTTTATAAGTGCTCTCTGCCTGATCCAGTTCACTTTTCGGAATAAAATTGCGCCCGTAAAGGTTTTTATACCTGTTATAAGTTTTTGTGCTCATTTCAAGTGCGGCATTAACTTCGTCTAACGCTGCTTGGGCATTATTTACGGCTGCCATGTTTTGGTCAACCGTTGCCTGAAAAGTTCTGGGGTCAATTTCTGCCAGCAATTCTCCTTTTTTAACTACAGAATTGAAATCAACGTAAATGGCGCTTATAAGTCCCGATACTGTTGAACCTACGCTGACCGTATTAACAGGATTTATCGTGCCCGATGCCTCAACAACCTGAGTTATTGTCCGTTTTGTAACCGGTGCCGTTATGTATTTCGGTGCATTTTTCAGTTTTAAAATGATACCGAACGTTAATACTATTGCAATTGCAATGGCTGTAATTACGATGTACCTTTTTTTGATTTCAAAATTTTTGATTTTCATAATTTATAACCCCAAATCTTTGGCTTTTAAAGTTGTATCCTGTTCAAGAGCAATAAACTGTTCAAGTGTTGCTCTTGCAACGTTATATTTGTAAATTGTTTGCACATAGCTGTTTTGCGCGTTGTTGTAATTTACGCGTGCATCCTGTAATTCAATATAATCGCTTAATCCTACTTCGTATCTGCCGTCAGCAAGTTCTAAATTTTCCAGCGTTTGACGGACTTTAGTTTCTAATAGCGGAATTTGTTTTTCCAGTTGTATCATAGCGATATACGCTTCCTGAACATCAAAATAAAGGTTTTCGCTCAAGAGTTTAACTTCATTTTGAGCGTATTCTACCTGAATTTTTGCGTTATCAACCTCTTTTACGTGCTGAAAAATATTTACTGATGAACTTAAATCAAGCGATAAACTCATTGAATTTGTTGCAAAGTGTTCTGAATTGTTGAGCCCGTATCCTAAATTTGCCGATAAATTCGGATAATATTGGCGTTTTACTGCAAGTAAATATTGTTTCATAGCATCAACCGATGCGTTTAATGCTTTTAAATCAGGTCGGTTTTTCATTGCCAAATCAACGGATTCTTCAAACGTGTAAGGATATTTTGTAAATTCATAATCTTCCAAAACTTCTGTTTTATCAACGCTTGCGGTTAACGTAGCATCCTGAACTTCTGCCGGAACATCATCCAAATCCCTATAATTTCCGATTTGTGTCAAACTTATCGGTACATATGGATTTTTAAGATTAAATGTTTCGGTATTTGAAATTTCGTATTCCGGTGCGTACGGCACATACATTGAATTATTTAATGCTACAAGAGCCTGTTTGTAGTTATTTTCCGCCTGAACAAGCGCAATTTTGGCATCGCTAAGATATGCTTCCGCGTTTACAAGGTCTATTTTTGAACGTATGCCCTCATCAAAATATGCCTGAGTTCTGATATAGTTTCTTTCATTCATCTGAACGTTTGCTTTTTCAATGTCAAGTAAAGATTTTGCCGCCAAAACGCCGTAATATTTAAGTTTTACATCAAAAATTGTTGTTAAAACCGAATAATTAAATTCGTATTCCGCTGCTATTTTGTTGAATTTCTGCATTCTTATCGTTGCATTTGTCTTGCCGAAATTCCAAAGCATTTCGCTGATGTATGCGTTTACTGTCGGCAGACTTTTTGTGTTTGAGCTTCTGTGCGGAGTGCCTGTTGTTGAACTTAAATTTTGATTTATTCCTGCACCGACACCTATTGTAGGGGTGAAAGCAGATTTTGCAAGAGAGATGTTATTTTTTGCGGTGCGCAGATTATAAATTGTTCTTTTAACCAGTGGGCTGTTTGATAAAGATATTTCTATACAGTCTTTCAGGCTTAATGAAGCACCATCTTCAATCTGCCGTTCTTCAAGTGCCGATGCAGCTGGCACAAAAGCAAATGAAATTATCATTATCGGTACAATAAAATACTTGTTAAATTTCATATAAAATATCCAAACATCTCCCTCTTTAGTTCAATATTGTACAATAAATTCTGCCAAAAAGGAAGATGTAAATATAACGATACATATTCCCAAAAGTTCAAATATTGACCTAAACTGAAAAATATGCTAGACTTTAACAAGTCAGAGAGGTTTATTATGAAAAATATTGTAATTTATGCTAAAGGATGTAAATCTAATTTTTCGGAATATCTTGAAAAAGAGATTGATGATGCGAATGTAAGAGTAGTTGAAGATGCGGAATTAAAGGATTATGAAACCTTAAATCCAAGCCTTATAATTGCAGAAAATGTTGCAAATTTGGCGGATACTCTTTCACTTATAAAATTCAAAGTTCCTGTACTTTTTGTCGGTGAAGATTTCAAAAAAGCTCAGGTTGTCAGGGCTTTTGCGTATGACTTTATAAGAACTCCGGTTGATATGGCAGAATTGCTTATAAGAGTTAAGTCTATGCTGAGAATAAGAGAACTTATGTTTAAAATTCGCCAGGTTTCAACGACTGATGAACTTACAGGTCTCCATAACAGAAAATATCTTCAGGAACGTCTTGAACAGGAAATTTCTCGTTCAAAACGATACGGTTTAAAGTTATCCTGCCTGTTATTTGACCTTGACTTCTTTAAAGTTGTAAATGATATTTACGGCTACAGCTGGGGTGATGTTTTATTGAAATCAGTTGCCGAAAAACTTAAACAATTTATAAGAAAAGAAGATATTATCACGCGTTACGGTGATGAAGAATTTTTGGTTCTTCTTCCAAATACCTCTGAAGATCAGGCATTTCTGTTTGCGGAACGTTTCCGCAGAGATATTGAACGCATGGAATTTATTCCTGCAGGCGAAGAAGAACGCCATCCTATAACGATTTCAGGTGGTATTTCAACATATCCTTGTATGGAAAATGTTGAAGAAGATGCGAATACCGTAATTCGTTATGCAGAACACGCACTTTATAACGCTAAAAAACGCGGTAAGAACAAAATTGTTCAGTTCTCTCAATTAAATTTGGGTGAATAAAAAGTAAAATTAATAATAAAAAAACAAGTCGTTAACACGACTTGTTTTTTTGTGCTAGAATGAGAGTATTATGAAAGACATGTTAGAAAAAATTGAGCAGATTGAAAAAAAATATGTTGAATTAGGGCTTTTGTTGTCCGATCCCGCTACTGCTCAGGATTACAACAGATTCAGAGATTTATCCAAACAAAGAAAATCAATGGAAGAAACCGTTGAAACATATTATGCGTGGAAAAAGGCAAATGAAACCATTGAAGAATCAAAAGAACTTCTCCATGGCGAAACCGATGAAGAAATGAGAGAGTTTTTAAAATCCGAAATTGAAAATAACGAAGCAAAAATAGCGGAACTTGAAGAAAAAATGAAAGTTCTTCTTCTGCCGCGTGACCCTATGGATGACAAAGATATTATGCTTGAAATCAGAGGCGGAGCCGGTGGCGATGAAGCAAATATTTTTGCTGGTGATTTACTCAGAATGTATCTTAAATTTGCCGATAAGCAGGGGTGGCAAACGCAGATTTTGAGTAAAACCGAGTGTGAAGCGGGTGGATATTCTGAAGTTATTGTTTCAATTAAAGGCGATTGCGTATATTCAAAATTAAAATACGAATCCGGTGTTCACCGTGTACAAAGAGTTCCGGAAACAGAATCTCAAGGCAGAGTTCACACATCAACTGCTACGGTTGCTGTTATGCCTGAAGTTGATGATGTTGAAGTTGAACTCAATATGAACGATATTGAAATCACAACGGCTCGTTCCGGTGGTGCAGGCGGTCAGAATGTTAATAAAGTTGAAACGGCAGCCAGAGTTTTCCATAAACCGACAGGGATAATGATTTTCTGTACGGAAGAGCGTTCTCAATTGCAAAACAAAGAACGTGCGTTACAAATTTTGAAAGCAAAATTGTACGATATGGAAGTTCAAAAACAGATGAAGGAAATTACTGATTTACGCCGTTCTCAAGTGGGTTCTGGAGACAGAAGCGAACGTATCAGAACTTATAATTTTCCTCAGGGCCGCTTGACTGACCACCGTTTAAATCAAAACCTGAATGTGTGGACTGTAATTGATGGTGATTTGGATGATTTATTGAAACTTTTGATTGAATACGATCAAAAGCTGAAACTTGAAAAGCTTGCTCAAGTCGGCTAGTTTCAGAAATTTATATGTTGAAGGAATTAAGAATAAATATGGCTCAAACTGGTGAAATACAACTGTTTATAATATGGAGTACGGCTCGGGATAGAGAGAGCTTTATTCTTGATGAAATAAAAAGCCAGTTCAAAATTCTTGAAATATACGAAATTGAGTGGTCAAAAAAGACATTTAAAAGAAATTTAGACAGATTATATTTTGAAAAATTTAAAAGAAAAATCTGGCATACCGGCACAGGCAAATTTCTTTTGATTACTGTTCTTGATGAAAATCCTGAATATGCCTATGAAAAAACACTCAAAGGTTTTGAATGTGTAAACAAAAAAACAGTCTGTCTGAAAAGAAAAATCAGAAATATCACAAAAAAATATAATTTCCATTGTACAAATGCCATATCAGAAGTTGATCAAAATTTGTCATTTTTTATAAACAAAAATTACGACAATTATTATGAATATGCAAAAAATGTACACTTTGACGGTAATTATATTCGGATAAAAAGTGAACCTGTTGGCACTTTTGGATGGAAAAATCTTGATGAAATTTTCGATTTGTTTAACAGTTCCTGCAAATATTGTCTGCTAAAAAATGTGGATGAACAGGATGGCGTGATTGATATTTTAGTTGATAATTTGAACAAGGTTAATTTCATACTAAATGCCAGAGAAGTTATCAAAGAAAAATATTTTAGATGCATAAAAGTTGATGTTTCAGGTAAGGAATATACTTTTAATGTAAGATGCGTGGACGATAATTATTTCTGTGAAAAATGGGAAAACGATATGCTTAAGAACAGAATTTTTAATCAGGCGGGTTATTATAGTCTGTCGCCTGATGACAGTAAATATTCGCTTCTGTATCACATATTTTTCCATAAAGAAGAAATACCTTCTAAATATATAGGCTTTTTAAACAGATTAGCATTTAACAGAATGGATTTATACAAAGAGTTATCAGAGTTTTTAGATGCTAATGACTACTATGTTGTGCGGCCTAATGATAAGAAAATAAAATTGAATACTTTAAATTGTGCAGGAATGGAATGGGTAAAATTACTTTCTTCCAAATACGGTTTTGAAAATATTGAAGAATTTAGAGTAAATAAAAAACCAAGTTCAGGTTTTACTCATTTCTTTACCGCCGATTATGATGGGCACAGGGTATTTATAAAGTGCGGTAACGGTATTTATGACGCTAAAAAAGAGTTTGAATTATACAAAACTCTTCACGAACAAAATCCTAAATATTTCCCAAAAGCGTATATGTACCGCAATTTGTCAAATAATCGTATGTTTTTATGTACTGAATATATTGACGGCATAAATCTTTCTCAGGAATTTGTAAACAAAATATCTGATCCGGAAGCGTTGCAAAATATGTTTAATTCTCTTTATGAAATTGCGGCTACTTTGTTTAAAAATAAATTTATACACAGAGACTTAAATGGCGGAAATCTTATTGTTACCGGGAATGGCATTATTAAGTTAATAGATTTTCAGCATCTTATAGGCGGACAATTTAAGGAAAATCCTGAAAATATCATATATCCTAAAAAATTGCGCGGTACAAATAAACATTTGCGTCCTGCACCGTTTGTTTGGGATGATATGTATTCAATATACAAGATGATGAAATTGTTTGAAAAATCTCATATTGAAGATTATGATGTAAAACTTAATGTGATAAAATCTAAAATCGGTAAATTAAAATATTATTTCTTTGATAATAAATTTCCGTTTATATCATTTATAAATTTCAAATATCTTTTTATCTATAAAACCATAAGCATTTTTAAACGCCCTTTCAGAAAATTGTTAAAGTGAAACAATTTGCACTCAGCTCATTTTTATGGTATAGATTAGTAAACGAGCAGATTTATGCAAAGAAAATGCGTGGTATGCGGCAAATATGATGACCGCGAAAATATGATAAGAATAACTAAAACTGCAGACGGGCAGGTTTTTGTTAACGGGAATTCTAAAATATTTGGCAGATCGGCATATATTTGCTATAATAAGACTTGTGTTGAAGAGGCGCTGAAGAAAAATCGGCTTCAAAAGGTTTTAAAAACGCAAATCTCCGAGGATTTGAAAGGAAAAATAATAAATGAGTTATGATACACCTGTAAGAATTAATGAACTGGCAAAGGAAATGGGCATTACCAGCAAAGAAATAATAGATAAACTTGCTCAGATGTCTATAACAGGGAAAACTCATTCAAGCACCCTGACTCCGGATCAGATTAAACGTTTACAGGAATTTATAGCGCTTGGCCCTAAACCTGCAGTTAAAAAACCGAAAGCATTTATTGTTAAAAAAGCAAAAACACCCGAACCTGCTGAAGAAGCTAAAACTGAAGTTAAACAGGAAGCAGAACCTGTAAAATCTGAGGAGCCCCAAAAAACTGAACACGTTAAACCTTCTGTTCAAGTGGTTAAAACGCAGCCTAATGTTAACAGGCTTGAAATTGTAAGACGCGCTCCCAGACCTGATGACACTAATTCAGGTAACAGACCGCAAAGATCTTTTAATAAACCTGATAGAAATTTCAAACCCGGCGAAAGAAGTGAAAATCCTAAATTCCCGCCGCGTGGTGCCAACGGTGAACGTAAACCGTTTGATAAAAATGCTAAACCGGCAAAACCGACAGGCGGTTTTGGGGACAAAAAACCAATTGAGCGCCGTATAATTCCTCAGGAAATGTACGAAAATAAACAAGCCGGCGGGCGCAGAAGACCAGATCCTAAGAAAAAAGGGAAAGATTACAAGGATAAAAAAGAAGAACAAGAGCGCATTTCGTTAGAAAAAGCGGCTGCGCAGCACCATAAAAAGAAAGTTCAAAAAGAGGAGAATATTGAAGCGGTTAAACAGCTTGTTGTTACTCAAGCGATGACCATAAGTGAACTTTCAGATAAAATTCAACATACGCCGGCTGAAATTGTTAAATTCCTTATGATGAACGGTATTATGGCAACGTTAAATCAGTTGATTGATGTTGAAGTTATTAAAAAGATTTGTGCCGAATTTGAAATAGAAGTTCTTGAAGAAGATTTGGATGCTTATATTGAAGAAGAACTTCAAAAAGAAGAGAAGAATAAAGCATTAGCGGAAGTTGATAAAAAATTGCTCAAAAAACGTGCGCCTGTTGTATCAATTATGGGACACGTTGACCATGGTAAAACAACGTTGTTAGACAGTATCCGTGCTTCTAAACACAAAATTGTTGCAACCGAAGTCGGCGGTATCACACAATCCATCGGTGCTTATACGGTTTATGTAGGTGATAATAACGACAGAAAAGTTGTATTTTTGGATACACCGGGCCACGAAGCGTTTACCGAAATGCGTGCAAGAGGCGCAAAAGCAACTGATATTGCAATTCTTGTTGTTGCGGCAGATGACGGTATTATGCCTCAAACAATTGAAGCAATTAACCACGCAAAAGCGGCTGAAATTCCTATTATTGTTGCCGTTAATAAAATTGATAAACCCGGTGCAAATCCTGATAAAATTTTACAACAGCTTACGGAACACGGACTTGTTCCTGAAGAATGGGGCGGTGATACAATTACAGTTAAAGTTTCAGCACTTCAGGGGTTAGGTATAGATGAATTACTTGAATATATTTTGCTCGTTGCCGATATGGCTGAATTAAAGGCAAATCCGAAAGCCGAAGCATCGGGCGTTGTAATTGAAGCAAACCTTGATAAAGGTAAAGGACCTGTTGCGACACTGCTTGTTCAAAATGGTACTTTGCGTGTCGGTAACTGCTTGGTTGTCGGAACGGCTTGCGGTCGTGTTCGTGCATTGTTATCAGATAGCGGTGAGCGTATTCAAAAAGCTGAACCTTCAACACCTGTTGAGATTTTGGGTTTAACCGAAGTCCCTCAGGCAGGCGATACGTTTGAAGTTGTTCAAAACGAAAAAGAAATGAAATCCATTACGGATAAACGTAAAGAAAAAGAACGTGATAAACGTATAGAAGCAACATTACCTGCTCATATCCGCCGTGAGGCAGTAGCGGGTGCTGAAGATGTTCCTCAATTGAATTTGATTATAAAAGCGAACACTCACGGTTCTGCAGAGGCAGTTTCTCAGGCTATTGCGCAGCTTGAATCCGATGCAATTAAAACAAAAATTATTCACGTTGGTGTCGGTGATATATCAGAAGCTGATGTTATGCTTGCTTCCGCATCAGGCGCTTTAATCTTGGGCTTTACCGTTAAAGAAGATTCAAATGCGCTTATGGCGGCTGAGCGTGAAGGTGTTACGATTAAGAAATACGACATCATTTATCAAATCCTTGAAGATATTGAAAAAACCATGCTTTCACTTCTTGAACCTGAAACCAAAGAAGTTGAACTTGGTACTGCTGAAGTCCGCCAGATATTTACTGTCGGCAAAAATACCAAAATTGCTGGCTGCTATGTAACGGAAGGTAAGATTATTCGCGGTAAAAACGCAGTTATTATAAGGGATGGCGAAGAAGTTTATACAGGTATTATTGACCAGTTGAAACGCTTTAAAGATGATGTTAAAGAAGTTGCGCAAGGTTTTGAGTGTGGCATTTCGTTTGCAAAACATAACGATATTCAAGTCGGTGACATCATTCAGGTTTCAACGATAGAAGAAATTGAACGTACAAAACTGTAAATTATGATATTAATCCGAACACAGCGCCCAGTGCAAGATAAAATGCAGGCGGAAGTTTCTTTTTAAGGCTTATGAATATCATTAATCCGAAAAGAATGAAGTGTATTATATTAAAATTTCCGCTTAAAAATTCGTTTATAAGCAGGTGCACTCCTACTGCTGTTAAAAGTCCGCAGCCCAGAGGTTTTAATACTGAAATTACCGATTTTACATAAACATTTTCGCAAAATTTATTTAAAAATTTGGAAATAATAATGACGAAAATTAGTGACGGTATGATTATTGCGCTTGTTGCAAGTAAAGAACCCAATATCCCTGCGGTTTTAAAACCTGCAAAGGTTGCCATATTTATTCCGACAGGGCCCGGTGTGATTGAAGCAACCGCAAGCATATTATTCAGTTCGTCAAGCGTGTACCACCCAAATTTTTCGGAGATGTCATATAAAAACGGCAATGTTGCATAACCGCCCCCGAATGAGAAAACTCCTATATGAAAAAATTGCAAAAACAGGTGTAAATATATCATTTTTTACCTGCTTTCGCTTTGTAAAAGCCTGTTATTATACCAAAAATTATACCCGCAATGATAACGAATGCGGGAGAAATTTTTAAACCAAAAAGACATATAAATGCACACAAAAACACAATGAGCGAATATTTATCAACAATGCTTTTTTCTCTCATTTCATTAATTGCCTGAAACACAAGTGCCAGAACGCCTATTCCTATACCGGCGAATGCTTTTTGAACAATGGTTAAGTTTGCTATGTTTGTCAAAAAACTTGCAAGTAAAATTATTGCTGTAAAAGCGGGTAAAATCAATGCTGTTACAGCGCAAATTGCCCCTTTTGTTCCCATGAGTTTATGCCCGACAAGACCTGCTGTATTTATTGCAATGATTCCCGGCATGCATTGTGAAATCGCGTAGTATTCACAAATATCATCTTCGGCTATTTCATCAAATTTATCGGCAATTTCTGCTTTTAAAAGAGGTAAAATAACGTATCCGCCGCCTAAAAGCAATGCCCCTATTTTAAAAAAACGTTTGAAAATACAGTACATATCCATTTTTATATTTCCAAACTTGCTTTAAGACGTGCCAGAGCTCTTGCTTTTGCGGCTTCGGCTCTTTTGGCATCGGTTTCTGCGGACATTTCTTTGAGCCGGTGTTCAGCTCTTGAAAGAGCCGCTTTTGCTCTTTCTATGTCTATTTCTTTTCCGCTTTCGGCAATATCAGTTAATACTAAGATTTGGTTATCTTTTAATTGTAATATTCCGCCCATTGTGGCAAATTTAAAACAATCACCGTTATTAAATATCTGAATTGCACAGGTATCAAGAACTTTCATGCATGGAACATGGTTTTGCAAAATCTCAAATTCGCCTTGAGTATCCCTTGCAATAACCTTTTCGGCCTCACCGTCATATAAAACACGTTCATGAGTGATTATTTTTATTTCCATTATTCACCTATAAAGTTTTTGCCTTTTCAACGGCTTCTTCAATAGTGCCGACCATATAAAAGGCCTGTTCAGGCAGATCGTCATGTTTACCTTCAATAATTTCTTTGAAACCTTTGATGGTATCTTTTAATTTTACATATTTGCCGTCAAGTCCTGAGAACTGCTCCGCAACAAAGAACGGTTGAGATAAGAAACGCTGAATTTTTCTTGCTCTGTTAACGGTTTCTTTGTCGGCTTCCGATAACTCATCCATACCTAAAATTGCGATAATATCCTGTAATTCTTTGTATTTTTGTAAAATTTCAAGAACTTTCATTGTTGTTTCATAGTGCTCAAGTCCGATTATGTTTGGATCAAGAACTCTTGAATTTGATTCCAAAGGGTCAACTGCAGGATAGATACCCAAAGATGCGATTTGTCTTGATAAAACAGTTGATGCATCAAGGTGTGAGAACGTTGTTGCAGGAGCAGGGTCCGTCAAGTCATCTGCCGGAACGTAAATTGCCTGAACAGATGTTATTGAACCGTCTTTGGTAGATGTGATACGTTCCTGAAGTTCACCCATTTCATTAGCCAGTGTAGGCTGATAACCTACTGCTGATGGCATTCTGCCCAGCAAAGCCGAAACCTCAGAGCCGGCCTGAGTAAATCTGAAAATGTTATCAATGAACAAAAGTACATCTTGTTTTGAAAAATCACGGAAATATTCAGCAGCGGTAAGTGCGGAAAGTCCTACTCTCATCCTGGCACCCGGCGGTTCGTTCATCTGGCCGTATATAAGTGCAACTTTATCGATAACGCCTGATTCCTTCATTTCGTTCCAAAGGTCATTACCTTCTCTTGTACGTTCTCCGACACCGCCAAAAACGGAAACTCCTGAGTGTTCGCTTGCAATATTGTGGATTAATTCCATAATCAAAACTGTTTTTCCGACACCGGCACCGCCGAACAGACCGATTTTACCACCTTTTTGATAAGGCTGAATAAGGTCAATCGCTTTAATACCTGTTTCCAGAATTTCGATGTTTGTGTTTTGGTCGGTAAGTGTCGGTGAAGTGCGGTGAATTGGCAGATAAGTTTCAGCTTTAATTTCACCCATTTCATCAACAGGTTCACCTATTACGTTTAAAATTCTTCCCAAAATCGGTTTTCCGACAGGTATTTTTATAGGTTCATTCGTATTAATAACCTTAACTCCTCGTTTTAGGCCGTCTGTAGATGACATTGCAACGGCTCTGACTCTGTTTGAACCTATCATCTGTTGAACTTCGGCAACGATTTTTTCGCCTTTGGAACCCGTTATTTCAAGTGCTGTGTATATTTCAGGCAGTTCTCCAGACTGAAATTCCACGTCAATTACAGGTCCTATGATTTTTGTTATTAACCCCTCGTTTTTGTTTAATGTTTCCATAAATATCCCTCTCATTGAAATTATTTTAAAATAAAATGAAAAATTTTTCAAATTTAGTAACAAAAAATATTTTTAGGGGATTTATAATTATAAAGGAACATGAAATGAGAATATCAAATATTGAAACAAGCGATTTGAATTTCGGAACAGTGAAAATCCGCATAAGAGGTCAATATTTTAAAGATCATCCTAAATCTGCTCAAATGTTACGGGAAGCAATTTTAAACGATGAAGGAATAACTGATTTTTTCAGTAATCATCGCGGTAAAATAGTGGTTTCTTTTAAAGAAACTGTTGTTCCTTTAAAAGAGGAATTACGCACTCCGGAAGAAGGTTTTCGTGAATATCGTAAAGTTCCGCGTGTAGATATTCATTGTACATATCATCGTGCTTTTGCCTTGAGAAATATTTTTAAAAAACCCGTTTGGATGAATGCAGGAACCAAGCCAAATCCTGAAACGACCTGGGAAAAATGTATTGCTGATGCTTTTGAATTGATAAAAAGTTTAGGTAAAGATACTCCAGAAAGCATGAAAAAGCGCGGAGACAGATTGCCAAGAGATTTTGCAAGTGTTGAAGCAAGAAGATTAAAAGTTGAAAAACCATAGGTATCTTATATTGCCTTCAACCCAAATTTATTATAAAATATAACTATGAATTTATTTCAGAGAGTTTTATATTCAATACTTTTGGTAAAAGAAAAACTTTTAACATACAGGCTTTCAGGGCATTTAAAGGGTTCCTATTCCAATTCAACATCAAAAACGGTTATAGGGCAGGCGGCAACGCTTGATATTAGTGCCGAAACTTTGACAAATCTTGACCTTGTTAAAAAAGAGATGACGGAGCTTGTCAACAAGTCAAAATTTTCAGCCGATGTTTTATTGGATTATGCCAAATCTCAGGGAA
This sequence comes from bacterium, assembly GCA_017652265.1. Taxonomy (GTDB): domain Bacteria; phylum Cyanobacteriota; class Vampirovibrionia; order Gastranaerophilales; family Gastranaerophilaceae; genus Gastranaerophilus. The sequence goes on from JAGCBH010000024.1 coordinate 20,823, forward strand.
TAAAAGCAGTTTTTATAAAAGATGCTGCTAAAATCCTGAATTTACTGAGGGAGGAACAAGGGTTTATACCTGAGCGCAGAGGGCTTGACGGGTTTATTCTGAATTTGCTTTCTAATAATGGTTTATCATATAACTCAAAACCTGTTGTGGTGCTTGAAAAAGATAATAAAGATTTTTATTACCTGTTATTTACCGTTTATAAAATTTGCGGATACATCCATAAACTTCCGGGTTATGATTTTGAAGCGCAAAATTTGTTTAAAATGTATGCTAAATTCGGCGATAAAGCCGATACCTCAAAACTCAAAATAGAGCAATTGAGTGCATTAAAAGAAGCGGTCGCAAGAGATAACGAAGCAAGCACTTTTGTTATAGAAATATCAAAAATGCGCGACAGTGCTGTTAAAAAAGACAATCAATAAGCTAAACAACCTTTGTTTCAATATTTTTAAGGTTTGGTTTTTTGTGTTCTTCTGCTGAAATATCAAGATTATTGATAAGTTTAGCACGTTTTTTGCGGAAAAGCATATCAACAAATGCTTCAAGACGTGTGATAAATCCTGCTTCTCCAGTTTGTTCATCTATTGTAAGATTAAGCATTGGCTTATTGAACAATTTTGCTTTTCTTATAAGAGTTTCTATCATAAGTGAATCCGGACCGCAGCCGAAAGACGTGACAGTAATTATTCCGTCAACATTTATATCTTTCATAAAGTGGCCTGCCGCTCCTGTCATTTCTTTTTGATTTGCCCAATATATGTGCTGACCTAGAGCATTCATGCCATCAAGCATCTGCTCATCAGATAGCTGCAGAGCTGTTAAAACTTTAACATCCATTTTGTCGAGTTTATCAAAGATTTTCATTGATGTTCTGTCGTCATAGATGTTGTAGCCATGCGAAATCAAAGCAACCGTAATAGGCTTATTTTTTTCTTCGCTGTCTATGATTATTTTACCTTGTTTGGCATAGTTAAGTGCTTTAGGGTAACTCAAACCTGATTTGCACATAACCATAAAATTATTGTATATTTTCCATCCTTCGGTTGCTGCGCTTTTAATTTTATTTTCATCGGTAATCCCATAATAAGAACATATTTCATTAAGGTATGAATAAAACCCTTGTCCTTTTTGTGATTTATCAAGAGTACCCTCAATTATGGTGAATTTGCGTTTAACGACATTTCTTATTAAATCAGGCAACCCTCTGATTTTTGAGCAGTTATAAATTTTGGGTGCAACGGACTGGATAGACGGTATAAGAATTTTATCTACACCTTTATCAAGTAAATTTAAAACATGTCCTACATAAACCTTTATAGGCAGGCATGTTTCCGTTACAACAAGGGAAGCGCCGGCTGATAAAGTTTGTTTTGTAGTTACGTCTGATAAAATTATTTCAATGCCTAATGCTTTGAAAAATCCGTAATAAAACGGATAATCGTGGTAATACGACATTGCTCTTGGTATACCTATCTGCATTGTTTTTTCAGTCATTTTTCCCTGCCTCACTACTACCATTATAGTGTAAAAATAAAAAATTTAACTCTTTTGTAACTTTTTGTTATAATCAGCAAAAAGGATAAGTTAAATGCCGCATTTTTTTATAAATTCAAGTGAAGTAAAAGGAAATATGATTGAGTTTCAGGAAGATTACAGGCATCTTGTAAAATCTCTCCGTCTGCGTGTCGGTGAAAACCTTAAACTTATTGATGAAAATCAAATTTGTTACAATACCGTTGTCAGAGAGATAAAATCATCTTCTGTTGTTGCGGAAATTGAAAAATCTTTTAAATCCCAAAGAGAACTTAGTTTTGACCTTTATCTTGCGCAAGTCCCACTGAGAAGTGATGCGCAAAATCTCTTAATCGAAAAAGCAACCGAACTTGGAGTTAAAAAAGTTTATCCTTTACTTTCTAAAAATTGTTCGTTATCTAAAGATGCGGTTGAGAAAAAGGTCGAAAAATGGGCTAAAATTATGGTTGAATCCTCTAAGCAATGTGAACGTGCAAACATTCCTGTTTGTGCGGAACCTCAAGACTTTAAGGGGCTTTTGAAAGCTGAGAAATTTGATAGGATTATTGCTTTTTGTGAGAGATACGAAGAAATTACTTTAAAGGATTATATGCATTCAAATCCTATATCAAAGGGAGAAAAAGTTCTTGTTATAGTCGGTCCTGAGGGCGGTTTTGATAAAAGCGAATTTGATTTCTTTACAGAAAACAAAATTCCGAAAATTACACTTGGTAAAATGATTTTACGCGCGGAAACGGCGGTTATTGTCGGATTAGGAAATATTATTTATGAAAATTGAAATAAAAAACGATGAAATTTTGAATAAAATCGCATCCGCTTTCTCTGAAGAAATCTATCTTGTGGGCGGAGCGGTCAGAGATTTTTTGAATAATGAAATTCCGACCGACAGGGATTTAGTCGTTCTAAATACGGATGTCAGGGAATTTGCAAAGAAATTGTGTGAATTTTTTGACGGAACATTTATTGAACTTGATGAAGAAAATGAGATTTACAGAGTTGTTCTGCAAGATAAAAAAAATTATCTTGATATAACAAAACCGGTCGGCGGAACTCTTGAAAATGATTTAAAATCGCGCGATTTAACAATAAATTCTCTTGCCGTAAATCTCAAAACATCGGAATTAATTGATGTAACTGGCGGACTTGATGATTTTAAAAAGGGAATATTACGTGTATTTAAGGAAAAATCAATTACTGACGATCCTTTAAGAATACTCAGATTTTACAGATTTATGGCTATTTACGGATTTGAAATTGAGCCGTTGACTGTGCAATATGCCAAAAAATATAAGGACCTTTTAAATTTGCCTGCAACTGAGCGTAAAATGTATGAATTAATGAGGCTTTTTGAGGGTAAATATTCGGATGTTGCGCTTTTAAAAATGGATGAAATAAGAATTTTAGAGCAGTTGTTTCCGTTTGTTGCCGAATATAAAAAAGTCCCGCCAAATACCCATCATCATTTGGATTTATTTCACCATTGCATTGAAACAGTAAAGCAGATACAGATTATTTACGAAAATTCATCAGAGGAAGTTAAAAATCACTTTGGCGAAAAAGATTTTGGTCAGACCAATCGGCTTTCCCACCTGAAATTTGCGGGATTTTTGCACGATATAGGCAAATTTTCGACCTGGACTATTGACGATGATGGCAGACACAGATTTATCAAGCACGATGATGTCGGTTCAAAGTTTGCGGGTGAATTTTTAAAACGGAATAAATTTTCCAAAAAGCAAATCGGCTATTTAACAAAAATGATTAAATATCATATTTATCCGTCAAGTGTTATGTCGGCGCCTGAAATTAACGATAAAGTTATGATGCGGTTTGTGCGCAAAATGGAAAATGATGCGGTTGATATTATTACCCTTGCAAAAGCCGACCGCCTGAGTGCACGTGGAGAAGTGATTTCTGACAGTATGGTTGAAAATAATATTTCATCACTTGATAAACTCCAAAATTTTTATCTTGAAAAAAAAGATACATTAAAGCCGCTTGAGAAATTGCTTTCCGGGGATGAAATAATGAAAATCCTTAACATAAAACCGTCATCACAATTGGGTGAAATTGTTTCTGCTCTCCATGAGGCTCAAATTTCCGGTGATGTTACTAATAAAGAGGAAGCTGTTGCCTTTATAAAGAGTTTCAGTAAAGCTTAATTTTTTGTTACAATAATCGCATTTTAAGGCGATTTATGGTTAAATCTAACTGTAACAACGGAGTAAAGATATGCTAAATACACCTGAAAAAATGTTAAATTCTCAAAATGATATCTTAAGTGCGCAAAAAACTATTGAAAGTGAAATTGAAACGATTAAAAAGTTAAAAGAAACTTTGTCTGATGGTTCATTGTCAAAAGCGCTTGATATGATGGAAAAAGCAGCCGGCCGTATAATTCTTACCGGCATGGGGAAATCAGGTCATATCGCAAGAAAAATTGCGGCATCATTAGCTTCAACAGGTACTCCGTCATTTTTTGTTCATCCGGCGGAAGCAAGCCACGGGGATTTGGGTATGATAACCGAACAAGATGTAGTTGTTGCAATTTCTAATAGCGGTGAATCAAAAGAATTAATAGATATTTTAAACTATTGCAAGCGTTTCGGAATTTCCCTGATTTCTATAACCAAAAATCCTGACAGTGCGCTTGGTAAAGCAGGAGATATTGTTTTAAGATTGCCGGATAACGGTGAGGCTTGTCCTTTGGGGCTTGCACCGACAAATTCAACTACGGCTACACTTGTTTTGGGTGATATTTTGATGGTTGCAATGCTTGAACGCAAAGGTTTTTCTAAAGAAGATTTTAATGAACGCCATCCGGGCGGAAAGCTTGGCTCTATTTTGCAAAGGGTGTCAGACCTTATGCATAAAGGTAATGAAATGCCGTTATTAAGCGAAAAATCCGATATGCAGGCGGCGCTTTTGGAAATGACATCAAAATGTTTGGGATGTGTAGGGTTTGTTGATGAAAACGGAAATCTGACAGGTATGCTCACAGACGGCGATTTGAGAAGATGCTTAAATGCCCAGACATTCAATAAAGATGTATATTCCGTTATGACTAAAAATCCGAAGACCATATCAAAAGATGCTCTTGCTCAAGAGGCCATGAAACTTATGAACGACAAAAAGATAACAAACCTTTTTGTTGTTGAAAATGGCAAACCTATTGGTGTTATTCATATTCATGATTTGTTGAGTGCCGGCATAGTTTAATTTTTGAGGAAGTATGAGAGAAGAATTTCAGCGTACGGAAATGCTTTTGGGTAGTGAGAGTATGGAAAAACTGACATCTTCTCACGTTATAATTTATGGTGTCGGTGGTGTCGGTGGTTATGTTGCTGAAGCTCTTGTACGCTCCGGTATCGGTGAGATTACAATTGTGGATTTTGACAAAGTTTCAGTTTCAAATATTAACCGCCAGATAATTGCTCTCCATTCAACTGTAGGTAAATACAAGGTTGATGTTTTAGCTGAGCGCCTGAAAGATATGAATCCGGACTTAATTATTCATCCTTTGAGAACATTTTTTAGCCCAGATAACAAAGACGAATTTGATTTTACAAAATATGATTATGTAGTTGATGCAATAGATACGGTAACGGGTAAGATTGAAATTATAAAATGTGCTAAAAAGGCTAATGTTCCGATAATTTCTTCTATGGGGGCAGGAAATAAACTTGATCCGACTAAGTTTCAGGTTGCAGATATTTCAAAAACCACCGTTTGTCCTTTGGCGCGTGTTATCCGACAAAAATTAAAAGAATTTAATATTAAAGACGTAAAGGTTGTCTTTTCAACAGAAACACCTGTTAAACCTGTGTTTGAAGTTGAAAAAGAAAACGGCAAAAATCCTCCCGCAAGTTGTGCATTTGTCCCGTCTGTGGCGGGGTTGATTATTGTCGGAGAAGTTATAAAAGATTTGATAAAATAAAAAAAGTCCGCCTCTTAGAGCGGACTGTAAATAGTTCAAGTGTTACAATTTTGTTTAAACCATATTTTTTCTGATTTTTTCTTTAGCGGCATCAATTTGTTTAATTCTGCGTTCAATTGATCTGATTTGTGCCTTCATAGCCTTTCTTTGAGCTTTGTATGAAGTGTATTGAGCATCAATGTCAGCGAATTGAGTTTTGTAGTTTAATAATTCGTTTCTGACTTCAATTTGTGCGGTATCAAGTTTTTGAATAGCACTTTGCATGCTTTCGTTTCCTGCGCTTTCAGGCGCCTGAGTTGTCGTTGAATAGCCCGGATTATAAGCGGTATCGTCAAAATTCAACGGTGTAAAAGCAGAACCGTCAGCAAAAGCTAAACCTGTACCTAAAGTAACGGCAAGAGCCGATAAAACCAATCCTGATGTTATAGATTTCATAAATTTCTCCCTTTTCTTTCGTAAGTTAACAAGGGTATTATATTTTAATATTCAAACAACGGCAAAAAATTTACATAAGTTAATTTTCCAGCATAACAACAGCCTGTGCTTCAATGGCTTCGCAATTGCCGACAGCATCTAAACTTTCTTTTGTTTTCGCCTTTATTGAAATATTTTCTGTTTTTAAAATTTCCGATAATTTCTCTTTCATCTGCGGAATATATGGAAGCATTTTTGGTTCTTGTGCAATTATATTTGAGTCAATGTTGTTGATTCTGAATCCTTTATTATCAACCATTTCAACAACTTTTTTTAATAATTCGCAGCTGTCGATATCCTTGTATTTTATATCATTATCCGGAAAGAGAGTTCCGATATCACTTAAACCCGCAGCACCTAAAAGGGCATCAATTATTGCGTGTACAAGAACATCAGCATCAGAATGTCCGAGCAAACCTTTATTATAAGGAATGTTAATTCCGCCTACAATGAGCTTTCTGCCTTCAGCAAACCTGTGAATATCGTATCCGATTCCGATTTTGTACATGATAGTTTCCTTTAAAAATGTCGTGTCTCTGTCTATCGAATTTGAAAAACATATTTTCAACAGATGAATTTCTCTTATAACACCGTAAATACCCGAAAAGATTGCTTTAGTGCTGCTATATTTCTATCCTGACACGGTTCGGCAGATTTCGCCATTTACGTTTTTATCGTCAACAAAACTCATTGTATCCGATGTGTTCTGCAAACCCTCACAACAGGCTCTGCACCCCGCATAAACTTCGGGTCAAGGGATTGCAATTCCCCGTGGAACACGACTAATAAAATTTATCATGAAAAAAAATTTTTAGCAATTTTTCAATATACATGGCAATTTTTGATGAGAAAAATACTTTATATATATATACGGGGAAATTTAAACATGGGATCTTACTTAGGATATATTATGGCATACCGCTTTTTAGACGGTCTTTCGGCCGGCTTGCGCGCTTCGTACGGCGGGCGCAGATGTTGTTGCCATGATGATTACTATTATTTTCAGCCGCGTGGTTATTCATATTATTCCCCATATTCAAGATATTCAGATTACTCCCCGTACTCAAGATACTCAGACTATTCTCCGTATTTAAGTTATTCTGATGATTATTACTACAATGGCAGAAGTTACTACAACTACAGCCGTCCAAGGTACAACTATGACTGTTTTGAATATTCGGGGTCGTATTATGACGGATATCAGACATCTTCATATTCACCGGGTTATTACTCATCTTCATATGGCGGTGGGTATTATACATATGATTATCCCGGTACATATGACAGATATTCTAAATATTCCTCTAAGGGTTCATCCTCAGTGCCACAACAAACAACCCACAGAAATGGAACTTCTCGACCGCCGGCAGGCCAAAGGCTTGGCAAAGAGTTTCTTGAGGCGGTAAAAGGAGTAGCACAGCGGATAAATTGTGATTATGGTGATTTACTTGCCGTTATGAATGGGGAATCTGGATTAAATCCTGCGGCAGTCAATAGCAGGAGCGGTGCAACGGGATTGATTCAGTTTATGCCAAGTACTGCAAGAAATCTTGGTACAACAACAGAAGCATTAAGGAGTATGAGCGCGATAGAACAGTTGTCTTACGTTGAGGAATTGTTAAAAAGATGTAAAAGGGCTGCTGGATTTGGGGAAAATGAAAGATTAACCGGCGGAGATTTGTATGCGCTTATATTTTTACCTGCAAGAGCTAAACGTGAAGTTTTATGTGAAGCAGGCGAAGGAAATAATTATTATGAACATAATTCCGGAACTGACCTAAATAAAGATGGTAAAATCACTAAATCTGAATTGCAGCAAAGAGTTGAAAATAAGCGTGTAGATGAATCTATATTCCAATAATTTCTAATCTTCCACATACCCGAATTCGGCAAGAGATGATGATTTTTTGCGCCAGTCTTTATCAACTTTTACTTCCAAAGATAAAAATACTTTCTTTTCCGTTATCTTTTCTAATTCAAGTCGTGCTTCCGTTCCGATTTTTTTAAGCATAGAGCCGCTTTTGCCTATTAATATTCCTTTTTGGCTTTGAGTTTCACAGAAAATTCTTGCATAAATTTTATCTATATCTTCCTGTTCAAAATAATTTTCAATTTTGACGGCGACGGAATGAGGAATTTCATCAGAGGTGTTTATCAGAATTTTTTCTCTTATAATTTCTTCCGATATTGAGCGCATATTTTCTTCCGTTACTACATCTTCCGGATATAAAAGTTCTCCTTCAGGAAGCATTTTAAAAATATTTTTCAGCAAAGTATCAATATTTCTGCCTGTTTTAGCAGAAACTCTGACAACAGGATAATTTTTTTCAAAGAGTGTTTTATATGAGAGCAAATTTTCTTCAATTTTTTCAATCTTTTTCGTTTTATCAACTTTGTTGAGAACGATTAAAATAGGTATTTCAGTTTCAAGAAGATTTTTTACAATCCATTTGTCCCCTTTGCCGGCAGGTTCTGAGCCGTCAACAAGAAAAATTATTAAATCAGCATCAGGAATGGCAAGTTTTGCTTCATCCATCAAAAATTCGCCAAGTTTATTCAGCGGCTTATGGATTCCCGGAGTGTCAATAAATACCGCCTGTCCTTCCGGTACTGTCAAAATACCTTTTATTCGTTTTCTTGTCGTTTGGGCTTTGTCGGTAGTTATTACAATTTTTTGACCGAGAATTTTATTTAAAAGAGTTGATTTACCGACGTTAGGACGACCTAATATTGCTATAAAACCGCTTTTCATAACAAAATATTAACACAAATATACACATTATTTCATAAATTGGCAAAAAAAATTTTTCTCTGGTATTATATAGTATGTTGATAATTAGGGAATAGGATATATGTTAAATAAACTGAAAATTTTGTTATTTACCTTTTGTTTAGTTATGACATTTTTGGCTGCAGATGCCGCTCAAAATCAGATTATAAGCACCGGGGTTCGTAAAATTTCCGATAATACCGTTAATTTTACTTTCTACACTTCAGGTGATAACCTTGAAAAACCTATTGTTAAATCAAAGGGAAATAATGAATATACAATACTTTTACCTAATATGTCAGATAATACTTCCCGCGCTATAAATATCGGCGCAACTGACGGTATTGTTACATCTGCGGATGTTAAAACAATAAATGAGGGAGCTGTTACTTATACAAAAGTTAATCTTAAAACTTCAAAACCGATTACGATTAATGCGGAAATGAAAAAAACCGCTCAAACCGCCAGTGATTCATCAAGCATCAACAATATTGTATCTAAGGTAAATCTTATTAATCAGGATATTCAGAATACAAAAAATATTTCTGATTCATCTTATTCAAAACCTTCTCAGCCTGTTATGAATGTTTCGTCTGTTAAAGACATAATCAGACAAAATTCTGCGTCTGCGCCTAAGAAAAATGCAATTCAGGAAGCTGTTGCCGTGAATAGTGTTTCCGCACACACTCCAAGTGTTAAAAAACTTGATAAATCCGTTAATAACAAATCTAACAGTGAAAATATAAAAAATACCAAACCAAGTGCAGAAAAAAACGTTAATAGCACTCCAAAACCTGCAGAAAATTCGGTTTCCGCAAACAGTAACGATAATTCTGTTGCAAAAAGTGCCGAAGAAATTGCGGCAGCTAATTTAGTTGATGTTGATGAAGTGCTGCCTTCGGATGAGGTTTTACCGCTTGATGAAGTTAATCATGAGCCGATTTATTCCGGCGGATTTTCGCTGATGGAAAGTATAAAGAATATACTGTTTTCTCCGTTTACGACAATTGTATTTCTGACTTGCCTTTTATTGGCATTCTTCGGATTCTTGTTCAGAAAGTTAACGGCAAATCTTTCTGCCACAAACAGTATAAACGATTCGTTTATAGAAAAGCTTAACGGTGTTCTGAACAAGCCTAAAGATAAAGATTTCTCACAAATTGTCAACAATGAAAAGATGAGCTGGCAGGAAAAATACAGAGCATTTAACAAATCAAACAAAGAGTCTGAAAAAGCGGAAACAAAGGAAATTAATAATGAATACGTTCTTGAACTGACAAATGATCAGCCTGAGGATAATGAAGTTGCGGAAACTGAAAATGCGGTTTCTGAAGTAAGTTCTTCCGTTGAAAAACCCGAAGGACGTAAACTGACAGGATTTACAAACAGTATTTTAAGACCGGCTTCAGGTATTAAACCGGTACAACCTCGCAGATTAAAATCGTTTGACAGTGCGCCGGCTTCTCAAAAATACGTAAAAGAAAAACTGGATAAAATTGTTGAAAACCGTTCTAAGTCAAGTTCTGTAACCAATACTGTTTCCAAACGTCCAAGTGCAGAAAACATGCGTATATTACAGAGCAGTGCAATTGATAACGATAAAGAATTTTACATAGTTAATGAAAACGGTGAATATTCACTTCTTGGACGTGTAAAAAACAGGCTTGTTATACTTAAACGTTTTGGTAAAAAGCTTCCGTCAGATTTGCAGGTTCGCAGAGGCCGCGGTAATGCCTTTATTGTTAAGGCGGGCGATTTCAGAACTCAGGTCGGCGTAACCGATACCGATATGAATATTTATTCGCAAGTATAAGGTGAATTTTAGTTGAAAAAAATAATAATTTGGCTGGTATTTTGTTGTTTAATGCTGACGGGCTGTGTGCAAAAAAACGGCGCGGAAATAATCAGTTTTGCTACTTGGGGTTCTAAGACGGAAGTTGAAATTCTGAAAGGCATTATAAATGATTTTGAAACTCAAAACCCCGATATTAAAATCAGTTTCATGCATATTCCGCAGAATTATTTTCAGAAAATACATCTGTTATTTGCATCAAATACCGAACCTGATGTGATTTTCATAAATAATCTTTACTTGCCTGTGTATGCAAATTCCGGTAAATTGCTTGAATTAGAGCCTGATAAAACTGTTTACAATGAAAAAGTTCTGCAAACACTGTCGTGGAAAGGTAAATACTATGCAATTCCAAGAGATATTTCACTTTTGGTAATGTATTATAACAAGGATTTATTCAGACATTTCGGAATAACAGAACCTTCGGACAGTTGGACAACGGACGATTTTTTGAAAAAATCCAAAGAGATAAAGGACAAAACGGGCAAGTTTGCAGTCAGTTTTGAAGAGGATGCTCTTTTTTATCTGCCTTATATTATGAGTAACGGCGGCGATTTTTTATCTATGGATGAAAAAGCGGTTAAATCAAGGCAGTCCTACGTAGATTTGGCTTATAAAGAAAATTATGCTCCAAGAAAAGACCAGAGTGCATCCATGACTATGGCGCAAATGTTTTTGAAGGAAGAAATTGCCATGCACCTGACTGGTCGTTGGCTTTATCCTAAATATATGGAAGATGCAAAATTCAAAATCGGTACTGTTACGTTCCCGAAAGGGACGGCGGGTTCTGTTGTGTCTTTGGACGCTTCCGGCTGGGCAATTTCAAAATCTTCCAAGCACAAAGATGCTGCGATGAGATTTATTGAATTTTTATCGTCAAAACCAACAATAGAACAATTCACCCAAACTGGATTAATAATTCCTGCAAGAAATGACGTTAAAGCGGAAAATTCTGAAGCATATTCGCAGGCACTTAAAACCGCACTTCCAACACCTGTTACGGTTGACTATAATAAAATTCTCGATAAACGCAAAGAAGAAATCAATAAACTGTTTAATTAACATTTATAAACTAATCTTTTATCCATGCTTGACAACGGTGTTTTTTTTACGGATAATTCAGAGTGATGTATTAGCGGGCAACTCGTTCCTAAACATTTTTAGCCGAAATTATATTTGTAATTTTGCCCTGAAAATTACGAGTCCCATAGTGAAAGGAATATTAACATGTTCGCAATTATTGAAAAAGACGGCAAACAGTATCAGGTAGAAGAAGGACGTTACCTTGATATGGATTTGATGGATGCCGAAAAAGATTCTAAAATCGTTTTTGATAAAATCGTTATGTTAGTTAACGGTAAAAAATCAAAAGTAGGTCAACCGTACGTAACAGGCGCAAGCGTTGAAGGTTCTGTTATGATGCACGGTAAAGACAAGAAAATTATTGTTTTCAAACAAAGACCTAAAAAAGGTTACAGAAAAAAACAAGGTCACAGACAAGGTTTTACGCGTGTTATGATTAACAAAATCAGAACTTCCGCTCAAAAGAAAACCGAAGAAACAGCAGACGCTGAATAATTGAAACAAAAATAATCATAAGGAGAAATAAAAATGGCACATAAGAAAGGTATGGGATCTACCCGTAACGGTCGTGACTCCGAAGCGAAACGTTTAGGCGTTAAGAAATTCGGCGGCGAATCCGTTAAAGCAGGTAACATCATCGTTCGCCAGAGAGGAACTAAATTCCACCCTGGTAACAATGTTGGTATCGGCAGTGACGATACTTTGTATGCTTTGATTGACGGAAACGTTAAATTCGAAGATTACAGACGTGACAGACGTCAGGTATCAGTTTACGCCCAGGGGTAAGGAACCTAAAAATTTAAACAAAAAACACCCGCTTGATTTGGCGGGTGTTTTTTTGTTGAATAATTTTATCTTAAATATCTGAGATACAAGTAAACTGACGATAATGCAAGGGAAATAATAGTTATCAAAGCGCCGTACTTCATAAAACGCATGAATGAAATCGGATGTCCGCTTGAAGTTGCGGTTTCACTCACTAACACATTAGCGGCAGCGCCTACAAGAGTGAAGTTACCACCCAGGCAAGCACCTAACGATAATGCCCACCATAACGGTGAATGTTGACCTGCGACTGATGCCAATGCGTGTGCATTTTCAGGACTTATCACTTCCGATATCAAAGGTGCCATTGTTGCGGTGTACGGGATGTTGTCCACAATTCCGGAAATTATTCCGGAACCCCATAAAATCAGCATTGTTGCTACTTCAAGACTGCCGTGGGTTACTTCGATAAGTTTGTTGGCTAAGAATGAAATTCCGCCTGTTGCCTCAAATCCGCCTATTATTATGAACAAACCGACAAAGAAAAATATTGTGAGCCATTCAACATCAGCGTAAATTTCTTTCGGTTTTTTAAACATAAGTAAAAATGATGCGCCTGCCATAGCAAAAACATAAGCCGGAACACCGGTTATGTCGTGGGTTACAAATCCGAAAATGACGAATAACAGAGTTAAAATTGAACGAACCATGAGACGTCTGTTTTGTATCGTTTTTTGGGTATCAAGATTTGCTATATATTTCATTCTTTCAGGTGTTATTTTCAGTTGCTTTTTGAACATAAACGTCAAAATGCCGATACTTATAAAGAATATCAGTGTAACAATCGGAGTAAGTTCATTTACAAAATCCATAAAACTCAAATTTGCTCTGGTACCTATTATGATATTTGGAGGATCACCGATGAGAGTTGCTGTTCCGCCAATGTTTGAAGCTATTGTTTCTGCTATCAAAAAAGGAATAGGGTCTATATCCAATTCTTTTGCGAGAACAAATGTTATAGGAATCATAATAACGATTGTTGTTACATTATCCAAAAATGCTGACGTTATGGCGGTAAATGCCGAAACTGTAAACAATATTGCAATCGGATGTCCTTTTGTCAGTTTAAGCAGTTTTATGGCAATCCACTTAAAAATACCGCTTTGATTGGCAATATTTACGATAATCATCATACCGATAAGGAGAAATATTACCTGAAATTCAACATAATTGAAAACTTCTTTTACGTATTCACCTTCATTAATTCCGCCGGAAAAAGGTAAAATCCCCAAAAGAAGTGTCATTGATGCGCCCAAAAGTGCTATAACGGACTTTTGAAGTTTTTCCGTAGCAATAAAAAAGTACGAAACCAATAAAATAAGACCTGAGATGAGCATTCCATGCTCGGCAACCGTATCGTGAAACATAACTCTCTACCCTTATCAAATGTTTTCAAATATTATAACACAAAATGAAAATTTTGTAATTATTATTTTGTCTATGGTACAATTTGTATCGTATTAAGGAGACAAATAAAGTGGAAATAAGACAAGAGTTTATAGAGCAGGCGAAGAAACTGGCAAGAAGTACGGAAGTATTGCCAGGCGGAATTGAAGAATTGGCGGTAAAATTGCAGCACGCCCATGACACTAATACACCGCTAAGAGTTAAACTTGGTATGGATCCTACAAGACCTGATTTGCACTTGGGGCATACGGTAGTCTTGAGAAAAGTCAGAGAGTTTCAACGGCTTGGCCACCAAATTGTTCTAATTGTCGGCGGAGCAACGGCTATGATAGGGGATCCTTCGGGGAAATCCGAAACCCGTCCTGCATTATCTAAAGAACAGGTTGAAGAAAATGCAAAATCTTATTTTGAACAGATGTCAAAAGTTGTTGATATTACAAAGGCCGAAGTTGTAAATAATGCAGACTGGCTTCATAAATTGAGTTTTATGGAGTTATTGCAGCTTGCAGGTAAAGTTACCGTTGCGCAGATGATGACAAGAGATGATTTTGCAAAACGTTATGCTGAAGGTAAACCTATTTCTATTCACGAATTTTTCTATCCTTTGATGCAGGCTTATGACAGCGTTGCTATTGATGCGGATATTGAATTCGGCGGAACGGATCAGAGATTTAACACACTTTTGGGGCGTGATATTCAGGCGGCTTACGGTAAAAAGTATCCTCAAATGGTTATGCTTTTGCCGTTAATTGAGGGTACTGACGGTGTTGTTAAGATGTCAAAAACTTATCCTGAACATTGTATTTCCCTGACAGATAGCGCAAAAGATATGTTTGGTAAACTTATGAGTATTCCGGATAGTTTAATTGTTAAATATTATGATTTATTGACGGATGTAACGGATGAGGAACTTAAAGAAATTGAAAATCAACTGAAAGACGGCTCTGTTAATCCGCGCAATATAAAAATGCATCTTGCGCATATGATTACATCGGAGTACCACGGTACAGACGGAGC
>JAGCBH010000025.1 GCA_017652265.1 bacterium
ACGTCATTACCTGCACCACCTTTGATTGTTTCGTTGCCATCCTGGCCATAGAGTTTGTCATTGCCAGAACCTCCATCTATAATGTCGTCACCGGTTCCGCCTTTTATAGTATCATTGCCGTCAATACCGTATAATTTGTCGTTGTCAGCGCCACCATCAATTACGTCATTACCCGCACCGCCTTTTATTGTGTCGTTGCCATCCTGGCCATAGAGTTTGTCATTGCCAGAACCTCCATCTATAATGTCGTCACCGGTTCCGCCTTTTATTGTATCATTACCATCCTGACCATATAATTTGTCGTTGTCAGCGCCACCATCAATTACGTCATTACCCGCACCGCCTTTTATTGTATCATTACCATCTTGACCATATAGTTTATCGTTACCTAAACCACCATCTATAACATCATTGCCGTTTCCGCCATAAATTATATCGTTACCGGCGTATCCGTATAGTTTGTCATTGCCTTCGTCGCCATATATATAGTCGATACCGGAACCCCCGTAGACGGTATCGTTACCATTTTCGCCATAAATTTTATTTCTCTTTGAGCTTTTTTTTAAATTTACAATATCACTACCTTCTCCGGCGTATATTGTCAGATTTTTATTCCATTCTTTAGAATTTTGAAAAGTAATTTTGTCATTTCCAACTGTTCCGACGACTGTTCCTTTTTTGTTTGGCTTTACGACCATTTGTACTACTCCTATAAAATACTAATAAAAACTTTTAATCTAAAAAATAGTGTTGTGCATTTGATTATGCATATACATAACAATCTTATCACGTACAAAAATTGTATGCAATTTTTAAAACATTATTATTAAAAAAACTTAAAAAAAATTATATTTTATAATATTTTTTTAGTTTCATTTGAAATAAACGGCTTTGTTCATATGGAATGCAGTAAGCATTCTTTTTATATTTTATATTATTTCGTATGGTGTTAAATAATTTCAGCAATCCGCCTCTAAAGGTTAAACTTGGTCTTGGCGTTTCGTCCAGATGATAATAAAAATATCCTTTTAATTTTTTTTGCTACAAAACAAATAATTTATCTTTCGTTTTTTACATCAAGATTATAGTCAACAATATTGTCGTTGCTTGTATTTTCATCCCAAGCTGTTACAATATCACAGGCAGAAACACCATCTTTTTCTATGATATGAGTAAATGTGTTTTTGTCTTCCGTTCTGTTGGCGGTACAGGTTAAAATATCGCCTAAAAAGGTTTCTCTATTGAATCGTATGTGCAGATTTTTTAACCTATGAGTCCTCTTGAATTCGTCAGGGGCTGTCATTTCAGCAAGATTTATGTAACTTTTGTTATTTACATGTTTGTTAAAGTCTGTGTCAGACAAATTGTTTGTATGCTCAATTTTTGTATAAACCTCTGTTGTTGGCGGAATTTCAAACTTTTGATGTCCGCCGGCTGCAAGTTCTTCACAGACTTCAAATTTTTCGGCAACTTTGTCTGCTTTAACAGGCCGTTTGCTTTCTCTGCTTATTAAAAACCACAGAGAATTACCTTTGGCAATAACTTGGTCTTTATGATAAATATAAAAATCAATATAAATCTTTAGTTTTGAAATTTCTGAAAACCACAATTCCACCTTTATTTCTTCAGACCAAAAAGGTAAATAATCGGTAAAATCGATATTGATTTCCGCGACAACCCAATACAAGTTCTCAGCAAACAAATCGTATGCTGCCATACCCTTTGTTGCCGTATATCTTGCAAAGGCATCTTGTAGATACATTATTGCAGAGATTGGTCTCAGACGGTATTCAAGCAAATCCATGTTGTCAAGGATTACGTTATATGATTTTGTATATTTATTCATTGACTTCGTCTTCAGAGGTTTCTTCTTCAAAAGATTCCTGTGCATCTTCAGGCTCGAAATCTTCTTCGTCTGCGACCTGCTGATTCATTTCTTCTGCGATTTCTTCCTGCAATTCGTCTTCATCTACATTGTCAAAACCGTTTGAAGATTCTTCTTCATCATAATTGTAATCAGCCATTTTATCACTTTCTGCTTTTTCCATCTGAGAAACGCTCTTGATGTCTATCTTCCATCCGGTAAGCTTGTGAGCTAATCTTACATTTTGACCTTCTCTGCCGATAGCAAGACTTAATTGATCGTCAGGAACGACTATCATTGCTTCGTGTGCATATTCATCATCAGCAAGAATGTCAACAGAAACAACTCTTGCAGGGGAAAGTGCGTTAACAATGTATTCAACAGGATCATCAGAATATCTTACGATATCAATTTTTTCGTTTTTGAGTTCGTTTACGATAGTCTGAATACGGCTTCCTCTAGGTCCTATGCAAGCACCTACGCAATCTACATCAGGATCTGATGATGCAACCGCAATTTTTGTTCTGTAACCTGCTTCACGTGAAATTGATTTAATTTCAACAATACCGTCTTCAATTTCCGGAACTTCAAGCTCAAACAACTCTCTTACGATTTCAGCGTGTGCGTGTGATACAATAACGTGCGGTAAACGGTTTGTTTCTTTAACGTTAAGTACAAAAACTCTTATTCTGTTACCCGGTTTATAGTATTCGCCCGGAATCTGTTCTTTTTGAGGCATAACAGCATCAATTTTGCCGATATTTACGATAACGTTTCTGTTTTCAACACGTTGAATTATACCTGTAATTAACGTTCCTTTCTTTTCAAAGAATTCATTAAGAACCATACCACGTTCGGCTTCTCTGATACGCTGAGTTATGACTTGTTTTGCGGCTTGTGCTGCGATACGGCCAAATTGTTCCGGAGTGACTTCTATTTTAACTTCATCGCCTACTTCAACTTCTTCGTCAATTTCTTTTGCCTGAGCTAACGAAATCTGAACTTCATCGTCTTCTACATTTTCAACAACTTCTTTTGTACTGAAAACGCCAATTTCGCCTGCTTGTTCATCCAAAATAGCCTCAATATTTGTGGCTTCTTTGTTTCTCATTTGTCTTTTGTATGCTGCAACAATTGCATCGCAAAGTGAACTTATTAAAATTTCTTTTGAAATTCCTCGTTCCTTTTCTAACTCTTCGCACGCTTCAAACAATGCCGATCCGATTTTAATCATCTTTTTTCTCCTTATATTATTAATCTATGTATAATTTTGCTGATTGAATGTTGCTTTTTGGTATTTGAAGTTCCTGTCCGTCATCAAAACGGAAGAATTTCAAACCCTCATTTACATCATAATCCAGTATTTCGCCTTTAAAGATTTTTTCCGTTTCACCTTCAAGCGGTTCTTTGAGTTTCAGGCTTATTCTGCGCCCCTGAAAAATGATAAATTCTTTTTCGGACTTAAATTTTCTTTCTAACCCGGGTGATGAAACCTCAAGGTTATATTTTACCGGAATTAATTCGTCAAGAAAATCTTCAATGCTTCTAGTGACGTTTTCGCAGTCATCAAGAGTTATATCACGTTCTCTTGAGTAGAGGAAAATTCTCAGAAACCAGCGGTGGTTTTCTTTAACAAAGTCAATCTCAACCGGTACAAGCCCGAAGCGCATTGCCGTATTTTCAATAAGAGGAGTAATTTTTTCAATGATTTCGTATCTGTTTAAATCTTGTTTCATTTACCCTCCTTTACACAGCTGCTCTATTAGTAAAAAAAGAACGGGGACACCGTTCTTTCAATAACTGATTAAATTATATATTAACTCCGATTATTTGTCTAGTACATGTAAATAAATTTTAATGGAAGATATTAAGCTTCAGAAGTTTCTTCTATTTCAACATCTTTTATTAGTTTTTCCAAATTTTTATTTTCTGCATCAACTTGTTTTAATTGCTGTTGCTCTGCCTGACGTGCAGCTTCCTGCTTTGCTTCCCGTTTATTTATGACTTTACGTCCAAGTTTACTTGCAAAAACTGTTGAGCACAGAGGAACAAGTAATCTTGTTACCGTACCCCATACGACTTGTCTTTGTGAAATACTCAAGCCGCCAAGCATATTTGTTAATTTTTCTAATTCCGCCTTTTCTGCATCTGTCATATCCTTTTTGAGTGGATTTTGGTCCATATAGTAATCCCAGGCCGAATATTTTCTTGCATCATTTTTAGCTTTATAACGATTGAAGTAACCCTTTGTTTTGCGTGCATTTTTAAGTAATTCAGCTTGTTTATCCGCGTATCCTTTAACAAATTCTTTTCTTGCGGTTTCACTTGCAAATTCTGCTCTCTTAACTATTAATTTTGCCATTGGGTTACGCTGCCACCAGCTGCTCAGACGTTTAAGAGTCATCAAAGATATTGCGGTTGAAATTGCCCAAGTTGTAAAGTGGTTGAGAGCAAGGACTTTTCTGTTCTTTTCATTGGAATCAAGTTTTGTATTTTTATAACTTCTTATTGCATATGTTGCGCTTATTGCAAAAGAAGCAACCATTTGTATCGTGTCATATATAAAGCCCATATTATCAGCAAATTTTTCAGCGGTATTTTTGACAAATTTTGAATTCATAAAAGGAACAACAAGTCTTTTAGCGATTTTGTCCGATAAATGTCCTTTAAAACTAACATCTTGTTCTGATTTATCCAGTGTATCTTTTAATTTTGCAGTTTTCTGTTTGTTATCCGGAATATCTTTAACATCAGTTTTTTGAGCATTATTCTTATCTTTTTGGGATAATTTGTTGTGTATAGAAGTGATACCTTTCATAAAAACAGGTATTAATGCAACAGTTAACATTGCTCTTGGTATGCATATTACCCATTCAGGGAAATTTTTGGCAATAAGTTCAATTGCTGCTTTTTTATTGGTTAAATGTTTTACTTCTTTTGAATTTGCGGCGAAGCCATTTTTTAAATATGTTTCAATTTCGTTATTAATATCTTTAAATACTTTATTTGCGTATTTATCAGGTTTATTATGTACATCTTTAATGGCATTGTCTATCGGATGAGTAATTCCCATAGTTACCAATAAACCTAAAACCGCAGAAGATATTGAGTGGAATGTTGCAAGAACTTTGTCTTTCTTCTCATCAACCTTTAACTGCATAGTAAACATAGGTCTGAGTATGCCTGCCATTATGAAAGATATTATGGCGTTTGTTATTTGGTTATGTTCGTTTATCTTAACTAAAAGGTTGCCTACCCATTCTTTCCCAAGTAATCCTGCACCGCCCTTAAAATTAAAAGCGGCAGAATTATTATCATTCATAACTCTGCCGCTTTTATCCTCATAACTATTTTTAGCACCGACACAACTCTCCGCCATATGTCGGTCATGAACACTTTGCCCCCTGTACTTTAATCGTCCAAGAGAGCTTGAACTTTCACTAAATTTATCAATCGAGCTAATATTCATTACACACCATCCAATGTTCTTGTATTAATTCTAAAACGAGTGAATGTAAAATTTGTTAGTCCATGCCAAAAAATTTACAAAAATTTAACAAATATGTCAAACGTGGTGTAATAACTACATTTCAATATGTATTATATTCTGTCAAATCCGGTATATTTTTGTAAAACTTCCGGTATTAATACGGTACCGTCTTTTTGTTGGAAGTTTTCCAAAATAGCGGCAAAAGTTCTGCCGACAGCGAGACCGGAGCCGTTTATTGTGTGTACAAAATTAACTTTGCCGGTTTCTTTATCTCTGTATCTTATGTTTGCTCTGCGTGCCTGATAATCACCGTAATTTGAACAGCTTGAAATCTCTTTGTAGGTATTATAAGAAGGCATCCAAACTTCCAAATCCCAGCATTTGTTTGCGCTGAAACCTATATCAGCTGAGCAGAGCGCAACTCTGCGGTATGGTAAGCCTAACTGAACAAGCATATCTTCAGCATCTTCGGTTAATTTTTCATGTTCAACTTGGCTTTCTTCAGGTTTTGTGAGTTTAACCAGTTCTACTTTGTTGAATTGGTGAACTCTTATTAAACCTCTTGTATCTTTACCGGCAGAACCCGCTTCCCGTCTGAAACAAGGAGTATAAGCGGCCATTTTTACAGGCAAATCGCTTTCCGAAAGAATTTCACCTGAATATATGTTTGTAACAGGAACTTCAGCGGTCGGAATTAAGTACAAATCTTCATTTTCGCATTTGTACATATCTTCTTTGAATTTTGGCAATTGTCCCGTTCCTGTCATTGTTTGTGCGTTAGCCATAAACGGCGGTAAAACTTCAAGATAACCCTGATCTGAGCAGTGCGCATCAAGGAAAAAGTTTATTATTGCACGCTCTAATTTTGCACCTTTGCCTGTATAAAGGGTAAATCTTGATTGTGATAGTTTTACACCGCGTTCAAAATCCACAAGACCTTTTTCTTCACAAATCTCCCAGTGAGGTTTAGGCTCAAAGTCAAATTCTGTAGGTTTTCCCCAAGTAGCAACAACAACATTGTCATCTTCGCTTTTTCCGACAGGTGTCAGTTCTGACGGAATATTCGGAATATGAAGAAGTAAATCCTGTTGATATTCATCAAGTTTGGTTTGTTCTTCTTCAAGGTTTTTAATTTCATCACCTATAAGTTTAACTTCTGCCTGAATTGCATCGGTATTTTCGCCTTTCATTTTAAGTTCGCCGATTTTTTGAGATTCTTTTTTGCGTTTTGCTCTCAATTCATCTGCGGCAGTCTGGATTTGACGGCGCTTGACATCAACGGCTATAACTTCATCTATTGATAAATCAGGATTTCTGCGTTTTAAAAGTTCGTTAATTTTTTCGGGATTTTCCCTAATAAGTTTAATATCAAGCATGTTTATACCTCGTCTTGTGTGTTTTTAACGGTAAAAGTCTAAAACAAATAAAATTAATAATCAAGAAATTATTTCGGCGGTGATTATATTGTTTTTAAAATTTGTTATTTTGGCTTTAACAAGAGTGTTTGTTAAATTCAAATCTTTAGAATTGAGATGAACAGCCAGATAATTATCGGTCATTCCTTTTAAGAACCCTGTTTTTTTATCGGGATGTTTCTCTATAATAACTTCTCTGATTTTGCCTGTATTTTGTTTTACAAAATAGTCGTATTTATGTGCTGAAATTTCCTTTATAATATCTGCCCGTTTATTTTTGGTTGCCTCGTCAACCTGATTTGGCATATTAGCGCCGATTGTTCCCTGCCTTACCGAATAAGGAAACGTGTGAATTGCTGAAAGGCCCGATTTTTCAAGATTATGGCGGGTAATTTCAAAATCTTCATCTGTTTCTCCCGCAAAACCTGTTATTATGTCGCTTCCCAGAAATGGTAAATCAAAAATTCCGTTGATTTTTTCAATTTGTTCCAGAAAAAATTCCGCAGAATAAAACCTGTTCATGGATTTTAAAGTTTTGTCGCATGCGGACTGCAATGAAAGATGAAAGTGAGGTGCAAATTTTTCTGATTTTGATAAGAAATCAAGTAATTCATCATTTATTTCCAGCGGGTTTAATGAACCCAGACGGTACCTGTGAATTTTGGTTTTATCTTCAACCGCACGCAGTAAATCTATTAACTCAAGTCCCAAATCTTTTCCCCATTGTCCGATATGAATGCCTGTAAAAACAACTTCTTTAAAGCCGTTATCAGCGAATTTGTTGATTTCGTTTATTATAAAATCAACATCAGCACTTCTGCTTTTCCCTCTTGCAAACGGAATTATGCAATATGAACATCTGTTGTCGCAGCCGTCCTGGATTTTTAACGATGCTCTGGTTTTAGAGGTATCTGTGAGGATGATTTTGTCAAATTCCGACCTGTTCATAATATCGGAAGTTGCGGCGGTGTTATTGTCATTGAGGTATTTTGAAATTTCAAGTTTTTCCGCGTTGCCGATAACAACATCAATGTAATTTTTTTCAAGAAGTTTATTTTTTTCAACTTGTGCTATACAGCCAGTTAAAATTGTTTTCACATCGGGTTTTTTATGTTTTGCGTTTCTCAGAATATAAAAAGCTTCATTATCACTTTTGTGAGTAACTGTGCAGGAATTTAGAATGAAAAAATCTGCATTTTCAACAGATTTTACCTGTGTATAGCCGTTTGCGGTTAAGTTTTCGCAGATAATATCAGATTCAAAAGCGTTAGCCTTGCAGCCCATAGTTTGAATGTAAAAAGTCTTATCCATAAGTTCAATGGTATCATAGAAAAATGAATGTTTGTCGCAATTATGTAAATTTATATTAAGATTTACCGTATAACAGGCAATTTTAGAAATTCAGCCTTCTTATAAATTTAGTGTGTAGCAAAATAGCGGATAAGGCAGGTGTTTATGTCAGTACAATCTGTAAACGTACAAAGCGGAAGTTATAATCCTCAGGTAACAGGGATAGATAAAAAGAAGGCTGAAGATTTAATTTTAATGTTACCTGATCAGGTTGTGTATAAACTGGCAGAAGATCAGGCCAGAAAACAGATAAAAGACAAATCCAAAAGAGTTATGCTTGGTTTCGGACTTGGCGCAATACCATTGGTTTATGGTTTGACAGGTGCGATAGGCGCCAGAGGCAAAAACCTTGCTGAAGTATTTTCTGCGCAGTCGGGAGGTCTTGTAAACAGATTTATTAATTCAACATGCCAAGAATTAAAAGGCCCTGCGGCTAAGTTTGTGGCAGGAGCTGGAGTTACCGCAAAAATCGGCGGAGCAATTGCAATAGGCCTTGGCGCTATCGGCTTGGTCAGAGGTCTTTTTAATATAGGCAAAAAGGGTAAAGAATTTTCACAGCAGCATCCGGGCACCGTATTCCTGGCAGAGATGGCCGCATTGTTCGCAGGAACGGCATTTATTCCGAAAGCCTTGGGCGGAATGTTTGCTAATATGAAACCTGAAAAAATAGCAAAAATGGCATCTAAAATTACTAAATGGGGTGAAAATTTTAACGGTAAAAATTTTGTTAAATCAGTGCAGAATTTGTGGCATGGTACGCTTGCAAAATCTC
Organism: bacterium; assembly: GCA_017652265.1. GTDB lineage: Bacteria > Cyanobacteriota > Vampirovibrionia > Gastranaerophilales > Gastranaerophilaceae > Gastranaerophilus. The sequence goes on from JAGCBH010000025.1 coordinate 8,892, forward strand.
CGAACTGGCTGAAAAAGACAGGAAAATTCGGTGTAGCAATAGCTCCTCCTCTGTTTATTGCAGGAATTATTATCGGTTCAATACGTCACTCAATGAAATATTCAAAAGCATTTGCGGAAAATGTTAATGTTATAAGAAAAGAGCAAGAAAGAATTCTTGAAGAACGCCAAAAGACCGCTAATCCTTCTGAAGTGCAGGCGGCATAAAATTACAACTTTGTGAAATTATTTGCTTGTAATTTTTTCTTGTTTGAAATAAATTAGAGTTGTAAGTATAAAATGGACTTATAGCTCAGTTGGTAGAGCAGTTGACTCTTAATCAATTGGTCGAGGGTTCGAGCCCCTCTGAGTCCAAACTAAAGACAGGCAGCAATGCCTGTTTTTTATTAATCCCATATCATTCTGCAGGTTTGGTCTTTATACGTTGAAATTGAAGCAAATAGCATCCGTGCTATCTCTTTGTGTTCTTTAATGTATTTGCCCTGTTCCCCTTTGGGCATTTGGTATATTTTGGGCATTACTTCCTTGTTGAACTTTTCCAATTCTTCCTCTGTGTAACCGTGATATGTTTGCATAATCTTTTATATCCTTTACATTTGGAGAATCTTGTCCTTGCACATCTCTAAGTGAGAGAACATCATTTTCGCTACGTCCGGATGTGTCTTCAGGTATTCTGCCGCTTCCCATTTCGCCATTTTTTTTAGCATCGGGAGTATTTCCTTCTCGTATTTCAGGAGTTCTTCTTCTGTGTAGCGACCGTATTTTTTGCTCATAATCTTTATCCTTTCAAAGAGTGTTTTTGGTATTATTTACTCTCCTGAATTATTTTTCAAGTCCTCTACGATTATTTGAATAACATTTGGTAACAAATTTTGTCATGACTTGTTTTTGTTATATAATCTGAGGATAGATACATTACAGAGGGGATTAAAGATGGCTGAACAGAGAATTGCCGTAATAGGTTGCGGATGCTGGGGAAGAAACATTGTCCGTAATTTTTATAATTTGAACGCGCTTGAAATCGTATGCGATTTGGATGAAGAAAATCTTAAAAAAGTTCAGGAGCAGTACAAGGGCGTTAAGGTAACAAAAGATTTTAAAGAGATTTTGAATAGTGATGTCGTAACGGGTGTAGTTGTTGTAACACCAAGCCACACGCATTACGGAATAGTAAAATCGCTTTTGGAAGCAGGAAAACACGTTTACGTTGAAAAACCTATTTCAACGGTTGCAAAAGAGGCAAAAGACCTTATGGAACTTGCCGAAAGCAAGAATTTAGTCTTAATGGTAGGGCACTTGCTTCTTTATCATCCTGCGGTAAACAGGTTGAAAATGCTTATTGAAGAAGGTGTTTTGGGTGATATTGTTTATGCTCAAAGTGACAGATTAAACGTAAACTATTTCAAAAACGACAGAAGTGTTATGTGGGATTTGGCTCCGCATGATGTTTCAATGATAAGTTACGTTACGGGTAAAGAGCCTGTGAGAGTTGTTTCTGCTTTCGGCTGTTCATCCGACAGAAATAATATTATGGATATAACCCATATCGGAATTGAGTTTGAGGGCGGAATTTTGGCTCAGATTTCAGACAGTTGGATTACTCCTCAAAAACACGTTGTACTTCTGGTCAGAGGGACAAAGGCAACTGCAATTTTAGATGATACTTTGCCTGAAAATAAACTCACTATTTATGATAACTTTGTGGAAAATAAAGGTCAGGTAATAACATCCGATTATCTTGAAATTGAGCCGTTGAAGTTAGAATGTCAGCACTTTATAAGTTGTTGTGAAGAGGGCAAAAAAGCGCGTTCTGACGGTTATAACGGGTATGAGGTTGTATCTATATTAGAACAGGCAGAAAAAGTTATGTTAGGTGAAAAGGCAAAGCAATTGGATAATGTTGATTTTGCACTTTCAAGAACAAAAAGAGGGTAGTAATGGCTAATTTTGTAACAATTTTCAGAGTATTTTTAATGTTTATCGGGGTGTATCTGATAATGGCGCTCCCCAATAGCGTAACGGCTTACGTTTGGGCATTGATTCTGACAATTTTGGCATTCGCGCTTGACGGGGTTGACGGCTGGCTTGCAAGAAAATTTCACGAAGAATCTAAGCTCGGCGCACTATTAGACATTATGAGTGACAGAATCGTTGAAAATACCTATTGGATTTTGTTCGCGGTTTTGGGATGGCTATCAATTTTGTTCCCGCTAATCGCAATTACAAGAGGGTTTGTAACAGATACAATTCGTTCTGCCGCTATGGAAAAGGGTTATACACCGTTCGGAATGCAGAAAAATCCGATTTGTAAATTTATTACGGGCTCAAAATTCATGAGAATAAGCTATGCGGTTGCAAAGGTTATGGCTTTTATTGTGATTATCGCTTCAAAAATTCCGAATATTCCTTATGCAGATCTGATGTTTACGGTAGGTTATTGGCTTGCTGTTGTGGCTATCGTATTTTGTGTAGTTCGCGGACTTCCTGTTGTAATTGAAGCAAAGAGTGTATTGAATGAAGGGAAGTAAGTTAAACGTTGTTTTATATGAGCCTGAAATCCCGCAAAATACGGGTAATATCGCGCGGCTTTGTGCCTGTATCGGTGCGGATTTGTACCTGATCGGGAAATTGGGTTTTTCCCTTTCTGATAAGTATACGAAACGGGCGGGGCTTGATTATTGGGATTCTGTTAATATTCAAAGAATTCCGACAATGGATGAATTGCTAGAGGCGAATAAAGATGCTAATTTTTATTATCTGACAACGAAAGCGAAAAAATTGTACACGGAAATTGAATTTAAAGAGGGTGATTTTATCGTTTTCGGCCCTGAAACAAGAGGTTTGCCTGATAAATATGTCAAAGATGAAAATGCACGTACAATTCCTATGAAAGAGGGACAGAGAAGTTTAAATCTTTCCAATTCCGTTGCGATTGTTGCTTATGAGGCGGTGAGACAAAATGGAATTTAAACTGCCAGAAAGACCTGAAATCTCAAATAAAGGAACATTTGGTAAAGTTTTGAATATTTCGGGTTCAAAATATATGACAGGTGCGGCTATTTTATCAAGTCAAGCAGCGCTGAAATCCGGCTGCGGATACGTTATTTTGGCTTGTGATGATGAAGTAAGACACGCAATTAGCACGCAGACTCAGTCGGTTGTATTTGCGCCTGTTGAAAAAATTCCTGAAATTTTGCCGACTGCTCAGGCGGTTTTAATCGGATGCGGATTAGGAACAGACGAAACCGCACATCAAATTTTTGATAATGTTTTTGCGCAAAAAATTGATGTGCCTGTTGTAATTGATGCTGACGGTTTAAATATTTTGGCTGAAAAAATGCCTCAAAATTTACCTGAAAAATTAATATTAACCCCGCATCCTAAAGAGGCATCAAGACTTTTGGATGAAGTTTCGGTTGATGAAATTCTGGCTGATACGGAAAAATATGCACAAAAAATAACCGAAAAATATGGATGTACAACGGTTCTAAAATCTGCGAAAACGGTAGTTTGCTCTGGAACAGACGAAATATTTAAAAATAATGCACCAAATAGCGCTATTGCAAAAGCCGGAAGCGGTGATGTTTTATCTGGAATTATAGTGTCACTTTTGGCGCAGGGATTGGATACATTCAACTCTGCAAAAACAGGTGCCAAATTACATTCATTGGCAGGGCTTGCCGCAAGAGAAAAATTGGGCAAATATTCTGTTTTGCCATGTGATATTATAGAAAATTTGCCAGATGCGTTCGGACAAATTGTTTAAATCAAATATGAATTTGAATTTTTGTAATAATTTTTGTTATTTATGTTGAAAAAAATGTTAGTATAGAATACAATTTGACCTGAAATATTTATTTATTATTACATTGAATAGATTTATGCGTATCGATCTGATTAATACAAAAATAATACAATATAACACAAAACCTATTCGTAGTGGGAAATTGCCTGAAAACAGGTCTTTTTCCGGCAGGCAATTAGGTTTGCTGTCTGATAATATTTCTTTTGGTGGCACTTTAGACAAAGATACTTTCACGAAAGATTTTAATAACAAATTTGAGCAGGATATTTTGAAAGAATACGAAAAAAATATTGCGGATAATGATGTTAAAGGGCAATCAGTTAAAAAATCAAATAAATTACAATCATGGGAAAAGGATTTAATAAAAACAGACGATCAACTTGGTTTATATTTTAAAGAGATAAGAAAATATCCGCGGTTGTCTCCTGAAAAAGAGCTTGAGCTTGCAAAAAAAATGCTTGAGCAGCATGATGAAAAAGCAAAACAGCTCCTGATAAATTCCAATCTCAGATTTGTTGTATTTGTAGCGAAAAAGTATATGGGTAACGGTGTACCGATATTGGATTTGATTCAAGAAGGGAATGCAGGACTGGTAAAGGCGACTGAAAAATTTGATTATAAATGGGGTGTTAAGTTATGCTCCTATGCAGTACAGTCCATTGAGCATGCAATACAAGGTGCAATTATGGATAATGCTTATACGATACGAGTTCCCAGAGGTAGACATAAGAAGATAAATGAAATAAAAAAGGTTATTTCCGATTTATCGGAAAAACTTGAAAGAGAACCATCCGTACAAGAAATTGCTGACAAACTTGATATACCAGAGAAAGCAGTCAAGTCTATATTGGAAGCGATAAACAATACTGTGAGTATTGATGCACCTATTCGTTCAATGGATGGTGCAAAAAAAATAGCAGATTTTATCCCATCAGAATCGGATATTAAATCAAAACAGGAAGAGTTGAACGGAATACGTTGGGATTACGTTGAAAGATTATTTGAGAAATTAGAGCCTAGGGACAAAGAAATCTTGAATTTGAGATATGGTTTGCATGGCTCTCCTCAGAAATCACAAAGAGAGGTTGCCCAAATTTTGGGGATTACTAAACAACGAGTTGGGCAAATAGAGCAAGAATTATTAAAATATCTGCAACGGCGTTGTAAATTCGCAGAATTAATCAAAATAATATAAGTTTTTTTTACAATATTAGATTTGTAAATATTTGTAAATTAATGCCATTAAAAATGTCAAAAAATTCGTTCTTAATCGTTATAAATAATGAAAGGGAAGATTATATGAAAAATGCATTTTTATCTGTTTTATTTATGTTAATGTTATGCTTTTTATGCGGAAGTGCCGATGCTTATACTTCGGTATCAGGAACTTCGGGAACGCCTGTAGCTGCGCCTGTTATGAGGGGTACTTCTGTAGGGGTTATGAATATCAATTCAATGTCTCCTGCAACATACAGATACCCGTCAAATTATGCGCATCGTTCTTACGTTATGCCAAATAATGTGGTATACGGTTATCCCGCAGCTGCTATGTATCCGACAAATGTCCATTTTGTAGGCGGTTGCTGTCAGCCTGTTTATGTTATGCGTTCCGGCATGGTTAAAGTCAATAAAGACAGAAGTCGTAGACACGGGCACGTAAAAACTACGTACGAAGAAGAATACTATGAAGATTAATTATTTCAGCATAACCATCAAAACGGATATGTCTGCGGGTTTAACTCCGCCGATTCTGGATGCCTGAGCCAAATCTTTCGGTCGTATTTTGGCGAGCTTTTGTTTAGTTTCCGTTGATATATGTTCAATTTTGTCGTAGTCAATATTATCAGGTATCTTATATTTTTCGAGTTTTGATGCCTGTTCTATCTGAAATTCCTGCCGTTTAAGGTATCCGTCATATTTTATAAGTATTTCAACCTGTTCGCAGACATCCTTTGGTAAATCTTTGGCAAAATCATCAATTTTCTTTATTGTGTCGTACGAAATATTAGGGCGTTTGAGAAGTTCTGCTACTTTGACGCCTCTGTCAATGTGCTCCGAAACTTCCGCCAGAATTGAATTTACCTCATCTGTTGCTGAAATCTTTGTATTTTGTACGCGCTCAAGTTCCGATATTATCGTGGCTTGTTTATTTTTGAAAATTTTATATTGATTTTCGTCAATGAGTCCTTGTTCATAACCGATTTCCGTTAATCTTTCGTCAGCGTTATCCTGTCTTAAGAGTAATCTGTATTCTGAGCGGGAAGTTAGCATTCTGTACGGTTCATCAATATCTTTTGTTACCAAATCATCAATTAACGTTCCAATATATGATGATGCACGTGATAATTCAAGCATTTCGGAATTATTTATATAGTTTACTGCGTTAATTCCTGCAATTAATCCTTGAGCGGCAGCTTCTTCATAACCGCTTGTTCCGTTGATTTGCCCCCCAAAGAATAATCCTTTAATATTTTTTGACATTAAAGAGTGCGTTGTCTGAACAGCAGGAACGTAGTCATATTCAACGGCATAAGCCGGTTTTATAATGTGTGCTTTTTCTAATCCCGGAAGTGTCCTGAGCATTTTTATCTGAACATCAGCAGGCAGACTGCTTGAAAAACCCTGAATGTAAACTTCATAAGTGCTCAAACCCTCAGGTTCTATAAAAATATGATGTGAAGGATTTTCACTGAAACGAACTATTTTATCTTCAATAGATGGGCAGTATCTTGGCCCGACACCTTTTATCAGGCCCTGATACATAGGCGATTTATCAAGGTTTTCTTTTATTATTCTGTGAGTTTCTTCATTCGTGCGTGTAAGATAGCAAGGGTACTGTTTGCGGACAGGTCGGTCAGGTCTGAATGAAAAGAATGTTAATTCTTCATCTCCCGGCTGAATTGTCATTTTTGAATAATCTATTGTTCTTTTATCAACTCTCGGAGGTGTTCCTGTTTTGAGCTTTTTGGTTATAATTCCGTGTTTATTGAGACTTTCGGTTAAACCATATGCAGCTGGTTCGCCCAAGCGTCCTGCGGAATATGATTTTAATCCAACAAAAATACGGCCGTTAAGGGATGTTCCTGTTGTAAGGACAACAGTGCGGCATTTATATTCGATACCGAATTCATCAACGGCGCCTGTAATTTTACCGTTTTCAACAATAATATCAGTTATGCACGCCTGTCTTAGCTTAATATTATCGTGGCTTTCAAGAATGTTGCGCATATAAGCGGAATATTCTTTTTTATCCGATTGAGCCCTTAATGCGCGAACGGCAGGGCCTTTTGATGAATTTAAAACCTTCATTTGAACATAAGTTGCATCAGCCGCCTCGCCCATAACTCCGCCCAATGCATCGATTTCTCTTACCAGGGTTGATTTTGCAGGACCTCCGACTGCAGGATTACAAGGCATAAGTGCTATATTATCAACATTAATTGTTGAAAGTAAAACTTTAGCGCCTTTTTTAGCGCACGCCAATGCCGCTTCGCATCCTGCGTGACCTGCTCCGACAACAATTACATCATACTCATTTTTTAAATATTCCATACGTGAAATTATATATAAAAAAGGTTTTTATTCAATTATTTTCCCGTTAAATACTTGCAAAGTCATTTTGACAAGGTCAGACTGCCCTGCATATTCGGCATTTTGCATATTTTCTTCCGGCGTAACTTCATCACTGATTTCCATAACCTCATCAAGCGAAATATCCTCTTTCGGATGCTCATTTTCAGGTTTAGGGGCAGAAACTGTTTTTTGAGTTTTCGTTTTTTCTACGCTTTGCCTGGGAGACACCGCTTTATCTTCGGGTTTTGATAATCTTACCGTCAGCGGAACTTCTTTTCCGTAAAGTTCTTTAATACCATTTAGAAGTGCATCACGTTTTGAACCCGATTCAAACTGAGGTAAAAATACCTGATTTTTTATTCCTATTACAATTTTTTCTTCAGTTATTTCAACAGGATTTGCCCATTGTTTGAGAAGTGCATTAGTAGGAGCTTTTGTTACACTTAATAAACGTGCCCATAAATTACTTATATCATTAGTGCTATCAGATTGTGGAACAGTCGGCATCACAGGGATATCTTCTTTTGGGGGCTCAGAAACAGGAGCCTTTGCTTCTGACGGTTTTTCCTCTGTTTTTTCAACAGGCTTTTCATTAATAACAGGCTTAGCTGATGGCTTTGGAGCCGGAGCTGTAATTTTAACAGGCTGTGCGGATACAGACTGAGGAGAACCATTTTCCAGTGCCGTTATACGCTCCTGAAGTTTTGCCAGTGTAGTGTTTTCGGTTAAATTGGCAAGATCAATAATTCCGACTTCCAGCCAAAGTTTAGGATTTGTAGTTGATTTAATTTCTTTTACATAATCGGAGCATTTGTTTATCAGTGACAAAATCTGGTGTGTTTCAAGATTTTTTGCCTGGTTTGACAATACTTTTAACTGCTCATCGTTTAACTGGGACAATTCAATTGCTTTATCTTTTTCACAGGTTTTGACAATTAAAAGATTTCTGAAATAATCCAGAAGGTTAGTCATAATAAGAGCCGGTTCGTTTCCGGAATTGTAAACTTTATCCAGTATTTCAATTGCTTCATTTGGTTTTGAATTGACAATTTTATCGGAAAATTCACTCAATATATCAAACGAAAGTCTGCCTAAAAGATTATCAATATCTTTTGTTGTGATTTCACCACCTAATACGCTCAATTGTTCAAGGAGCGAAATGCTGTCCCTCATTCCGCCTGCGGAAGTTTTTGCAATCGTTATAAGAGCGTCATCAGTTATATTTATCCCCTCTTTTTGTGCAATCATTTTGAGTTGTTTTGTTATATCATCCGTTGTTATGCGTTTGAAATCATATCTTTGGCACCGGCTCTTAATCGTATCAAGAACTTTGTGAACTTCCGTTGTTGCAAGTATGAAAATAACATTTTGCGGAGGCTCTTCAAGAGTTTTTAATAACGCGTTAAATGCGGTAGTTGAGAGCATATGGACTTCATCTATTATGTATATTTTGTAGCGGCTGTTAACAGGTGCATACATAACACGCTCAATTATTTTTTCCGCATCTTCAACAGACCTGTTGCTTGCAGCGTCAATTTCTATAACATCCATTGGGGTAGAGTTTGTAATATCAATACAATTCGGGCATTTCCCGCATGGATTTATTGTAGGTCCCTTTTCGCAATTCAAAGATTTTGCAAATATTCTTGCGGTGGATGTTTTACCGGTACCTCTTGGCCCTGTAAAAAGATAGGCATGCGAAATTTTATTTGTTTCGATTGCATTTGTTAAGGCACGTTTAACGTGCTCCTGGCCGACAACTTCTTCAAGCTGTTGCGGACGATATTTTCTGTATAAAGGTATATAACTCATGCGAGAATTATATCAAAAATTTTATTCTTCAGACAAATTTGTGAACATTCTATAAGTTTTTCTTTTGTGCTAAAATTACAGTTATGAAAGAAGAAACTGTAACTTCTAAAAAAGTTTATGAGGGGCGGATTATAGACGTAAGATATGATGATGTCCGCCTGGCATCGGGAAATATGGCGTGGCGTGAGGTTGTGGAACACTCAGGCGGCGTTACGATTTGTGCTGTTAAGGATGACAAAATCCTTTTTGTTAAGCAATACAGGTATCCGCTGAAGCAGGATTTACTGGAACTTCCTGCAGGCAAACTTGAAAAAGATGAAAATCCGCATGAGGCCTGCAAAAGAGAATTGGAAGAAGAAACAGGTTACAAAGCAAATAAGTGGACATTTTTAGGCAACGTATATTCGTCTGCCGGTTTTTGTGACGAAAAATTATATTTGTATCTGGCGCAAGACCTCGAATTTGTCGGCAAACATCCCGATGAGGATGAATTATTGGAAAATATGGAGTATTCAATATCGGATGTTAAGAAAATGATTATGAATGGTGAAATTACGGATGCTAAGACGATTTGTGCAATTTATAAATCATTAAATTTAATCGGAGAATCCGTATGATCAAATTAATCGCAACGGATATAGACGGAACTTTACTGAATTATGACAGAACTCTGCCTTCTGAATTGATGTCTTGTCTGGAAAAATTGCAAAAAAACGGTATAAAAGTTGTTCCTGTTACCGGCAGAATGTATAAAGCTGCAGTTCAGATATATGAGAAGATGAATTTTAAAGATGCTCTTGTGTCCTATCAGGGAGGTCAAATCAATGATAGCGATGGTAAAATTATTTATCAGAAAGTATTGGATACTGATACGGTAAGAAAAGGAATATCGTGGGCAAGAGAAAATAATGTGCATCTTCAAATTTATACAAATGATGAACTATATGCCGAAAATGATAACGATTTTATAAAAAGATATTCTGATGAGCAGAAAGTTTCGTACAGTATTGTGAATTTTGATGAGATGGAAATAAAATATGCAAGCAAAATGCTGGCGCTTGATTTTAACAATCCTGAAACGGTTTCGGTGTGGGTTAATGATTTAATTAAAATGTTTCCAGAATGTTTTATAGTAAAATCTTCTCCGTATTTTTGCGAAATTTCCAATAAAAATGCAAATAAGTACGATTCGGTAAAATTTCTTCAAGAGTACTATGGTTTAAAGGATGATGAAGTCTTGACAATTGGTGACCAAAACAACGATATTGCCCTTTTGGAAGCCGGCGGAATTCGTGTTGCGATGGGAAATGCATCCGAAGAGTTAAAAGCTGTTGCAACATATATAACGGATGACGTGAAAGACAACGGCTGGGCGAATGCTATTGAACATTTTTGCAAATTGTAGTTTAATTGTTATAGTTAATGTGTAGCGGTGGAGTTATGATTGAGTACAAAAATCTTCCAGAATGTCCTGTTGAAACATCCCTGATTTTTCTGGGGCACAAGTGGAAGGCGTTGATTATTAGGGAATTACTGAAAGGTACCAAGCGTTTTTGTGAGATTAAAAAATCTGTTAAAGGAATCACGCAGAAAGTTCTTTCATATTGCCTTAAAGAACTTGAGGAAGAAGGTATTGTTGTAAGAAAAGATTATCAGACAAACCCGCCTAAAGTTGAGTATTCCCTGACGGATGTCGGATACAGTTTACTGCCGGTCTTAAATGCTATGGCAAGCTGGGGTACGGATTACAAGTACTTTGTAAAATTGTCGGAAAAACGTAAAATATAATTGAATTTATAAGGAGTATTAATATGGATATCAGAGTTAATGAGGTTTCTTTTAAAGGAATTGGTGCAAGAACTATAGGTAAGGTGTTAATCGGAACTACTATGGGGCTGGGGGTAATGACAGCGTGCCAAAATAAATCGTTTCCAAAAGATACTTTTAATAAAAATGCCGAATATGTAACTTTGAATGCCGCAACTAACAAAAATGCTGATACAACTCAAATGATAAATACATTAAAGCAGACAGGATTTGTTCCGCAGGAGGAAAGTAAAATTATATCGTCAATGATGGCAACATTGGGCATTGAAACTATCGGCTGTATAACTACAGAGGATAACATGGTAGTATATGGCGAATGCAATTCTGAGCTTTATAAATTTTACGTGCGCAAATCCAACGATGAATTGTATTATGGTTTTGTTGATAAATTAGTTCCGGGCAAAGCTCCTGATTTTGCGGATGATCCCGAAAACACAAATAAATCTTATGCTTTTGTTCTGAAAGATGTTAATGGCAAAAATCCTGCCGAATGTAAGCAAGTTACGTTTTCGGAGCTCAGACATTATGATGATGAATATTGTAATAATTTCATGTTTGGCTTCGAAACTTATGACAAAACCAATGATATAAAATATTTCCAAACTACGTTTTTAAGTAATGATGTAAATAACAGAATTTATACGTTAGAGCAATAATGCGGGAAAATGAAATAATAACAGTAAGAATAGAAAGCTTTTCAAATCTGGGTTTTGGTGTTGCGCACCACGACGGCATGGCAGTTTTTGTTGAAAATGCCTGTCCGGGTGATGTTGTTGAAGTGAAAATTGAAAAAGTCCATAAAACGTATGCTAACGCGGTGACCAAAACCATAATTACTTCGTCAGAACATCGTATTAAACCTGTTTGTCCGCTTCAAAAAGTTTGTGGTGCGTGCCAATTGGGTTTTATTGATTATGATTATCAACTTGAGTTAAAACATCAAAACGTAAAAGATGTTATGAAAAAAATCGGGGGGCTTGATGTTGTGGTTAATGCTCCTATACCGAGTTCGCAAAAATATAATTATCGCCATAAAATTCAATATCCTGTTTCACAGACAAAAAATTCAGGAAGAATTTTGGCAGGGTATTATAAACCTAAAACGCACGATATCGTTAATATCAAATATTGTCCTGTGCAGCCTGAAATTTGTGATGAGATAATTGAATTTATAAGGGAAAAAGCATTTGATTATGCAATAAAAGGTTATGTTGAAAAAGCACATTCGGGTGATTTAAGGCACGTTGTTTTGAGAGTGTCCGCCGATAGCGGTAAAATTCTTGTGACACTTGTTGTTAATGCTACTCAGACATTTAAGGCGCTCAGGGATTTTGCAAAATGTATTTTTGATGAGTTTGATTGCGTTGCTGGTGTTTGTGTGAATTTCAACCCTAAAAAAACGAATGTGATAATGGGTGAAAAAACAGAATGCGTCTGCGGAAAAGATTATGTAATTGAGCGGATTTTGGGCAAAACTTTCAAAATCGGTGCAAATACATTCTTTCAGGTAAATCCTAAAAGTGCGGAAAATATTTTCAAATATGTAAAAGATTATATTTCATCAAATTTCAAATTGCCAATGGTGCTTGATGCGTATTCGGGTGTTAGTGCTTTCGGAATAACGGTTTCGGATATCGCAAAGCACGTTGTATGCGTTGAAGAAAATAAAGATGCCTGTGAACTGGCGCATGAAATTGCTAGGGAGAACAAAGTAAAAAATATAGAAATAAATAATATGGATGCGGGGAAATTTTTTGCTCAGGAGAAAAGAAAATTTGACGTTGTAATACTTGATCCTCCGCGTAGCGGCTGTACCGAAGAATCACTGGATAATGCATTTAAGGTCTGCAGCGGAAAGATTATTTATGTAAGTTGTAATCCTGCAACTTTAGCGCGCGATTTAAAATATTTAAAAGATAAAGGGTGTAAAATTACAGAGACAATTCAGCCGTTTGATATGTTTCCGCAGACTTATCATATTGAAAATGTTGCAATTATTGAGGTATAGTGTACATTTTCCAATCGATATTCTTGTTTCTTGCCCAGTGTCCACGTATGATAGGGGCATTCTGGTTAAATCCTAATTGCAGATCAAGTAATCGTTTAGGTGCTCTTAAAAATTCGGTATCGATTTTCTGTTTATAATGTATTTTGGCTTTTAACCTTTCAAAAATATATGCAAAAAATGTGTAATCTTGAGTTAAATCTTTTATTTCGGTATTTTCAGATTGCGGCATTATAGGCTCAAATGCGGCTTTTAAAGCAGGATCAACTTTTTTTCCGCATTTTGCTTTGTAGTATTGGTGTTCAACGTTTGAAAGCTTTTCTACGTTACAACCTACAATCTGAATTTCACCTTTAAATCCGTCAGGAGAAATAGTGCTTACGTGGATTGCGGTATAGCCTGTATTACGAGGCGGGTATTTTACTTCTATACCATATTTTTCGGCAAGTTTGTCTATTTCATTTCGCGCTACATATGAAAAATAATCTTTGTCCCCAATTATTTTTTCACATTCTTTTCGTGAGATTTTTTTGCCGTATTGTGTTTGCATAAATTGGACAAAATCTTCTTCTTTGCCTTTTAGTGTCGGATAATAAATTTCAACTTCTGTTATATTTAAATCGCCGTTTTTATTAGCTTTGAAAAGTTCTTTCAAAATTGTTGCAGTATCTTTTTTATCATCACTTCTGAGGACTATTTTATTGCCTATTAAATCTTTTATTTCATCTTTTATTCCGGCTTTGGTTCTCAATTTTGGGGCAAGTCCTGGAGAATTCTGAATAAAGCCTTGAACCTTTTCCATTGTGCTCTCAGGGGTTTTTATTCTGCCTTTAATTTCTCTTATAGGACGGTCAGGGTTGTTGTCATCTGCTACATACTTGGATAAACATTTTCTTAATATCGCATCCATTTTTTTCTTTGATTCTACAGCTTCTTTAGTTAAGTCTATAACATCTCTGAATAAAACAGATTTGTCAAAATATGGAACGTTCAATATTTTATCAGCCCTTATGTTCGTAATAGGATTGTTATTAGTCGATATTGATTTGCCGATAATTCTGCAATTATTAGGTAAAGCCATATATGGCGGCCTCAAACGGGGACACCAATTCGGTATTTTACCATTGTATATAACAGAAACTATTTTCATTCACACACCCTAAAGACGATTATACCACTTTTTAAAAGAATGGTCAAAATAATAAATTGCCAATAATAATGTATTTTTACACAAATATTTACAATTTATTTTATGACATTATTTACTTCTGATACGATTTTTTCAATCGCCATATCAGGTGTTAAATTTTCCATAACTCCTGTTTGACGATTTTTAAATTCAACAACACCGTCAGTAATAGTTTTCCCCACGGTAATTCTGAACGGAAAACCGATTAAATCGGCATCTTTAAATTTAACTCCCGCACGTTCGTCACGGTCGTCAATTACCGCTTCAATGCCAGCAGCCAATAATTTTTTATAGATATCTTCCGCTATTGTCATTTGTTCTTCACTCTGAACGCTGACAGGAATGACTATTGCGTGATATGGCGCAATTGCTATCGGCCATTTGATACCGTTTTCGTCGTTGTGAGCTTCAACGGCTGCGGCGGCGGTTCTTGTTATACCTATGCCGTAACAACCCATAATGTAAGGTTTTGTTTTGCCGTCAACATCTGTGTAAACAGCATTCATCGGTTTTGAATATTTTGTTCCAAGCTGGAAAATGTTTCCTACTTCAATACCTTTTGTTACAAATAAAGGTTTTCCGCAGATGGGACATAATTCACCTGCTTCAACAAGTCTTATATCTGAAACAATTTCAGGCATTTGAACATCGGAGCCGAAATTAGCGCCTACCATATGTTTATCTTTTTGGTTAATTCCGACAACAAAGTTTTTCAAATCTTTTATTGTTTCATCACCTATGATTTTAACATCTTTTAATCCATTCGGACCTATGAAACCGCGTTCTGCGTCAAATCCGCTCAATTGCATAACTTCATCAATTTCGGCAGGTGAGGCAATTCTTATGTCAGTAGCCCCTACTGCATTCATTAGTTTTGTTTCTTCGACGTTTTTATCTGCTCTTATAATTGCCAAAACAGGTTTTTTATCGGCAATATAAAGCAATGATTTTAAAATAATGGTTGGCTCAATATGTAAAAATTCACACAATTCTTCTATTGAATGGGTATCAGGTGTATCTATGATTTCTGATTTTCCCCATTTGCCGACTGTATTTACAGGCGGTAATTTTGAAATTGCGTGGTTAGAGTTTGCGCTGTAATCGCATGAATTGCAGTAAAATACGTCATTTTCACCCGCATCCCCGTCAGTTATAACCATAAATTCATGAGAAACGCTTCCGCCGATAGCACCTGAATCAGACTGAACCATTTTGGTTTCAAGTCCGCAGCGGTTGAAGATTTTTGTATAAGCCTGTGCCATATTTTCATATTCTTTGTTCAAACATTCCTGAGTCGTGTGGAAACTGTAGGCATCTTTCATTATGAATTCTCTGCCTCGTAAAAGTCCATATCTTGGTCGGACTTCATCTCTGAATTTTGACTGAATTTGGTATAGATTAACAGGTAATTGTTTATAGGATTTTAATCCGTCACGTGCGATTGAAGTGATAACTTCTTCGTGTGTTGGGCCTAAGCACATAACTCTGTCATGGCGGTCTTTAAGCCGCATAAGTTCTTTGCCGTATGCATTCCAGCGGCCTGATTCTTCCCACAATTCCTGAGGCTGAACAAAAGGCATTAAAAGCTCCTGAGCGCCTGCTGCATCCATTTCTTCTCTTACTATATTTTCAACTTTTTTCAGTACTCTCCACATCAGAGGAAGAAAGTTATAAACACCGCTTGTGAGTTTTCTTATGTAACCTGCCCGAGCAAGAAGTTTATGCGATATAACTTCCGCATCTGACGGAAACTCTCTTAATGTTTGAACAAATAATTTTGACATTCTCATGGTTTGAATCCCTTTTATAACTATTAATTTATTGTTAAATTTTACCACGAACATAATAAATTTGTTATAATCAAAATATGGATGATAAACTGCAGGAAGATTTTATTTCAACGGTAAGCCACGAATTGAGAACACCTTTGACGTCTATCAGAGGATTTTCGCAAACTATGCTTAATTCTTGGGACAAGTTAGACGATGAAACCAAAAAGAAATTTTTAAAAATTATTGAGGAACAGTCAAATCGGCTTATTCATCTTGTTGAGAATATTCTTTCCGTAACAAAGCTTCAGGCTTGCAATGAAAACTTCATTATAAAAGAGGTTAATCCCGTAAAAATTGTAGATACGGTTGTAACGATACTTTCAAATCAATATAAAACCCGGAGCTTTAAAGTTAATGTTTCCAAAAATCTTCCGACAATTCTGGCAGATGAAGACAAATTTCAGCAGGTTATGACTAATTTGATTGAAAATGCCGCAAAATATTCATTTGAAAATACTGAAATTAAAATGGATTTGTCTATGGTTGGTGATT
Organism: bacterium; assembly: GCA_017652265.1. Classification (GTDB taxonomy): domain Bacteria; phylum Cyanobacteriota; class Vampirovibrionia; order Gastranaerophilales; family Gastranaerophilaceae; genus Gastranaerophilus. Next base: position 25,426 of record JAGCBH010000025.1, read on the forward strand.
ATGTATCCGTTAAAGTAACCGATAACGGCTGCGAAATTGATAAAAAGGACTATGAAAATATCTTCAAAAAATTTTCACGTCTTGATAATCCTTTGACGCGTGAGGTTCAGGGTAACGGTCTTGGACTTTATATAACAAAAAATCTTGTTGAAAAGATGAACGGAAAAATTTCCGTAAATTCCGAAAACAATATAACGACCTTTGAAGTGCTGTTTAAGGTTTATAACGTTGAAAACGGAGGAAGTCAAAAATGCGTACGGTAACACTTCTTATTGATACACGAAAAGAGCTTTCCACCAAGTATAAAAAGATATTGAAAACGGAAACAAATATTTGTTATACGGCTAAAAATCTGATTTCAGCCATGAAATATATTCACGACTATGAACCGGATTTGATATTGATATCGGATAGCGTTGACGGCGATTTGGCGGATTATTGTAAGAAAATCAGAGCACTGACTTATGATACAAGACCAATAATTATTGCGCTTTCTAAATCTGCAGAGATAAGCGACAAGTTAAAAGCTCTTGAGAACGGTGCGGATGACTTTATAAGTGAGCCGATTATGAATGAGGAATTTCTTATGCGGGTTCATGTTCATTTGCGGCGTGAATTTGAGTCAAATCTGAATGAGAAAAAATTGCTTCCGAACAGAAAATATTCAATGCGTGCAATTAAAAGAACGATTTCTGCAAAGAAACACGCTTCTGCGTTTCTCATAAGTATAGATAATTTTGAAAATTATGCTAAAAATTATACTACACTTGCTTCAGATAAACTTCTTCAGACCTATATTGCCATAATTAAAGCAACAGTTGATCAGAGTGATTATCTTGGAGAGATTAAAGATAATGAATTTCTGCTGATTTCAGAAAATATTGATGCTGAGGCGGTTGCCAATTATTTCACATATGCTTTTGAAACTGTGGCATCAAAATTCTATTCTATTGAAGATAACAGGCGTGGATATTTGATAGTAAACGGTGATGATCTTGCCGGCCGCAGGGTAAACTTTGTGCATACTACAATCGGTGTTATAACTGATACAACGGGATACAGTGAAACTACCCAGCTTTATAATGCGCTTTTACAGATACATAAAACGGCAAGAATGTCGGCAAAATCAAATTATTTAGTGGTACGTCCGCAAATAGCGGGTGAAATTTCGTCTGACATAAAACAGAATAATAAAATTGTTATTTGCGAAAAGGATGATGCTTTAAAAACTCTTTTAAAGACAATACTTGAGCTTCAGGGGTATGAAACAGTGGTCGCGGATGAACCGTCAGAGATTGAAAATGTGCCTGCACTATGGATTTTAGATGTGGGTGATGTCGAAGATAGGGTTGGCCTAAAATATTGTGAAAGTATTAAGGCAGATCCCAGATACTCATCTTCCAAAGTAATTTTGACATCTGTTCTGCACGACAAAGAAACCGTACTCAACAGCGGCGCTGATGTATATCTTCCAAAACCATATGAAATAAGTTCTCTTATAAAATGGGTTGAGGAACTTTTAAATTCCTAGATTAGCCGTTAAGGGCGGAGACCATTTCCGTTACTCTTTCAACTATTATGGTACTTAATTTTTTAGGAGCTTCATAGAATTCATCAAGCAGAAACGCATGAGATCTCAAAGGTTTGCCATCAGGTATTCCTAAAAATCTTTTTAGAGCTGATTCTGCCGGTTTGGAAACGCTGATTCCAAATCCGTTAAATTCTTCCGTACTGCTTGCATTAATTTTAAATTTGATGTTTGCGGATTTTTTTAACGGTTCTATGTCGGCTAAAGCACCTTTAAACTCATCAAGAATTTCTTTTCCCAACCTTCTTTCTATTTTTTTGTATTTAGGATGAATAATTTTTCCGTTTCCAAAAGAGGTTTCTCTAACCTGAGGATTAAAATAGATCTGCATAATAACTCCTTATGTTTTGACATTGCTTACTAAAAGACGCTAAATAATATTATTTGCTAATATGTTAAAAATAATTTACAAATTAAATTTTTCTTTGTAGAACTCAGTATTGATATTTAGGCGTGAACCTATATTCAATAAAGTCAGAAGAAATTCTCTGTCAGAACTGTTTTCTTCGGAATTTATTTCATCAATAATGCGTTTATATATTTTGTTGAAATATATATTCTGGGCTTCTTTTAAATCCAGCTCAAGTTCCAGCGCATCAATTTCTGAGAAAATATCTATTATTACATTTGCTTGCTGAGGTTCAAAACTTCCCGCAAGTCTGTTGAGATTTTTTATTATTTTTTTCGTGTAAATAGTATTTGACGGAGTTTTGTCAGGTTTAATATCTAAGATTTTGCATTCCGCAACTATATCTTTTGCAACCTGCATAGCACTTTCGTCAAAAAGCTCATGGTTTTCTTTTACAATTTCATTGAATTTGTGGCTGAGTGTATATGATGCGGCAATTTTAAATTCCTCAGGAATGCTCATGCCAAGAGCCTGCAGGTGAAAAATTGTTCCTCTGCCGTCAACATACATTTGTTTGTAACTTTCTCTGTATCTTTGAAGTTTGCCTTTTAATAGAATATTTAATATCTTACGGCGTTCTTTCATAAATATGTCTTTGAGTGTAAAGTATTCTTTGCCGAAATATTCATCCAAAGCACGTATTGTTTCTGTTAACGGTGATGTCAGGAATGTTTTTGTAAGAATGTTTCTTATTTTTTCGTATTCCGTTTCATCTGAGAATTCTTTCATAGTGCAGTGGAAATCTCCGCTTGCATACTGAACCAGTGCAAACATTATGTTCTTCTTTTCAAGCGTTATTCTGGATTTAATATGCAAATGCCCTATGGCAAGTGACATTGAACCTCTTTGAATTTTCTTATATGCCTGGCGGGTTATTTTGTAGCAATATACATCTTCTTCGTCTTCAAAATCCTCATATAAAGATGATATTGCCCATAGACAAACAAGCTGTTTAACCGTTACTATACTTGGCCTTACAAGATTTTCGTAAATATTTTTTCCGTTATCCATTTCCGGAATGTTGCTTTTTGCTTTTGATAATATGTTTAAAAATTCTTCTTCCAGGTCTTTTTCGGTGAATTTTTTTGCAAGCTGCATTGCTCGTGCGGCATATTTCATTATTTGAACGGTTTCTATGCCTGAAATTTCCGTGAAGAACCAACCGCAGCTTGTAAACATAAGCTGTGTTTGCCTTTGAATTTCCAATAATTCCATAGCTCTCACTTTGTCTTCATCGGAGAGTTTTGTTTTAAAGTTCTCTTTTTGAAATTTTAAAACATTTGATTCTTTTCTGTTGAGTATTACGTTTATGTAATTGTTTCTGACTTCCCACGGATCTTTTGAAAAATATTTTTTGCCGTATGTTTCAAAAACAGTAATAAGCTCATCTCTCAGATAATTTAGGGCTTCCCTTAAAGGTTTTCTCCATTTTTGGTTCCAGCCCGGTTTACCGCCTGTTGAACAACCGCAGTCTTCACACCATCTCCCGACACCATGCGAACAACTCCAGGAGGATGGCTCTTTGATTTTAACTTCATATTCAGGCGGGAATTTCTCCAGAAATTCTGCATAATTTGTGATTTTAAAGCCCAAATCTTTTGCTTTAACTTTCAGAACATATGACAATGCCATATCGCCGAATTTTGTGTGATGTCCGTAACTTTCGCCGTCTGTAGCTATGTTTATCAGCTGAGGGAAATCTCTGTTTTCGGAAACGCCTTCGGTTAATCTTTTGGCAAATCTGTCACCGTCTAATAACAGGTTATCAAACGCAACGGATTTTGAAATGTTGCCGTCATAAAAGAAGATGTCAATATATTTGCCTTTCGCTGATTTTATAAAATATCTGTATGGCCTTGCGGGATCAATATTTCCCCAGCTTGCATCTTCCCATTTGTTTGCTTTTATTTCTTTATATTCGCATGCCTGATATGGTGAAAGTATTGTGAATTTTATGCCGTTTTCGGCCAGAACTCTCAGCGTATCGTCATCGGCAGCTGTTTCTGCAAGCCACATCCCTTCGGGCTTTCTGCCAAACCGATATTCAAAATCTTTTATGCCCCATTTTACCTGTGTTTGTTTGTCGTTTTCGTTTGCAAGCGGCATGATTATATGGTTATAAACCTGAGCCAATGCATTTCCGTGCCCGCTATGCTCCTGAACGCTCTCCACATCCGCTTTGATTATGCTTTCATAAGTGAGCGGTGCAAAGTGTTCCATCCAGGATAAAAGTGTAGGGCCGAAATTGAAACTCATGTATTCGTAATTGTTGACAATGTCTATAATTCGGTTTCTGCCGTCAACTATACGGGAAGATGAATTTGGTGCATAACATTCTGCATTTATGCGCTCATTCCAGTCGTGGTATGGCGCAGCGCTGTCCTGAGTTTCAATGGCTTCAAGCCACGGATTTTCTCTTGGAGGCTGATAAAAATGCCCATGTATGCTCAAATATATATCATCTTTTTTCATACAACCCTCTCTCTAAAAGTAAGAAAATTTATTTTGAAACACTTTTTTCCGTTGCATTGAATTTCTTGACATCAACCCAAACGTCGCCAAGCGCGTTTGAAAAAACGGTTCCCCAAAATTCAACAGTATCACCGGAATTCAGGTCTATAAATTTTTCCGCATCCTCTCTTGGTAAAAAGCACTTCATTTCGGATAAAGGCAAATTATGATCGGCCACATCTGGTCTTTGGATTAAGAATGTGATGAATTTATCCGAACTTTTCATAGCAGGTTCGTAATCAAGTCCCAATGTGGAAAATTTATCAAATTTACCGATAACATTGATGTTTTTCTTAAGATAAAAAGACGGTCTTGCAACCACATCAAGCGGATTAACCCTCATATAAGCGGAATAATTAAAGATTTCCGGCTTTTTTTCTGTCATAGCTGGTTTGGCAGCGTCATCTTCAATTACCGCATTTTCGGCAAATGAAAAGCCCGATATACCCAATAATATAACCGCTAATGTTATTAATAATTTTTTCATTATTCACCCCTGTAAATTATTTTCAACGATATTTTAACACAACATTTTATTTTTGAAAAGTAATAACAAGGGTAAAATAAAGAGTTAGCTATTAATATTTGTCATATTTTCTTTTAGATGCGCTTCAAATATTTCTGCAGCATCGCCGACAAGGTCTATACAAGGGCGTTTTTTATAATAATTTTCCGTTCTTTCGCTTGGTATCGGAGAGGTTGAAGATTCTATTCCTTGTAAAAGTTCTCTGCAGATTATACTTCCGTTTTTATCTTTAAATTTTTGAGCAAGTTCCTGTACGATTTTGTATTGTTCCGCTTTGGCCGATGGTGTATTAGCTCCTGATGAAAATGCCAGACCTGCTGCCATAACCATAACGCTTACAGCGCCGCAAACTTCTCTCATTCTTCCCATACCGCCGCCGAATGAAGATGAAATCTTCATTGCGGTTTGAAAATCCATTCCCAAGTCTTCGCAGAAAGCACCTAAAACGGACTGTGAACAGTTATATCCGGATTTAAAAAGCTCCTGTGCTTTGGCTTTGTAATTCGTTTTGGATATTGTGATTTTGGGCATAATTGGCGGTGTTTTCATTATTTTACTCCTTAATCGAAATAATTTTACCATAAATAATATTGGATGTATAATCTGGTTATGATAACTTTTATTTTTGGAATATTGATTTTGGTTATAGGTTATATCTTTTATTCGGGATACATTGATAAACTTTTTTGCCCGGATGACAGAAAAACGCCTTCTCATACCCTTAATGACGGAGTGGATTATATTCCGATGGGGCGAAACAGAAATGCGCTTATTCACCTGCTTAATATTGCCGGCATGGGACCGATAATAGGGGCAATTCAGGGAATTTTATTCGGGCCTGTTGCATTTTTACTTATTCCTTTGGGATGTGTTTTTGCCGGTGGTGTGCACGATTATTTTGCGGGCATGCTATCTATACGAAATGACGGAGCACAAATTACAGGGCTGATTGACAAATATTTGGGTAGAAATGCATGCAGAATTTTTATGGTAATAGTTTCTGTTATGCTTTTGCTTCTTGCAACTGTTTTTGTTTATACAGCGGGCGATTTGTTTGTGGAAAGATTTTTTAATGTTAAAGATTTCTCTATAACAAATCCTGTCGTATTCTGTGCATATTTGGTTATATTAGTTTATTTTATATCGGCAACACTGTTTCCGATAGATAAAATTATAGGTAAATTTTATCCTGTTTTGGGCGGTATGCTCATACTGGGAACGGGTTTGGTTCTTTGCGGATTTTTCGCGCATGGGGTTAATCTTGAGGAAATTAATTTTTCAAAATTAAACCTTCATCCTCATAATTTGCCTTTAATTCCGATGTTTTTCATGACCGTAAGCTGCGGACTTTTGTCGGGGTTTCATTCCACTCAGGCAACAATTATATCCAGAGCGGTTGACAGGGAAAAAGACGGACGGAGGATTTTTTACGGAATGATGTGTCTGGAATCCCTTATCGCAATGATATGGGCTGCTGCCGCTATGGATGTATATTCACTGAATATTGTTCCTCAAAATATGGTGGGAACGGTTAATGTAGTGAACATTGTTGCAGATAAATTCGTTCCGATGCATCTTGCTTTCTGGGTAACTCTTGCAATAATTATTTTGCCGATAACTTCCGGTGATACAGCGCTCAGAGGTTTGAGAATAACAATTGCGGATGCGATTAAATTAGAACAAAAGAGTATTTTAAACAGGTTATTGATTATTTTTCCGATAATTTTCTGCGTTTTCGGGATACTGTTTTGGGCAAAAAGCAATGCAAACAGTTTTTCGCATGTCTGGAGATATTTCACATTCTTTAATCAGTTAATTGCGATACCTGTTCTTTGCTGTGCTGCGGTTTATCTGAAACGTGAAAAGAAAAATTATTTTGTCGCGTTAATTCCTGCGCTTTTTTACGTATTTATAACCATGTCATTTATATTCAGCCAGAAAATAGGGTTTAATCTGCCGCTTGAGATATCCGAAATAATAGGAATTGTCCTTACGGCTGTTGTTTTTGTATATATGTGGAAGATAACTAAAAGATAATCTACTTAATTTTCTTGAGAGATGAAATGTAATTGTTGTTTACAACATCACCTTCAATTCTTGTCAGATAGATCTGGCAATTCTTTTCGTTCGCATCAATTTCCGGCAGTTCATTGAGTTCTATTGCGTAGTAATTTACGTCACTCTGATTATTTGCGGAAATCCTTTTAGCAAGAGAGTTTAATGAAATTTTTCTTAAAAATCCTGTTATTCCCTTTGAAGAATCCGAAAATTTTGTATAAACTCTTAGTGATGTATCGCCGTTATCAATGTTGTATCTTCCGGCAATGTATGTACTTATTAGAGGTGAATAGGTTTTTATATTAATGCCTGTTACTACGTTGTTGTTTAATTTCAGATCGCCTGTTATTTTTTCAAAACTTCCGTCAGGAACATTCACAATATCTGCAAATGTTGCCGGATTAATCATTGTAACGGTGTTTCTGAATAGTGATGCGCATTTTAAAACGTATTCAACCAAACCGATTTTTCCTATTGCACCATCACTAATTTTGAATTTTATAGAGCCGTTTAATCTCATTGTATCATCAGTTGAAAGATCCATAAATCCGCTTGCTTTGCCTGTTATTTCACGTTTTAAATCCAATAGGGCATTCGCTACCATATCGGAATTAACATTTAAAATACCCAATTTGACATTATATTTTTTGTTCGGTAAATCAAAATTCGCTCTCAGAGAAGATTGACCTTCAGCAAAGTCAAAACGGTTAGATTTAATATCAATAACACCTGATTTGTTGAGAGTTAAATCTGCATCAAGGTTTCCGAATACAATTTCTTTGTAAGTGCCTTTATCAAGATGAAATTTGCACTTTTCAATTATGATATTCCTTATGTCAAATTCGGTATTTTGATTTTCAACACTAACCAAGCCTTCATCAGTATTTATGACATTTTCCGCATTTGCCATCTGGTTGTTAAAGCCATCAAGAAGGCCGTATAAATCAAGGCTTTCAAGAGATAAATTCAGATTCTTAACGGTTATAGGGAATTTGAGAGTATTTACAATATCTCCGTTAAAATCAAATTTTGCCCGTCTGTATCCGCCTTTTGCATCAAGGTGAATTAAATTGTTCTTTGCTTCTATAAATGCGCTTTTAACAAACATTTTTTGAATAGGTATAAGCACTTTTTCCATGCTGAGTTTGCCGTCTAAAACGGGATAACTTCCTCTGTTATCAAACATTATGTTCCCCGAAATCAGACCTTTTTGAAAGATTTCCTGAGCAAGTACCGCATTCAGAATTTCGCTTGGCAACGGTTCGGGAATTTCAAATCCTGCGAATTTTATAAGGTTGTTATTCGCTAAATCTATTGAACTTTTCATTCTGAAAATAGGTTCAAATTTTTCGCCTTCTGCACGTTTTTGAGCATATTCTTCTCTTGAAAGAATTTTGTCTTTAGGAACTATATGATAATCCAGAGATTTTATGTCCAAAATCATATCTTCCAGATGCATATCAGCCTGCATAAATCTCAAACTGTCTTCAAACGGAAGATAATTTTCACCGACTTTTATATTCTGTCCCGGTTTAAGCATGAAAAACCAGTTCAGATCCATTATGTTGTTTTTTGATTTCAGTGTAATTCTTGTCGGAGCATCGCCGTTGAGTTCAAGAGGTGTGCCTGTAATATTTGAAAGATGTGTTTTGAAAAAGTCATTTGTAACGTGTGCTTTACCTGTGATATTTGTGTCTATGGATTTAAGATAATCTTTAACATCGCCTTCAAAATCCAGTTTATTTTCAGGATTATTGTCGTAAAAGCCTTCAAATCCGATTAGTTTAACCTCATCGGAAGTTAAATTTACGGTTCCTTTTGTCAGCGTAACCGGAACATTATCGGCGTCTTTAATTTTGAATTTTGCGTTGTTCAGCTTGAAATTGCCATTTATATCTTCATTTTTTATATTCAGGTTAAAGTCCAGATTACCGCTTATATCGTTGAAATAGACAAGGCTTTCCTGAATATTGTTTTCAATGATTTGGGTATCTAAAAGTTCAATGATATCATTGATATTGAGTTTTTTAGATGATAAATTTATATCAAAATTTTGTTTTTTATCAGCGGCCATGTCAATGAAGATATTCGATTTATTGATACTTAAAGGACAATTATAAATGTGAAACAGTCCGTTTTCAAAGAATACATTGCCGTTATCGGAGATGGAAACACTAACCTTTTTTCCATTCTTAAAAATGTCCGTAAAAATTTTAAAGTAAACATTTCGTTTCCCTTTTTCCGCATTATTTACTCCGATATGTTTTCCGTTAAAATGAATTTTTGTTTCGGGGTTTACGGAATACAACACTTCTGCATTATTTACTCCTAAAAGCGCATCAAATACGTTAACTTTCCATTTGCTCTTTTTGGTATTATCTTTCTGTTCCGTATTGTTTAGGCTTTGAAGTGCGTCTGCGTCTGTATAGATACTCTGCGCAACAAGTTTTTTAATAACTACATCTCTGAATAAAATTTTCAGAGAAAGTGCAGTTTCAAAGTTTTGTAAATCAAACATTTTGGTTTCATTTTTTGTAAGAAGCACTTCATCTACTTTAAATTCAATGAAAGAATTAAAATTTGTTTTTAATTGCGGATTTTTTATAACCAAATCTGCGCCGGTTGATTTTTTAACAGAATTTTCAACATAGTTTATAAATTTGTCGCTTGAGACAACTTGCGGCAGCACTTTTATGTATAAGAAAGCCAGGCAGGCAAGAATTATAAAAAATGATATTAAAAATTTTAAAATTATGTTTTTAGAAAGTTTCAAAGCTTACCTCTTGTTAATTAACTTATTTCTTGTATCCGATAAAATTCCGTTGTACGGGTTTCTGAAATGTTCAAAATAATTTTTACCGAAGGTTATCGGATATTTCGGAACCCAGCTGAATTTCTTTAAAATCCCGACAGTATCAACACCGTGGGATAATATAAGTTCATCAATGGTTTCCTCATGAGCCGGTGAAATTGATGAAAAAACTTTTATCAGATAATCCGAAAAAGTCAGAACGGAATATCCGGACAAGGCGCCTGTGTCAGAGATAATATTTTTGAAATTAAGTTCTTTTTCGTCGTTATTCTTGCCGTTAAGCAATGATATTGAGATATTATCGGCATCAACCTTGTTTATTTCATATATTTCGCCGAGATATTTTATTTTCATTGTGTCAGTTGACGGCATATATATATCTTCGCAGACATTAGGTATTAGTATATTGCCTTTAAAGTCTGTCACACCGTATCTGAAATTTTTGTAAGTAAGAAACATTCTTCCGTAAAGAAGCTCAATTGAACGGTATTCGGGCGGTAAAATTGCCTCACCATATTCGTTATATATTCCGAAATCATTATCGTTACCGAGTTTTATGTATCTGCCGAAAATCCTGTCCGCATACCTGTATTTCGGTTTTATGAGGTAGTTGCCTTCGGAATCCATAAGTCCGTATTTTGAATTTTTTTGAACTATCCATCCGTTACGGCCTGTCATAACCATTTTTTGATATTTAGCCGGAACTACAATGTTTCCGTTTCTGTCTTTAAGCCCGAAAAGGTTTTTTTCTGAAAAAACATATACACTACGGACTTGCTGTGCCGCGGTGTAGGTCGCGGGAATTTCAGAATTGGTTACCGCAGGCGGGTTTTCACACATCCCAACCAACGGTAATAATAAAATGTAAAATAAAATTAATAATAGTCTTCTCACAATTAGTATTTTATCATAAAATAATGAAAAAATATTTGTGTTTGCACAGATAAAATATGGGGGTATTTATGAAGAAGATTTTAAGTTTAGCATTGATTATGTCATTTTTATTCATGAGTGCACCGGCTTTTGCGGGAACTCATGGAACTAACGGCGAAGTTACCGGAAAATCAATAGGCGCAGGCTTGTTGTCGCTTTTAATTTGGCCCGGAATAGGTCAGGCTGTTAATAATCAAAGTTATGAGAAAAACATAACTCATGCGGTATTGGGTTTGACGGGAATTTTCAGAATTTGGTCTTGTTATGATGCCGTTGTAGACAGACAGGGCGGAGTCTGGAAAAACCGTATATAAAGATTATTTTCTTTGCATTTCGGTATCAAGAAGTTTAAACAGAAAAGCTTTCATTTTTTGGCTGTAATTTTCCGGAGCTATTACGGCATCCGGTGTTTCGGCCAGTTTTCTGCATTTTGATACAAGAGAATATTCTTTAAAGAAATTGTCAGCAAGCATATCGTCCAGGTTGTATATAAAATCGCCGTTCTTCATTTTGAAATCCGGGAAAATTTTGTCGGGTTCTATATTTACAAGTAAACCGTCAATGCCTATGGCCATTACATTAGGCTGTTTCCCCCAAATAAGATTTGATTGAAATAATTCTTCAGCACCGGCTAAAGAATTGCCTGAACACCGATAATCGGTTATTATGTATTGTTTACCGGATGTTTTTATATCCTTTTGGGATAAGCCGATAGAGCTAAGGTATTTTTTAAAAACTTTGAAATTCTCATTGCTGCAAGCTTTCCAATCTAAAAAACGTCCGGCTTTGCTCATAGGAATTTGTTTAACATTATCTTCACCGATTTTATATCCCAGACATTTGCCTATGGAGGAAAGTGAACGACCAATAATTATGACAATATAATTATTTTCACCGTATATCGTGTCTAATTTAGTTTTTATACCTGATGCAGCAATATAATTGAACTTCATTTCTTTGTTAAATAATTTCGAATCATAGACTTTTTTAATGGTTCTCCTTATGGAATGGAGTTCAAACGGTGAAAGTTGATTATATTCTTCAATGGTTATATTTTTAAGTTTTGTCCATGGCTTTTTGTAAAAACTTACAGGCCAAAGCCCGGCGCAAAACGAAGGATTATGAACCGCTACTGGCTTATAATCTCTTTTAACGTATTGATTCGGTATTATGGGTGATATGCTTGTAACTCTCATAATCAGATTAAAAACCGTAAAAAATTTTTTTGCCAGGTAGCAAATTTTTTTTTTACGGTTTTTAGGTGGAGTATGGAAGTTTCAGAAGTTTCTTTTAAAGGTATAAGTAACGTAAAAGTGTGCAGAGGCAAACAGCTCAACAAAATTTGGGGCTTTTTCCCGTCTGTTACCGGCGAAATTAAAGAGGGCGAAAAGGTATATCGCGATTACAAATTATTTTTTCATCTTATTAATGATGCGCAAAAGGCTGATTTTGATGAATTATTAGATGCATTGGCCAAAGCAAATCAGGGCTTTACAACATCATATTTTCCAGGTACTCCGAATAAAATAGAATTATTTATGCGACGTTATGAAGTTGAGGATGATGTTGCAGGTAATTTGGTATATTCTGTATTTAAAGTTAACGGATGGAATATTCCGCTTATAAGCCAGAAAGGTTTGAGTGTGTATTCAAAACTTGCCGAAATTACACGCAGAATTTTATGTATGCCGGATGTTACTCCAAAACAAAAAGAATGTGTCAGTTTGTTCAATGATGCTATTGCTCAGGAAGCTGAAAGATTTATTGAGATAATGTAGTTTACTATGAACGTATTGCCTGTAAATATTTTTTCTTATAAAAATCAAAATCCTCATTTTTCATCTTATAACGCAGACGTTTATAAAAAAGGTAAAATTCTCTATCGGAATCATACGGAATTATTGCGGTTGGATATTTGCTGGCAGGCTTTTATTGATTTAATTATCAAAAAATATCAGAATGTTCCAAAGGTAAATATAGTAAACCATGCTTGTTCTGCGGGTTATGAAGCATGGACTTTACTGATATTGCTGCTGAAAAAATTAGGTGTAAATTACAAAAAATTTATGCCGATAATTGCCAGAGATATAGATAAAAAAGTAATAGAATATGCGCAAAAAGGTAAAATGGAATTATGTTCAGGCGAATATTATGATGCGACATATAATTGCCCGAATATTATTAAAGAAAATTTTGATGTGGTTAAACGTACAATAGGCGGGAATATCAGCAGAAGCAACGAATATCTTTTGACTTGCAAAACAGATCTGAAGAAAAATATTGATTTCAAATGTTCTGATATTTTTAAAGATAAAGATTTAATCAGCAAAGACAATACAATATTATTGTGCAGAAACTTCTGGCCGTATTTGGGAGCAAAGAAATCATCGGAATTAGCTTATTTCCTTGCAAATAATATGAAATCAAATTCATTGCTGGTGGTTGGAGATTATGATTATGACTATGGCATAAGGCAGCTGCTCTTAGATTACGGATTTAAACCTACAAACGTTGAGTATGTGTTTGAAGCACCTGGAAAATCAGCACTGAAAAAAGTCAAAGACTTTGAGTTTGAGCATAAATTGCGCGAAGATTTATTCAGCACATCTAATTAATATTGTAACAATTTTTTATAAATTCTAAAGTTATTGGGCAATTTTTGCCTCCAAAAATACTTTACGCATATATCGTACATATATTATGTATATAATGGAAAGATGATAAGCAATATAGAAAAAGCTTGTTATGCGAGCATGGAAATTCGGCTTTTCAAATTTATATAAGGCAGGATATAAATGTCATTAACGGTAAATTTAGATATAAATAACAGACCAATGATTAATTCGGAAAATAATATAACTGTTACAGGTCCGAGAACAATTTTTGGTAAAAAACGCGGAGATGGTACAGCTCATGTTAATGGAGTAATTGAGCATTTTGAGCAGGGGGAAACATCAACGGATTGTGTTGCTTTGGCTCAGTTGATAGGACTGAGTTTTACGCCGCTTGGCAGGCAAGCGATAAAAGACAGTGTTAGACCGGACGGGATGGGCGGAGCAATTGTAACCTTCGCAGGCGCAAAAGGGGATCAAAAAGAGTTCAGAATAAGTGTTGAAGAATTTAATAAATACGGAAACTATAAAATCTATACAAAAGGGGATGACGATGTTCTTTGTATTGAATTGGCAATGGTTAAATATTTAAAATCTCAGGGCTATGACACATCGGATAAGGATTGGAGATTAAACTTTTATTCAATTGAAGAATTAAGTGAACACGGACTTATCGGATTATTGTTGGGCGATGATAAAGTAGTGAGATACCGTATGGTTCGTGATTTGAAAGACACGGAGAGATGTTTGGCTGAATTTGAAAGAAACCCGGAAAACTATGCTGTTTGGTTTTCGTTCAATAGGTATTATGAGGGGCGTTTTGATGGAAATGATGACAGTGATGATGTCCATTCGGGACATGCTTATGCGCTTAAAGATATAAGGAATATAAATGGTGAAAAATACGTAATATTTATTGACCCGTTTAATTCTACAAAAGAAAAAAAGATGAAATATTCTGATTTTATTTTTTACAAAACAGATGAAATCAAAATGTATGCAATTGGTACAAATGAAATAAACAGAGATATAATACCACTTGGCGCACGAACTTTTGAAAAAAATCAAAATGATGAAGTTGAAGCAGGAATGAATGAATTTAAATATAGAGGACATTTTGGTCAGGTGCGTTTCCTTTATACAAGATATCAGGAATTTGCTGAAATGGCCGACTTTGCAAGTGATGATGAATTAAAACAGTACATTAATAATCTTTCTGATTTGGAGAGATATTTTATAATGAAAAATTCAGCGAATATTTTTATTGACAGATTGGATCACAGATACAGAGGCTGGAACTCCGAAAGTATGCAGAACAAAAAAGAAGTTATTGAACCTTTCATAGATAGTGTGATAGAGCATGCAAGATTATACGGAGTAAGTGATGCTGATATTAATAACTTCCGTAATACGTGCACTCAGGAATTAGATAACAAATTTTATACAAGAGAATCAAAAATAATCGGTGCGTTCAATGCATTTGTCAGTATTGTTGAAGCCGCAAAAGAAGAATATTATCAAGGTTGTGTCTCTACCTGGGGTACGACTCTGGAACATTTTATAAGATAGGTGAAATCAGGTTTCATTTATGTAGATAATATATTGAACTTTTTTCCAATTTTGTGCTATAATTTCGCGCATGAAATTGTGTGTGTAACATCTTAAAAGAGTCTTGTCGTGTATAGTATGACGGCAAGATTTTTAATATAAAAATAATGCAATTAAATAAAATATGAGGGGAAAATTATGGCAACAAAATTTAAACCAAACAAAAAAGGTGTAATTACGGGTACTGCTCAGGCGGACAGGATTACGTGGACATCAGCAAGAGACTGGATGAGAGCTCTGACTGTTAATGCAGGCAAGGGTAATGATATTATTGATTTCAGAAAAAGCAGGTACAGCAACAAGCTGAATGGTCAGGACGGCAACGATAAGATATACGGCGGATCAAATGTTGATATCATAAACGGCGGAAACGGCAATGATAAATTATTTGGCTACAACGGCAACGACAGAATATATGGCGGCAAAGGCAACGATACAATTAATGCCGGCAAAGGTACAAACTTAATCTACATAAACAAGAACGAAGGTACTGATACCATTTTAAACGGCGGAGGAAATGATACAATTGTTTTTGCTCAGGAAAAGAATTTTAACAGCTTTATATTCTATTATGTGGGCAATGATTTAATCTTTAAAGCAGGCAATTCAATTGCGAAATTAAAAGATTTTGTATATGGTAATCACAGCGCAAAATATATTCAGGCGGGAAATCAGAAACTGAAACTTTCAGGCCAAATTTCTCAGTATGTTTCTATGTCTGCAAATCATTATACCACCACGGCTGAAGGATTTAATAAGGAATTATTGTTTAACAATGCTTCTCAAAACCTATTGATGACTAACGGAGTTGCTGCATATATTCAAGGAACAAGCGGAAATGAACTTTATTCCGGTTATACGTTTGCAAACGGAAAGGTTACAATACATGATGAAGGATCATCCGGCGATGCACTATCATTGAATATGACAAGAAATGACTATCGTTTCTTTATTGATATTGATACGGCAGGAAAAGCCGCAAGTAATGATTTGATAATATATCAGCATTCAAATGCAATTCAGGAAGACGGACTTTTTCAATACATAATGGGATATGATGTAGATGAATTTATTAAAATAGAAAACGAAGTAAGAACTGCAAGTGTCACAGCTGTGAATCCATGGGAATATGGATCTGGAAGAATTGAAGCAATTACTGATAATGATAACCCGGCAACCGGTATTGATGTTCAAAGTTACTTTAACCAGATACATAATGATGTTGCAACTTGGTTGACAGGATTCAATACAGCTCATTCATCTTCTTATGAAACTGTAGCTCAGGCAATAGCCGGCGGTCAGGCAACTTTGGCAGAGTGTACAAGTTTGTATAATTTGTATTGCAATGATGCAAACTTTTTAACTCTGTAAAACGTAAATAACCGTAAAATAAAAGGTGCGTCATATGGCGCACCTCTGTAATTTGTTTGTAACAATTCAGATTGCTTTTGTTACAATGGGGCAATTTTTACCGCTTGAATTACTTTATATATGCATAGAGGAAATTTAATATTGGGGGAATTATAATGGGGAATCCTGAAATATCATCAGCCGGTTGGAATAAATTTACGGGAATGCATTCCATACAATTTTTAAACGGTAATAATATATCGGGTGTTAAATTGGGAATAGGAAAAAATACTCCTGAGGCTTCGTATAGTGCAATGGGACTCGGCGGTTATGATTTTGGTTCAAAACAACCATGTATGGCTGCTTTAGGCTCTGTTGAGAAGAAATACAATTCTGAACATAATCAATTATGGTTAAGCCGTGAACTTTATGGTGAAATAATAAAGGAAAAAGGATTTTTTGACTCGAAATTGACTTATACTCCCGCGAAAGCTAACGCCCAGGTGGGGAAGGTTAATGTCAGTTTTGATCCGCGTCTCGCGGTGCATTTTAACGGAGACGGCGTAACTCCACAGGTCGAAACGCTTACAACTGTTGCAGCACCACTCTCAAAAGATGGCAGATTATTTGGCTATATACTGTTTCAGACTTATGGAACAGAAAACCAAAGTATTAATTTCGGATTTAATTATGGCATTTAACATTAACGGGTAATTTGATTAAATTGTAACAATTTCCGGATTTGTTTTTGCTTTGAATGTTTACTTGTGATACTCTTATCAGTGAAAAACTACAGAGATGTAACAAAATACGGGATTTGCCGAGTATTATAGGGAATTAAGAAGGTGATTAATATGCAGCAGGATAGCGATTTTGTATATGAACTTCCGGAAGTGGAACGGCATGTATTAGAAGAACATGCTCCTTTATCACCGCAACTTATATTCAAAATTATACGAAAAGAAGGTGAGGTAGAACTTGAGCGGCCGTTTAACGCGCTGGCATTTTCGGCATTGGCCGCCGGAATTTTTGTTTCATTTTCTTTCCTGTTCCGTTCGGTATTTCATATGTATATGGGAAATTCTCCTATGGAGCCTTTAGTATCAAGTGTGGGTTACACTGTAGGTTTTCTTATTGTTATTTTGGGCAGAATGCAATTATTTACGGAAAATCCTATAACGACAATTATTCCGCTTTTAAGTGAGTGGTCGTGGAAAAGGCTTCTGAAAATGATTCGGCTTTGGAGTACGGTGTTTTTGTTTAATATAATTGGAACTGCAATAGCCGCTGTATTTTTCTCAAGTGAATATACCCTTTCCGCTCCTGTTGAAAATGCTATGTCTGAAGTGGCCTCAAATGTTATGCACTTAAATTTCATAGAAAATATACTGAGAGGAATTCCGGCGGGCATACTTATTGCGGCAATAGTCTGGATATCACCGCAAACAAAATATTTCAGATTTGTTATGATATTTTTCTTTGTTTATTTCATTGCCTTGGGCGACTTTACTCACGTAGTTGTCGGATCTTGCGAAATGGCTTATGAAGTTATAGAGGGTAATGCGGATTTCTTTACGTATTTCTTTAAATTTCTGATACCGGTCGGTATAGGTAATATAATCGGCGGAACATTTATATTTACCTTGCTGATTTATTATCAGGTTAAAAAAGAGTTGCTAACGGGTAAAAAATAGTAATTGAGAAGTGGTGTGCGTAAATTGTAAAGATTTTTAAATTCACTAGCCAAAAATATTTTTATGGGTTTTTTGTGTTATAGTGAATACGAGTTATAGGGGGTATGCAAATGAAAGTACAAGCAATTAATGATACGAACAGGTATTACAAATATGATAATATGAATTTCAAAGCCGAGTTTTTAAATACACAGGATTTAAAATATGTTATGCGACATTCACCAATTGAAACTTTGAATGAGTTTAATAAGATTTTGCAAAAAATAAAAAGTGTCAAAGATAATGTAGTTTTCTGGGTAGAATCTCATTGGAGTACAGTTGATATAAATAACGGCTCAAGTGAAAAAAGTATAGAGGAGTATTGGTTATATAAACAAATAGGGCAGGATGAAAAAACTAAAAAATGGCTTGATATACCTTGGAGATATAAAGCATATGATTATGATGGTGATGAAAATATTAAATTCAAACTTGCCGGGATAAATGCTTACCTTAAAGATATGTATAAAGATGTTTTTGCTTTTGAAAATGCACAAAGGGCCGAAATAACAGATGAAATTGAAAAATTATTAGTAAATGCTTAGTATGATGTTGGGTGTTTTGCCCTAAACAAATAAAAAAGACCTCAGAAATGAGGTCTTTTTTGATAAATGGGGCGGGAGGTGGGATTCGAACCCACGCATATCGGAACCACAATCCGAGGCCTTAACCACTTGGCGACGCCCGCCATCTACCCCACTCTAGCATAAAAATATTTTTTGTCCACTCAATTTATTTACTTTTGAGTAATTTGTCTGCAAGTTTACTTTCAACACTGCCGTTCAAAGTCTTATTTACCTTTTGAAGTTTCTTGGCGATAATTTCCATATTTTCTGTCCAGACAAAATTATCAGTTACATATTTTTCTGCTTTTTTGAAATCCCCGTCTATCTGTATTCTGATGATTTCTTTAAGCATTTCTTGTGCTATCGGAACGACTTTATCGATATTTACGTGAATTTTGCCGTCTTTTGTGAGATTATAAGCCCCGCGTTCCGCAAAATATTTGTTCTGCATAACCGTTCTGACTCTGTGCGCCTGACTCATTGTAGGTTTTGATTTCAGGAAGTTATCTGCTATGGTGGTAACTATTATCTGTAAACGTTGTTCTTTTGTGTACATCCCAAGTTCGGTAAGCAAATCCACAAACGCCAAAGACCCCATATCGGCTTTGTTTTCTTCAATAATATTTCTGTATTTGCCCAGTTTTTCGCTTCCTTCCTTCGGTCCTAGAGAGTGTGCATTTTCATGTCCTATCGTGAACCAATGATCAGCCTCATCAAGGTAGTATTTGTGCTGTTCTTTATCCAAAATTGCATCTAATCTTTTCTGTAATTTTTTCATATCGGAAATGAAACGAATTTGCCTGTGATAAACATTTCTTCTGCCGCCGCCTATTGTAAGCGATAATTTATCATCGTTCGGAAGGTTTTCAGCCAAAGTTATTCCTCCTCTGAACTCTCCGACATCACCGGTTACCGCAACCAAATCAACATCCACCATTGTTTGCTTTGCATCACCTTTTGTTGAAATATTTTGGGTGTATTCATTGTTGTAGGGCATATTTTGAGCCAGTTTTGGCAGATATTGTTTAATTGCCATAAGGGCATCCGTTCCTTTTTTATTGACAATTCCGACACGTCCGCCAAGAAAATCTTTCGGTATTGGTGAAATTCCGAATTTCAGAAGTTTTTCATTCAACTCTTTATTTTCAACGATAGTCCCTGTCATTTCATCTTCATAATTTTCTCTTGTAATCGTGAATTCAAGCGGGGTATCCTGCAAAGTCGCCCATTTTTTATCTGCATAAGCATCAAGCATTGGATCCGCTTTTCTCAATGCTGCCGCCTGCAGTTTCAGGTATTCGTTAAAATCCGCATTGGTAGAAGTCTCTGCGGCTTTATCAAGTTCATCCGCCATTTTTGAAAAATCTTCAGCCCATTTATCTACATAATCTATTCCGATTAAATTTACACCGTCTCGTTCAACGACAGAGCGCTGAGTAAGTATTTTCTTTACTTTTTCGGCTTCACCGTTATCCAGCATGCGGCTTAATATTGAATGAAATTCCTCTTTTGTGAGGTCTGCAGGATAAACACCTTTGCCCGGGCGTGTCGGAATACCTTTTGCAAGGTTGATTATTGTTGACATGTTGTCAATTGCGTTAATCCCCTTTTGTGCATCAAAAAGAATTTTTGTTAATTTTGCCTGACGGTTTCCTTTTTTGATTTCACGCTCCAAAAACGCTTTAAAATCAAGGTTTTCGTGAGCATCTATCTGCATGTTGATTTTTTCTAAAATATAAGCTGCTTTAACAAGGTGTTTAAGTGCTTCTTTATCGCCCTGAGCAAGCTCAAGATATTCCGGCGCATCCGGTTTGAGCATCTTTTTTGTAATCAGATAATCTTTATGGGTACGTTTTTCTAATTCTTCCATTGATAAATTAAATTTAAACTCTCTCATATATCTCTCCTTATTTAATTACTTCGTACAAATCAGGTGCTTCCTGAATACCTACATTTCCAAAAGGAACTTTCAACACTCGAACTTCAAGAGTGTGATTTGCATATTCAATACGGATAATATCGCCTTCTTTAAGTTGCTTTGCGGGTTTTGCAGGGTTGTTGTTTACAAAAACTCTGCCGGTATCCGATACTTCATTTGCGACCGTTCTGCGTTTGATTAATCTTGAAACTTTCAAAAATTTATCCAACCTCATAACAGAATTTTACCACAGGTAAAATTTTTATGCTATAATATCTAACCAGGAGGGGATATGAAAAAATTTCTTACCGGATTTGTTTTGTTATTGTGTGTATTACTTGCCGGAAGTGTTTCTTATGCACGGGATAAGAGTATAAAATTTGTTCAGGTTACCGATGTTCACTATAATGCCGGCGATGATGATGCCAAAGCCTATATGAAGGAATTTGCAAAAAGTGTTAATGGTATAAAAGGTCTGAGTTTTGTAGTTTTTACAGGCGATAACATTGATACTGCTGATAAACAAACGTTTAAAGAATTTTTAAGACTTACCAAGCAGATAAAAGCTCCATGCTATTTTATTCTTGGTGATCATGACGTATACCGTAATTCCGATTTGAGCAAGGAAAAATATTTTCATGTCTTGCGCAGCTATTATTGGTTTAATCCGGCATGGAACGGAAATTATAAATTTGCAAAAAAAGGATTTTTGTTCATTGCGCTTGACGGTGCAAAAGAAATTATCCCGGGACCAAATGGCTACTATAAGATGAAATCTTTAAACTGGATGAATAAGACTCTTAATCACAACAAGGGTAAAAAAGTTGTTATTTTGCAACACTTCCCTGTAGTTGAGCCTAAGCATGTCAGGTCTCATATGACGTACAAAGCTGAGGATTATCTGAATATTCTTGATGCGCATGATAATGTTGTTGCTGTAGTTTCAGGGCATTATCACATGAACAAAGAGGAAATGCGAAACGGAGTTTATCATATTTCAACGCCGGCAATGGCAAATGAGCCGCATTATTATAAATTAATAGAAATCGTTCAGCAAAAAGGCTTGCTGCCTTTGGTGTTCACGCAATTAAAAGAATTTGACCTCTAATACGTTTTACTGATTTGGTTTAAAATATCTTTACAAATTAGCAAAAAAATGTATAATTATTTTTTAAAGTAAGGTATTATTAAACTGAGGTGAAAATATTAATGGAAAAAACTTTAAATTTAAAAAATAATCTTGAGAAAATAGAAATTGATTATTTTACTGCAAATCTCCCTGATTTAAAAAATATTTCGGAATCCAAGGCTGTTGTGATAGGCAAGTGGCTTTCAAAGGCTATTGATGACGGGTTTAAAGCACAGGAAATAAAGAACGGACAGCTGCTTCCTACTAAAGCGGAATTTGCATACAGGCTGGGTGTCAGTATCGGGACTGTTCAGAATGCGCTTAAATATTGCTCAGATTGCGGTTGCATTGATGCAAAGCCTTGTATGGGAACGGTTGCCAAAGATAAAAATTCTCCGAAAATCTTTAATCAGAAAGTTTATTCCAAGCGTGATGCGGTTATCGTTGAGGTGAAAAATTACATCAAAACTGAAAAATTTAGAGAAGGTGATAATATTTCAACACCTCAAAATATCGCAAAAATCATTAACAGGCCGGTTAATACTGTGCGTCAGGCTTTGGAAAATCTTTGTACGCAGGGTATTTTAAAACATATTTACAGAAACAGTTCAGGTAAAACCGGCTGGTATCTGATATCAGGTAATTTTGATAAAGAAACTCAGCTTCCTGAGATGCAGACACTTGTTGAAAAAACTGTCAGCGAATTAAAAGAATACATCACAAAACACTACAAAAAAGGCGAAAAAATATATTCTCATGCGGAATTTTCGCAAATATTAAATGTAAGTATGAGCACTATTCATGCAGCTTTTAAAGTGTTATGTGATGAAGGTATACTAAGAGCAAGGCGAGGTCAGTACGGGACTACTGTGTTAAGAATGCCTGATGAAAAAATATCGGTTCGGCCGGAAATGTCAATATTTGCACCGGCTTTAGAGGCTCAGGAATATTATTACCAAAAAATTCAGTCACAAATAAAGAAAATAATTTCAAAAGATTATGAAATCGGGGATAAACTTCCTCCTATTACTACTCTTGCTCAAATGCTTGAAATAAGCCCAAATACTGTGAGAAAGGCACTTGTTAAAATAACTGAAGAAGGCTATGTTAAATCGTTAAGAGGAAGATATGGCGGAACTGTTGTAACGGATATTCCTGAAGAAGAAGGTCAAAGTTTCCGCTGGCTTGCCGTAAATCCTAAATATGCTCTGAAAAAATAAGTGATTTTAAAATTTCTTCACAGATAAAGTGTTGTCATTATTTTATGATAAAATGTTCTGTATGAAGTGGCAGAGTTTTTCAGGCAAGCAAAAGGCATATATAATTTCGATAAGTTTGGTTATCGTCATTTTGTTGTGGTCTTTTTTTTCTGCCAAGATTTTAACCTCTCAATTAAACCGCAAGGAACTTGCTGAGGGCGGTGATAATAAGCAGGCGGTTGTAGAGGGTGTTATTCTGACCGAAACAAAAAATCAGGTTAAATACTGGGAATTATATGCAGAAAACGGTACGTATAACAGCAAGGATGATGTAGCTTCGCTGAATGATGTAAATGCTAATTTTTACAAAGATAATCAGGTATCAATGAGTATTCAGTCATCACAGGGAGCTTATGATTCCAGAAACGGTACAATAACTTTATTTGATGACACTTATGTCGTTATAAAAGACGGTTTAACTCTGAGTGCTGATAAACTTGTCTGGAGCGGAAGCAATAAACCGATTTTTGCGTATGGACATGTTATAATAACGAAAGGTGCTGAATTTATGGCAAGCGCCGATGAAATTGAAATAAGTGCTGAGTATGATAATATTAAAATAAAAGGAAATACAACTTCAAAAGTTTTTAACAGGAGCGGAAATGGGAAATAAAAGAATATTAGGCTATGTTTTATTATCTGGTATGATTTTGGCAGGGTTGCATTGTGCAATTGCATCGGATTTAATTATAGAATCCAAAACACAGTCATATGCCGAAAATGAAAGTAAAATACGTTTTGAGGGTGATGTTGATGTAACAATTGACGATTTGCACGTAGTTAGCGATACGGCGGATGTATCTGTTGTTAACGGCGATAAACTGGATACCGCAACCTTTTATGATAAACCCTATGCGTATCAGAATAAAGCCAATAAAAAACGTGAAGTAAAAGCCAACATTATAAAAGTTTCTCTCATAAAGAAAACAGTTAAAGCGGTCGGTGATACTCAGACCATAATATTTGACGGTAAAACTCCAATTGCCGTTGTTAATGCTGATGAACAGGAATATAATTCTAAATCAGATGTCATGACGGCACAGGGTAACGTTACAATTGACTATAAAGAGACAAAAGCCTTTTCCGATTACGCAGAATTTATAACAGATAAAGACGGTAATATCAAAAATATTTTGTTGACCGGTAATGCTATTGTCAAAGATGATGAAAATGAAGTTTCTGCAGATAAAATTACATATAACGCTTCAAATCATATGTTTACCGCTATCGGCAGAACTCATACCAAAACAATAAACAGTGAAGGCAATGTTTTGAACCTGTATTCGGATCGCCAGGAGCTTAATCAGCTCACTAATTTCTACAATGCATCCGGAAATTGCAATGTGTATTATGAAGATTATTTTGCTCATGGCCCTAAAATTGTTATTTATCCGGATAAAAAGACAAACAAGCCTAATGAAATTTATTTTGTCGGGCGTTCAAGTATAACGCAGGGGCCAAGAACCATTTTTGCCGATAAAATTATGATTATAACGAATCCGAAAAACTTTAAAGCTGAAGGTAATACAAGAACGGTTATAAAAAATGTCGGCAATTCCGGTGATACAAATATGGGGCTGGGGTTATAAAAATGAACAAAAAAATTGATGAAGCCGTTGATTTATACAATAAGCACGAATACCAAAAAGCAATAGATATTTTTTCGCAGGTGCTTGAAACAGTAGAGGACAGTGCAGAAATTTATAATAATATTGCGACCTGTTATCTGCAACTGGGTGATTATGATAAAGCGGAAAAGCATTATTTAAAGGCTCAGTCTTTAAATCCGAAATTACCTCAGGTTTATATAAACCTTGCGGATATTTACTATAAACGCGGAGATATGGAAAGCGGAATTCAGCTGATGTCGCAGGGTATTTATGAATTGCCTGAGGATATGGCATTACGTCATTATCTTGCAAGATTTTATATGGAAGATGCCCGACTTGATATGGCAATTGATGAACTTTATAAAATTTTGGATGAGCAACCTGATAATTATGATGCTTATTATGATTTGGCAAGAGTAAATTTTGAACTGGGAAATTATGATGTTGCCATTGAAAACTATGAAAATGTATTGCGTTATAAGGAAAATGAGTGGCTGCATTATTATCTGGCAGAGGCTTATGAGGCGAACAACGAAGTAGATAAAGCTATTTCAAATTACTTAAAGGCAATTGCCATAAAATCGGATTTCATTCCGGCATATAAAAAAGTCGCTATTTTATTTTTGGCACGAGGGGATAAAGATGATGCCGTTGAATATTTTGAGGATTATATTTCAATGGATATTCCGCAGGATGAAAAAGATCAAATCAGTCTGCTTATAGAGAGGATTAAAGGTGCAAATGTCCAAAAGTAAATATTGGATTGCTTTTTCTTCAATTGAAAATATTGACAGTGAATTTGTACTTAGGCTTTATAATTATTTTGGGGATATTGAACTTGCGTTTAACGCGGATGAGGCTGAATTTAAAAATATTGACGGTTTAAGTATAAAACGGGCTGAAAACTTTATTAAAGCCCGAAAAAATCTCAACGCAGAAGAGAAGTTTGATCTTGTCCAAAAGCGTGGTATTGATTTTTTAACCTATGATGATGAAAGATATCCGAAACTGCTGAAAGAAATCTATAATCCTCCTGCTGTTTTGTATTTTAAAGGGAATTTAGATAGGGTTAATTTTAACAGAACTCTTGCTGTAGTAGGCTCGAGAAAGGCTTCAACTTATTCAAAAGATGCACTGAAAAAAGTTATTTCAGGTCTTGCAAATACAGATGTTACAATAGTATCCGGTTTAGCATCGGGAATAGATTCTGCTGCCCATCAACATGCAATAGAAAACGGTTTAACGACTGTAGGCGTTATTGCAAGCGGGTTTGATTATACGTATCCCGCTTCAAATAAACATCTTTATGAGCAGATAGAAAAAGAAAACGGTGTTATTTTTACCGAATATTATCCGACATTTGAACCCCTGAAATATCGTTTCCCGCAGAGAAACAGAATTGTATCGGGATTATCTTATGGAACTCTTGTAGCGGAAGCTTCTATAAAAAGCGGTGCATTAATCACGGCTAATTTGACGCTTGAACAGGGAAGAGAATTGATGTGTATCCCGGGACTTATTACAAATCCGAATACGGAGGGTATTTATAAACTGATTAAAAACGGAGCTGTAATTGTAACTGAGACGGAAGATATTTTATCCGCTTTAGGCTGGCAGATTGAAGGCCAGTTAGGATTAAAACTTGCATCTGCACCTGAATTATCTGATACTGAAACTAAAATTTTTGAGGCTTTGGCAATTGAAGAAAAGACTTTTGATGAAATTCAGGCAGAAACAGGGATAGATACGGATGCGCTTTTAACTGACTTGACAATGCTTGAACTTAAAGGGATAATCAAAAAGGTCGGCGGGGATAGTTATAGGAAAGAAGTTTAGTAAGAAGGTACAAATTGGCTGAAACAAAAGAGAGTGCAAAAAAGGGCAAAGCATTATTAATAGTTGAGTCTCCTGCAAAATCCAAGACCATAAAAAAGATTTTGGGTGACAGTTTTCAGATAGAGGCAAGTTACGGGCATGTCCGAAATTTACCGACAAATACTCTTGGTTTTGATGTTAATAACGGGTTTAAACCGACATTTGAAATAATTCCCGAAAAGCGTGCTGTCGTTAAAAAACTGAATGATTTGGCAAAAAAAGCGGATAAAGTTTATCTTGCATCCGACCCTGACCGTGAGGGAGAAGCGATAGCGTGGCATGTTCGTCAATTATTAGACATTCCAGAAAACAAAATTTTCCGTATTGAATTTAACGAAATTACTCCAAAGGCGGTAAAATATGCGGTTGAAAATTCCAGAACAATAGATATGGATATGGTTCAGGCTCAGCAGACACGCCAAATCTTAGATAAACTTGTAGGTTATAAATTGAGTCCTATTCTATGGCAAAAACTGGGTAACAGACACCTTTCGGCCGGTCGTGTTCAGTCTGTTGCACTCCGTATGATTTGTGAACGTGAAGAAGAAATTGAGGCATTCGTTCCTGTTGAATACTGGTCAATTTCTGCTGATATGACAAATCCGTCAGGGCAGCAATTCAGCGCAGAACTTACTAAATGTAAAGACAAAAAAATTGAAATTAAAAATCAGGCAGAAGCAGATAAAATTGTTCAATATCTGCAAAATCCGTCACTAAATTATGAAGTAACAAAAGTTACCAATAAAGAAACGAAACGAAAACCGACTGCGCCTTTTATAACTTCAACTCTTCAGAGAGAAGCAAGCTCGAAACTGGGTTACGGGGTTGAGCGTACAATGCAGATTGCTCAAAAATTGTATGAAGGTATTGAACTTGAAAACGGTGCGGTTGGTCTTATTACTTATATGAGAACCGATAGTGTAAGAATTTCGGATGATGCTCAAAATGCCGCAAAAGATTTTATATTGAAGAATTATGGTGAAAAATATTATCCTGAAACTCCGAATGTTTATGTCAAAGGCAAGCAAAATGTTCAGGATGCACACGAAGCCATAAGACCGTCTTACCCAGAGCGGACACCTGAAAGTATTAAACAGTATTTATCTGCTGAACAATACAAACTTTATAAGCTTATATGGAACAAGTTTATGTCCAGCCAGATGGCTAATGCTATTGTGGCAAATAAGACAGTTGAAATATCTGCCGGCGATTATACATTCAGAACAGGTACAAGTAAAATAACTTTTGATGGTTTTCTGAAACTTTATAACGATTCAGAAGAAGATGATGCCGATATGGCAAACAAAATGCCTGATTTGAATAAAGGTGACAAATGTGAACTTAAAAAGCTTGATCCTAAACAGCATTTCACTCAACCGCCTCCAAGATATTCAGAAGCTACGTTAGTTAAGGCGCTTGAAGAGTATGGTATAGGCAGACCTTCAACTTATGCGTCTATTATTACCAAAATTCAAACAAGAGGGTATGTTGATAAGAAAGATAAGGCGCTTTTCCCGACACTTTTAGGCAGAACTGTTTCAAAACAGCTTGTTGCACAGTTTCCTGAAATTATGGATTATAAATTTACTGCCGGCATGGAAACGAAACTTGATAATATAGCTGAGAAAAAACTTATATGGAATAAAGTTTTGCAGGAGTTTTATGACAGATTTATGCCGACTGTTCTTGAAGCGGTAAAAGATACAGGGCGTATAACAATTGAAACAAAGGTTGTATGTCCGAATTGCGGCCGCCCTATGGCTCTGAGAACAAGTAAAACAGGTCAGCAGTTCTTAGGCTGCACGGGGTATCCGGAATGTAAGACGATTTTATCTATGAATGTTTTGGCCGAAATGGAACAAACCGGTGAGACTCAGCCTTCTAATAAACCTCAGGAATTGGAAGAAAAATGTACGAAATGCGGCGGCTCATTAGTATTGAAATCCGGGCCTTACGGCAAATATACCGAATGTACTGAATGCAAGGACAGAAAACCTTATCACCGCTCAACCGGTGTTAAATGTCCTAAATGCGGAGAGGGTGTTATTGAAGAAAAAAGATCCAAAAAAGGTTTAATTTTCTTTGGCTGCAGCAAGTATCCCGATTGCGATTTTGTACTCTGGAACGAACCGACCGGGGATGTCTGTCCTGAATGCGGTGCACTGCTCGTTAAACGCGAAACTCAAAAAGGAACAGTGATTTCCTGCTCAAATCGTTCGTGTATTCATAAACAGCAATTAATTCCTAAGGAGGAAGCTGAAGATCAGCAGGCTTAACTTTGTAATTTACTGTAAATAAGTTCTATGAATTTTTCTGTAGCCCTTGCAACATCATCAAGCCTGTTATTGTTATCTATGTTATGGCGCAGAACTTTAGGATTTTCTACAACTTCACTCAGATATTCTCTTTTCCAGTATTCATGATTGTTAAAATTAAAATATTTATTTATAATTTCATACGCTTTAATTAAAAAATCTTTTTGTTTGCTGACTTCTTCAAGAGTTTGACCGTGTGTGAGTTCGTAAAATGCGGCATATTGCCCTGAGCGGTGTCTCCCTGAACGACAATGAACAAGGGTATTGTTTCCTTTTCTGCGATTTTCTTCAATGGCTTTTGATACCTTTTCAAAATCTTCTAATTTAGGAAATTCATCATGTTTAAAAGAAAATGGCATTCTGTGATATTCTATTCCAAATACTTTACTTAAAACTCTTTCAAGTGCTTTGTGGTGCAAATCATCACCAACGCGATGGCGAAAATCATAAATCAAAGTTACGTCCCACTCTTTTTTCAGGCTGTAAATTTGCCTGAAATTCGGACGCGAACTTTTTATCAAGCCCGGGGTAATATATTTAAATGTAGCATATTGTGGTGCTTTCATATTAGTTGTGACCCAATTCCTTATCCATTTTTATAAAAAATTCTGCCCATTCTTTTTCAGTCCTGGCTACACCAGGTCCGTTAGGATCGGCTTGGGGTGGTGTTTCTAACACATCACGTACACTGCGTAACAGTTTTCTGCGCTTAGTTAGTTCTTGATATGAATTTGCTTTTTTGTAATTGCGGTCAAGAAGTTTTACAAATTCGGAATATGCCTCACAAACAGTTGTTTTTAAAAAGTCAAAATAGGATTCTTCGCTGCCTGTTTTAAATAAATCAAATATTTTGTTCCATTCTTTTGCAACTTTCTTTTCATCAAGGCATATCGGCTCCATAAGTTCTTCAAAGCTTTTTCTTAAGCATATAAAATCTTTGTCCACGATGAATCCGCCGTTTTGTTCACATTCAGTAAAATGTTTGCCGGGATCAAATTCAAATAATTTAAATCTGTATAATTTCCCGTTTGGCATTGATAATACCGGCTGGCCTTTTGCATCAATGATAAAATGAAAATCCGTAATAGGAGCTAATTCTTTTTTTATTTTATCAATGGTTTCAAGCCTTTGAGTAGAAAGCTTTTCAAGCTTTTCAGCTGGCAATAAAATCTTCATTTGACCAAAATTCGGATTTTGATTTTGGCTTTGAATCGGACTTACGTTCATTTCTTCTCCTAACTGATTATTAGTTTCTTTGATAGTTTTAAAATTCAGACAAAAAAAAATTTGCCAAAATTGCTGTTGTAGTGTTACATTTTTTAAATTTTGCCAAAATTCGGATTTTTATTTATAATTAAAGTCAGAAAGTTGAGGAGAAATGCTTAAATTTGCGCTAATTGGTTATCCGCTTGGTCATTCTGTTTCGAAAGAAATCCATGAAGCAGGGTTCAAGTCACTTGGAGTTGATGCTTCTTACGAATTATTAGAAGTGGTGGAGGAGAATTTTATTGAAGCGGTTAAGTATTTAAAGTCAAATACTTATTCGGGCTTTAATGTAACAATTCCGTATAAAGTTAAAATAGCAATGTTTACGGATGAATTTGATAAAAATGCAGATATGGCAGGAGCGGTTAATACCATTAAACTCAATTACGGAGGCGGATTTTCAGGCTATAATACGGATATTGAAGGCTTTTTGCGGGCAATACCTGATTCTTCTCTTCTTTATGATGCTAATGCCACAATTATCGGTACGGGCGGTGCCGCAAGAGCGGTTACGATAGGATGTATTAAAGCGGGTGTCAAAAAAATAGATTTTTATACCAGAAATATCCCGAATGCGCTTGAATTTGTTAATTATTTCCGTAATTTATCTCCCAATACAGAGTTTGTACTTAATCAGATTGAAACATTGAGCGATTTATCAGATACGGATATGCTCGTAAATGCCACTCCCGTCGGGATGAAGGGGCATAGCGCAGACAGTATGCCGATAAGTAGTGATGTTTTGGCTACAATGAAAAAGGATTCTCTGGTCTATGATTTGGTTTATAATCCGACCGAAACACTTTTACTGAAAACCGCACAAAAATTGGGTTTAAATGTGATAAGCGGTTTGGATATGCTTGTTTATCAAGCTGTTGAAGCGCAAATAATATGGTTTGGCAAGGTGCCTGAATTTAGTTCAATGAAAAGTGCCGCTGAAAAATCTTTAAATCGTTACGAAATTGATTTTATGTAAAGTGCTTATAACTCATATTTTCAACATCTTTTGCTGAAAATAGTCGGTTTTTTATAAAGACTCCTGAGCCCTTTTTTACTTCACCGATTACCGTCATATCTTTTGTCGGTTTATCAACTGTTGCTATAAGACCATAATCTTCCCCGCCGAAAAGAACACGTTCTTCCCAGTTTTCAAACTCTTTAACTTCTTTTTCAATAGGGATTTTACTGAAATTAATATCCAATAAAACTCCGCTCTGTTCGGCTATTTGGCTTAATCCGTCCATTAAACCGTCAGATGTATCAATCATTGCGTAGGGAGATTTTTGTGATGAGGCAATCTTTATTGAAAATTCAGTTTGCGGTTCAGGTTCAAGATGAGCTTTTATAAGGTTTTCAGGGCTTGTTTTTCCGCTTTTTAAAAGCATTAATCCTGTTGCACTTGAGCCGTGATAGCCTGAAATTACAACCTTCTGCCCGATATTTGCATTTTTTCTTGAACTTATGTTTCTTCCTTTTGTTTTACCAATGATAGAGGCGCTTATGTATATTTTATCGGCTTTTGTTAAGTCACCGCCGACTATTTTTAACGACTTATATACTGAGTTTAGCCCTTTATAAAATTCTTTTATAAAGGATTTTTCTGTATGAGCCGGTAGTGAAAGGCTTACTGTCATATATGCAGGTTCTGCGCCAGAAGCGCATATGTCCGATATATTAACGGCTGCGGTTTTTCGCCCCAGACTGTAAGGGGTAATTTTATCACGCAAAAAATGGACATCTTCAACCAGGCTGTCTTGTGAAATAACTATCCCCAAATCTCTTAAGTATGCGCAGTCATCCCCTATATATTCGGAATTTAGTGTAGATTTTATCAGTTTTATAAATTCTTTTTCCATTATTTTAATTCGTTAGAAATAATTGCAACAAATTCATTAACAAGTTCTTTGTTCCATTTTTTGCCGGAATCCTGTTTTATGACTTCAAGAGCTTCGGTTTCGGATAATTTTGCTCTGTAAGGCCGTGCTTCCGTTAAAGCGAAATATGCATCAATAATCAGAATTATCTGAGAGCTTATAGGTATATCATTTCCGGAAAGTTTATTTGGATAGCCTGTTCCGTCCCAGTTCTCATGGTGCTTTTCGATGATAGGAATGATGTCTTGAATGTCTGATATAGGTTTCAATATTTCACGTGCGGCAATTAACGGATGAGAATGAATTTTCTCTTTTTCGCTTTCTGTCAGAGGCTCTGTCTTTTGAAGAATTTCCTGCGGAACAAACATATTGCCTATGTCGTACAGAAGAACGGCGATTTTCAAATTATCAACATCTTCTTTTGATAAATCAAACCTTTTGGCCAAAAGTATTGATATATTCATTTTCTTTTTCATTATACCGTTTTCGTGAAGCGGATTATAAACCTTTGTGAGGATGTCGGCAACGGAATAAAGCGTTTCCTTGGACTGAATTTGTTTTGTGTTCTCGTGTGCTTTTTTAAGTCTTAATGATAAGTCATCGGCAAGAGATTCTTCAACCGGAATATTGTGTTTTGAAAGTATATCAATAAACGTGTTGATAGCAATATCTTGCCAGCTGGTTTCGGAAGTATGTGTTGCAAGTGAAACTCTGTTACGGCCGTTGCGTTTTGAAGTGTACATAGCTTGGTCTGTAAGTTCAATCAATTCTTCCATTCCGTTTGTGTGTTCAAGATATGTTGCAACACCTATACTTGCGGTTATGTGGCCTATTGTGTCAATAGGCACACTTTCCAATGCTTTTCTGATTCTCTCTGCAGCTATCATTGCGCCTTTTGAATCAACGCCCGGAAGTATTATGTTAAATTCTTCCCCGCCCATTCGTGCCGCGATATCAATAGATCGTGCATTCTTTTTGATTACATCGGCAAGGGTTTTTATGGCAATATCGCCGAATGCGTGTCCGTATTTATCGTTAATTTGTTTTAAAAAATCCAAATCAAGGCCGATTAATGAGAACGGTTGATTTTGACGGTTTGCACGGGTAATTTCCTTTTGCAGATTTTCTTCAAAATAACGTCTGTTATAAAGCCCCGTAAGCCCATCAGTTACGGCTTGTTCTCTTACTGTTGAGAATAAATGCGCAATTGTTATTGCCATTTCAACCTGTTTTGCAAAAAGATTTAAAAAATCTGTTTCGGATGCTGCCAAATCATCTCTTGATGAACAGACGACAAACCATCCGAAATCCTGATTCATACAGGTTAAAGGTATAATTATAACAGATTTCAGAAAAGGCTTATCCAATATAAGGCTTAGTTTTGCATCTGATACCGTAGGTAAAATTTCCTGTATTAATTGGCCGATATGTTCAGTTTGTAATATTTCTTTTGTTCTCAAAACTTTTGCATAAATGCCCAATGCGGAAAGATTTAATCTGAACGAAGTTAAACTGTCGCCCAAAATGTTTTGCATGTGCTCCATTGCATTATCGTTTGAATATGAAAGAATTTTGATATAATCGCCTCTGTCATCTGTCATTTTTTGTAAAACCGCGCAGTGAACATATCCGAATTCGTTTGATATGATATTTACGATGTTATCAAGCACATTTTCAAGCGGTCGGGCTGACGTCATCATATCAATAATATGCTGAAGCGAAATCATCTTTTTATTAACTATGGAAAGTTCCTTGGTCTGGGTTGCAAGTTCTTTTTCCAAAGCCATATTTTTTTCGTACACTTCAATATAATCTTGTTTACGGTAATAAACAGAGCTTTCTACTTCGGAGATTTTATTTGTTAGTTCTTTAAATCTTTGAAAAAATGACATCTCTTATCCTATCGTTTCTAATTATACAATATAGTGTAAATATTATCCAGTGTTGGTAAATCTTTTTTAAGAATTTCATGGTAAAATCCATATTAATGGAAGTAAAAAATAAAAAAATTCTGATACTCAGATTTGGTGCATTGGGCGATATCGTGCATACTACGGTTATTGCGCAGGCGCTCAAAAAAGCATATCCGGATTGCGAAATTTTTTATTGTGTTGAGGAAAGATATTCTGAAATTATTGAGAATTGTGAATTTATTGATAAAATTATTCCTTACGACCAGAAACAGCGCAAAAAATTGCTTTATAATATCAAATTTGCTTTGACTTTAAGAAAAGAAAAATTTGATATAATATTTAATCTTACAAATGTTTTCAGAAATAATATGATAGCGGTTATTGCTAATCCTAAAAGGATTATTGCTCATAAAAAAGACAGAAACCTGCATGTTGTTCAGGATTTTTATAAAACTGCAAGTAATATTATAAAAGGTCTGATATTGCCGAAAAACCTTATTCTTGGCATAGACGAAAACATTTTGATTAATGTTAAAAACAATTTGTCCTGCTATCCGCGGCCGTATTTTATTTTTTCTCCGGGCGGAAGCACGGATAAAAATCGGCAGGGACGGATTTGGAATAAGGATTATTGGGTTGAGCTTGGAAATGAATTGGTTAAATTGTACGGAGGTACGGTTTTTGTAACAGGAACGAAAGATGAGGCTGAATTTCATCATTATATTGTGTCAAATATTAAAAATTCTGTTATGTATTCCGGAAAATTGAGCCTTAATGAGTTAAAATGTCTGTATAAACTGGCTGATTTATTTGTTTCGGGAGATACTGGTCCCTTGCATCTGGCATCGGCTTTTGGGGTAAATACTATAGGAATATACGGTTCTACAGACGTTAAAAATGTGAGCCCTTACGGGGAAAAAGGATTTTCTGTTTATCCGGATGAAAATCAGTGCCGTTTTTGCTGGAAGAAGAAGTGCAAATTTTTAAAAGACAACGAAACTTATACCCCATGCATGGAGTCAATTAAGCCGGAAAAAGTTTTGGAACTTATTGAAGAAGTTCTGAAATAAATTAGTAATAAAAACCGTCGGCTTTCATTCGGTCAACGACTTCCTGCAATTCTTCGTCACTGCAGACAAATGAAAGTCTGAAATATCCTTCGCCAAGGTCGCCGAATGCGTTACCCGGAACGGCAACTATGCCTGATTTTTTCAGTAAATCTTCGCAGAAATTAAAGGCATTATCGTATTTTCTTGGGATAGGCAGCCACAGATAAAATGTTGTATGAGGTACATTATCAACATTCCAACCTAGTTCTTTTAACCCTTTTACTATAATTGCCTGTTTCTTTTTGTAGTTTTCATTCCCCCAAACTATGTAATTATCGCCTTCTTTTGAATTTATCAAATCCGCACAGGCATATTGCATAGCCTTGAAAATCCCGTTATCAATTGTAGATTTTCCTTTTCCAAAACGTTGGACAATATCTGAGTTCCCGCATATCCAGCCCAAACGCCAGCCGGTAAGAGCATAAGGTTTTGAAAATGAGAAAAATTCAACGGCAATATCTTTTGCTCCGTTAAGTTCAAAAATACTGAACGGCTTTTCTTTCTCATCAAAATATAATTCCGAATACGCAAGGTCTGATGCCAAAAGAATATTTTCACATCTGCAAAAATCTACTACAGATTGCAGATATTCTCTTGTAGCGCCGACACCAAGCGGGTTGTTAGGGTAATTTACGATTACCATTTTGATATTGTTTTTGTTGTAACCGTCTTTTTCAAGATTTTTTACAACATCTTCAATATCCGGCATGTAGTTATTCTCTTTTGTTAACGGTATCGGGTAACCTTTTGCTCCCGAACATTTTATAAATTGCCAATACGATGCGTAACAAGGATCCGGTACCAAAATGATGTCTTTTTCAAATTCATTTTCCTTAGGTGTTGTTACAAATCTTACAAGGTTTGCGATACCCTCTTTTGAACCGATGAGTGAAAATATTTCTTTATCAGGATCCATTGCGACACCAAATCTGCGTTTCATCCAAACAGAAATCGCATCTCTGAATGGCTTTTCACCTTTCGGAACAGAATATGAATGAATTCCGTCTTTGTCCAGATATTCTTTTAATTTGTCTATGACATATTTTGGCGGATTTGCACTTGGCGCTCCCATAGAAAGCGATATCGGTTTTCTGCCTCTTGAAGTTAATTCCGGTGTAAGTTTTGTCGTGATTTCTTTAAGTTTGAACATTATATATGTGTCAAGTGACATCACTTCTTTATTAAACGTTTTCTCTTCAAGATTCATTATATTTCTCCTAGTGTTAATTTATAATGACAATATAACACTATAGAAATAAGTTTTCAATAGGAATAGAACTATGCTTTAACCGGTATCCAAATTTCGCAGCATTTTGACAAATTTTGGCATACACAGTTTGAATATACTTTACCGCCATGAGCAATTCCTCCATGTCCGTACAATGAAGCTTTTGAACCAGGCTTATCTGCATATGCCGTATGAGGCCAGATAAGTACGGCTCCGTCAGGTACTTGTGACGGTTTTATTCCGTTGATTTTGAAACATCTAAAATGCCCGCCTGCAGCTTCTAATTCGGGAGAGGATAATATTTTATAACCGAATCTTTCTGCTGCTCCTGCATTTGTAAATGTTGTGCCATAAACTTCGTTGATTGTCTTTCTTGTGTACCCTACACATTCACCGGATTTTCCCTGATGAGGCTTGTTGAATGCGTTGAGTGAGAGTTCGTTGCCTTTTTCTTCATCGTACCCTTGAGCTCTCCACCAATCCAGATCTATTGTGACATCACTTGGAAGGTCGGATGGACCGTAATATACCCTGCTTGAGCCGGATGGAGCAGCACTTCGGGAAGCATTTGCACCTGAATTACTTATTGGGGATGGCGTAACAGGTGAAAAGCCCGAAGCTCTTTGATTACCTAAATTGTAGCTGTTTATAGAAATACGTTCATACCCTTTTGACAGAGAATATCTGTAGTTATCGGTATTTCTATATCCTAAATCATAATTGAATGAATATTTTTTGAAGTAACTGCTACTGTCGTTGCTTGCAGTGTAAAATCTGTATTGCGGAGTAGTATTGTTTCTTTGAGAGAAATAACCGTAAGTATTTTTAGAATAATTGAATGGATAGTTGGAATCACTGAATAGCGAATAATTTGTGCGGTAATAATTTTTTCCATATGAAGTCAGCCCTGCGTATGAATATACAGGAAAATTGCTATATTCTCTATAACTTTGCCATTCCGGTAAAAACATGATTATCCCCTGTATATATATAAAGTATCTATTCGGGGAATAATTGTGTTTTTGGAGCCGATTATTACAAAATGTTAAACTTCAAAAAGCTTTCTTAATCTGGCACGTAAATCTTTTTCATTGAGCTCCTGAGATACTTCATTCAAATCAATTGCTTTTTGGTAATAATTTGCGGCATCATTGGTAAAGCCCATAATTTCGCTTGCTCTTGCCGCATTATAATATGCCATAGTGTAGTTTTCGTTCAATGCGATTGCTTCTTCAAAATAATCCAGTGCTTCTTCGGCGTCATTCAGCCCATCAAGATATACTGTTCCCAAATTATTGAAAGTATAGTAATTGTCAGGGTTTAATTCTGCGGCCTTGTGAAAAGCAACAAGAGCTTCCTCTACATACTCTTTTTCCCAGAGTGCCATTCCGGCTTTAAAATAGCATCTGTAATCATCTTTGTTTAAAAGAATTGCATCGCAATAGGATTTAATAGCACTGTCTAAATCCGATTGGGACATGTATAAATCTCCAAGAGAAATTAAAAGGTCATAGTTATTCGGGTCTAAAATTATTCCTGCCTGATACGTCGAAATTGCCGCAACGTAATTTTCCTTAATTTCTGCGTATAAAGTTCCCAGAGCCTGACAAATTATTGCTGTCCATTCATTGTCAGGATTTAAGGCAATAGCTTTTTGATAGTGTTCTATCGCATCATCATAAAGTTCTGCTTTAGAGTATGCGTATGCCAGAGAATTATTGTAAAACGGGTTTTCGGAATCCTGTTCGCAGGCAAGTTTAAACGCGCTGACAGAATTCAGTTTATCTTCTTTTTTAAGATATAAATGTCCTAATTCGTAATATATCTGACCTTTATTTTCTTCATCTATTGCTAAAAGCCTTTCGTAATAATCAATGGCTTCATTAACATTATCAGGATAATAAGTTTGTATAATCGTTGCCAGTTTTGTCAAAACAGAGTGCGCATATGGATTTGCGTTCAATACGGTTCTGTAACACTCAACTGCAGTATCTGTATCTTTGTTTTTAATTGCTAAATCGCCGATTTTTTCATAAAAGAGCTCATCGTGTTTTGTGTTTTTGACACCATTTTTGTATAAATTTTTTGCTGTCGGGTAGAGTTTAAACTTTTCGCAAAATCTTCCGAGCATGTCATAACTCCAGACGGAGCAGTCATCTTTTAGGGTTTTGAAGAACATGTTTAGTGATGCTTTATCCCATGCCAGCATGAGGCTTCCTGACAGAAAATAATATGCAAAAGTCAAATAATCACCGAAGTTTGCGTTAGATTCGGTGATTTTTTCCAAAATTGATTGTGATAAAACAAGGCGAGGACGTGCGGATGCCATTCTGGATGAACGGATAGCTTCTTTAAATTCGTGCTTTGCACCTTCAAAATCATGTGCCATTTGCATGAAGTATCCAGTGTAGAGGTGTGCATTCATATCGTCAGGAGCAAGTGTTACTGCCATTTTGCACTGTTCAATAGCCGTTTCTATACATATTTGTCCCTGTTCCCACATAAGACTTGCGAGCCTGTAATAAGTTTCAGGGATGTTGGGGTTGTATTTTACCGCTGAAATATAGTTGGATATTGCTTCTTCCAAGTCGTTATTATGTTGTCCCAATAAAAATTTTTCGTGGTAATTTCTGGCTTTTTCTAGTGCATCCTGGGCTAAACGGCATCTTTCATCCGTATTAATGCTATCAACCAAAATTTGTTCTGACATTATTTGCTCCGTTAAATTCGACCTTTTTTGCGATGACTTCTTCATTATATATTTAATATTTCTTAACACATTCCTCCGAAAGGATGAAAAATTTTTAATATCCACTAAATTATGTACGCAAATTTTAGATTTAAGTTTTGTAAACAAATATATAAATATTTTTCATTTTTATTAAAGATTTTATAAGTTTATGCCGATATACAGGATAGAGGGGAAAATATGCCTGGCGACGATCATATAATCATAAATAAAATAAAGTTTTTGCTTGATAATCCACCTGCACGAGCAATGATAGATGACTTTGTCTATAATTCAAAGTTATGCAGAATCTTTAGTATTTTCGACAAAGATGGCAATGGAAATCTTGAAATGCAAAATTTAAACGGGGAAAATGAAATACTAAACATATGGAATACTATGCAGGAATATGCCAGCAGAAACGGAGATACCACTTTTGACAGTAATGAAGTATATGAATTTTTACTTGATTCTAAAATAAATGAAAATGCTTCGACGAATGAGTGGATTGGGGTAGGTGATGTTTATCAGTTCGTTGCTAACATGTTTAGAAAAGATCCGGAAAGTTATTCAAACATACCACCGGCTGATTTGTTACAGGAAATATCACTTGATGAATTGCAAGATTTGTCGGTAATTTCTCTTTCTGAAGATGTGGAAAAAGCCCGGGACTTATTTGATGTACAGGTGGAAAGCCAGGGCGCAATAAGCGATTTTGTTAATTTTTGTAAGGAAATATGGGATTCAGAGTATGCTGCATCAAGAGTCGATCGTTATATCATGCGTGAAGAATATTCTAATAGGTCTCTTGTACGGGCGCTGTCTGATGAAGGTTTAAGCAAAAAGGACTATCTTGAAGGAAAAATTGATCTTTTAATAAGCATGTTGCCAAAATTAAAGGAATCCTCAGCTCTCTGTCCGATAATAAAAAATGCTCTTTGCAGTCTTGGTGGGTTAGTATTCTATCCGTTTGCATGGGGAAAAGACAGATCAGGGCAGGAATTGTCGGAAGAAGAACTTGAAATAGATATGTTGCGTGATGCTTTAAGGCACTTGACTCCCGAACAACTTATTAATCTTACTGATAGGGTATCCGGTCTTTCGGAAGACGAATACGACGAACAGGCGACGCAGATTCTGGAAACATTGCTCCAGCCGGGAGTTGAAAAAATCGAGCGCTTTAGGGTCTTAGGCCAAGTAGATCATTACAATGAAACTGAAACGCCGGGAGGATTTGTAGAATTTAGAGATGAATTCGCTCCGGGTACGATAGGGGCTCTTGAGGCTACAAGTTTGGCAGATGAAAGAATATCTTTTGAAGAGACTTTCTTTCTAGAAAGAGGTACTGTTTATGATGCTGCAGCGATGGCTGATTATCAGACTAAATATGCGGAAATGCAGGTTATATTAGCGTACAATAATCAGCTAAACGAAGTTGATGAAAAGCTGCGCGTGCCATTGGGGAGAGTTGCCGAGGGCGGCGCTTATGTGGGTGATATAGATTATCTGCGTCAAACTTTAGGCTTTGTATTCTGTTCAATATATGGAAATGATGCACAAAAGATTCAGGCTAAAATAAACGAATTAATGGGGACAGATAAATTCTATAATGTCCTGACTACAGGCGATAATGGCCGTGACTTTTTCATACTGGATCCCCGTTATTTTGGTGCTGACGATCTTGTTGAATTAGCCCAAAGGCTGCAAAGTCATTTAAATGATAATTATCAAATCCTGCTGAATGGTAAATCTTTTGACGAACATGCGGAGGAGTTGCGCAGTGCTTATTCAAGAGCATATGGCGAAAAGAGTGCTCAAAGAGCTGCGGATGCGTTCGCCGAAAGTCAGGCAAAAGGGGTACAGACAGTTAAAACAGTAGCAAATACTGTTGGCACTGTTGTAGTTGTAGCTGGTATGTGCATACCAGGAGGACAGGGTGTATCAGCAGCATTGGTATGGGGCGGAACAGCTATATCGGCACTCAGTGGTGCTACTATTTCTACAATTGAGGCAGCAACAAAAAGTGGTGGCTTAACGGATGAAGATAAACAAATGATACTTACGGAATTGTCAACCAGTATAGCGCTGACATTTTTAGGGCGTGGTATCGGCAAAGTTTCAGGTGCCACTTTTAAAACTCTGATACTGAATAATTGTCCGAGATTTTTGGCGTGGATTGCTGAAGTAGGTGTTGATGCAGGCCTGAGTTTACTTTCTACATATGTAATAACCGGTGAATTAGACCTTAGAGGAGAAGGTCTTGCTCAGTTGCAGCAAGTGCTTGTCGGTATATTAGGCGTAAAAGCGCGAAGTGCTAAAGGTGGTTTGCGCGGCGGATTTAGAGGATATCTAGATAATAAAGTAAATGCGGCTTTAAGTACCCTCAATACTAATAATGTTAATAATGTAAGAGCCAGAACAAATGACATGAACCAATTTATCAGATCCAGAAATAACATTGTAAATTATGAATTTAATAATCATAATCGTCGAAATGTTTCGAATCGAGCTGATGGCGAAATATTGTATGTTGATAATGCGAATGACGGGGCATATCACCTGCGCTATGATGGCCAAGGTGAAGTTTTTGGATATGCCCATGAAACAGGTGATGGCCTAAAATATTATCTGTATGATAATGCCGGACAGCCTCATGAGGTAAGAAAAAATGTTTTTGACAGCAGAGTAAATCAAGTTCATTCATCACGGCAGTACAGAAACAATGCGCGGGCGATACAGTATTTGTTTGAACGCAAAAGAAGCGGTAATTGCTACATTGATATTCAGGAATTTGCGAAATATAACGATTCCGAGGTGCCAAGATTTGGTGAGTACACATTAAACAAATTAAATAACCTGGTCCGAAGTGAAGAAGATGCTCAGATATTAACACACCTGATGAAATCAGTCGGTTCTAACGGCAGATATGAATACGGTACGGATGATATTCTGAGAATAATGAATTCTCCTGAAGCCAAAGGCTACATTAAAAATAACCTGGCCGCAAATATCAGAGTTACCAGAGATGATATAAAAGCTTTTGATGAACATTTGTTATTCGAGCCCGAAACTCACTCTTTGAGTGATAACAGAGATTTATCCCACATAATCCCTGATTTTATTATAGGCAGGAATGGTGAAAATGGCCAACAAATGAGTCCGCGCGAAGTACAGCATTTATTTAAAACAGATTCCAGATTACGGGACAGAATTCCGCCTGGTGAAGTTGCCAATATAAATGGAATATTATATGTTAATGATGGTGACGGACTGGTAAGACTGAATTTATCAAAAGCAAAATTTGAGCAGTTATTCCCTATTGAACTAAGGCATAAACTTTATCAGGGCTCACTTGGTGACTGCTGGCTGGTTTCATCAATGGCAGGTATAATGGATACACCAAAAGGCCGAGCCCGTGTGTATTCAATGTTTTCTGAGACAAACGATGGTCGTGACATTGTAGTAAAATTCCCAAATACTGCTGATAATGAGGTTATAAGATTCAGAGATGGAGAATTGAATGAATTATCTGCCCATTCTTTGTATATCGGCAGGAACAACAATAACCAAAGACGATTAAAAATTGGTTCGCAGTATGACCATGTGTTTGCATCAAAAGGAATTCAGATGCTAGAACAGGCATATTCAATTCACAGAAATGATGGATATAGCAGTGCTAATATCAGTGACAGTGATATTCAGAGTATCTTCTTTATGAATAATCAAATGCACAGGCTGGCGGGCGGATGGCAATCCGAGGCAGTTAATAACATTCTCGGCAGGGAAAATGTAGTTTATCATGGCTGGTATAACACTAGAGGAAATGATTCTGAAACTATATGGCATGTTAGGCAGTATCTGAACAGTGATCCTAATACAATGGTGTATTTTGCAACAAAACATGGTTTTGAATCAGTGCTTGGGCTTGATATAGTTGAGGGTCATGCCTGTCGTGTAGTTGGTCTTGATGAAGCAAAAGGAACAATAACGATATCAAATCCGCATCATAACAACAATACGAGGGAAATACCGATTGCGGACTGGTTAAATTATGTTGAAAGTGTAAATGCTTTTGAGATATTATAGGAGATGTTAATATGAAATTAGAAATCTTACAAAAAACATACACTAAACTGCAGCAGCAGGTGGAAAAAGCCGAAAGACTGAATCAGCCCATTGAACACCTGGTAAAACAGCAGATAAAAATACTGGAAGAAGTGCATGATGAATATGTGTCATCTGCTTTGGCCCAGAATAAAAATATAGAAAACAGCCTGGATTTTATAGGTACAAAAATTAAGCAGTTGCAGGCCATAGCGTCGTTGTGTAAAAAAATTGGTTTACCTACGGAAAAATACGATAAGCAAATAAGAGAAATCAGAATAAAAAGTCTTGGCGTTGATTTTGTTAACGAACGATATAAATAGTCTTTTCTTTAATTTTCTTCACATTGTTGTGTTTGGAGCATGTTCAAGGTAGAATAAGAGCCGTAACATATTTGGAAATTAGTAAATTGAAGAAAGGGTTTTGAATATGCTAAAAAAATTATTTTCTCCGCTGGCGATTTTACTTTCCGCCTTGTTTATCGGAGGAACGGCTTTCGCAGGTGAAGCAGATTTGGTTGTCCCAAGTTTCAGTACTTCTCCTGAAAGTTTTAATTATCTTGTAATCGGTATAATTATTTCAGCTATCGGCGTAGTTTTTGGCTTTTGGGAATTCCTCAAAATCAAAAAATTACCGGTTCACAGATGTATGGCTGATGTAGGAAATACCATTTTTGAAACTTGTAAGACATACCTTATTCAGCAGGGTAAATTCCTACTTTGTTTGGAAGTATTAATCGGTTTGTGTATCGCTTTTTACTTCGGATATTTAAGAGGTATGGGGCTTGGCGGAGTTTTAACAATACTTGGCTGGTCTGTTATAGGTATTTTGGGTTCTTACGGTGTTGCGTGGTTCGGTATCAGAATGAACACGCTTGCAAATTCAAGAACTGCATTTGCATCACTCAAAGGTGAACCTCTTAATGTTTTAAATATACCATTGAAAGCAGGTATGAGTATCGGTGTTCTTCTTGTTTCCGTTGAATTGATAATGATGTTAACAATATTATTATTTATTCCGGGAGATATCGCAGGTGCTTGCTTTATCGGTTTTGCTATCGGTGAATCTCTTGGCGCTTCTGCGCTTCGTGTTGCCGGCGGTATCTTTACAAAAATTGCCGATATCGGTTCTGACTTGATGAAAATTCAATTCGGTATTAAAGAAGACGATCCACGTAATCCGGGTGTTATTGCAGACTGTACAGGTGACAACGCAGGCGACTCTATCGGACCTACGGCTGACGGATTTGAAACATATGGCGTAACAGGTGTTGCTCTTGTTTCATTTATTCTGCTGGCTGTTTTGCCGGATTATCAAATTCAGCTTTTAACCTGGATTTTCGTTATGAGATTTTTGATGATTGTAACGTCAGTCCTTTCATATTGGGTAAACAAGGTTATCACCATTGCTTATGCTAAGAAAGCAAAGAAATTTGACTTTGAACAGCCTTTGACAAACCTTGTTTGGATAACTTCAATTATGTCAATTGCAATGACTTATGGTGTAAGTTATTACCTGTTACATAATGTCGGCGCAGCAGAAGCTTCTTGTGAATGTGCAGCATCAAATCCATATGCTTGTTTATGGGT
Source organism: bacterium (assembly GCA_017652265.1). Taxonomy (GTDB): domain Bacteria; phylum Cyanobacteriota; class Vampirovibrionia; order Gastranaerophilales; family Gastranaerophilaceae; genus Gastranaerophilus. The sequence continues at coordinate 70,049 of JAGCBH010000025.1, forward strand.
AGTTCTTGCAACGATTATTTCTTGCGGAACTTTAGGTGCAGCATTAATTCCTGAATTCACAAAGATATTCACTTCACCGAAAGCTAAACACACTGAAGAAGTTGTTACGGCATCAAGAGAAGGCGGAGCTTCTTTGACAATACTTTCAGGTATTGTTTCAGGTAACTTCTCAGGCTTCTGGATCGGTATGGTAATCGTACTTTTGATGGCATTATCTTATGTCGCAAGTCTCCATATTCCGTCTGAATTTATGCTTTATCCGTCTGTATTTGCATTCGGTTTGGTGGCATTCGGTTTCTTAGGAATGGGGCCTGTTACAATTGCTGTTGATAGTTACGGACCTGTAACCGATAACGCTCAGTCAGTTTATGAATTGTCATTAATTGAAGAAGTTCCGAACGTTAAAGACGAAATCAAAAAAGAATTTGATTTTGATGCAAACTTTGACGTTGCAAAAGACTTCCTTGAAGAAAATGACGGCGCAGGCAATACGTTTAAAGCAACTTCTAAGCCGGTATTAATCGGTACGGCGGTTGTCGGTGCAACAACTATGATTTTCTCATTGATACTTGTTATCAAAGAAACATTAGGGGTTGAACCGGAAGCTATTTTGAACCTGTTAAATCCATATACTATTCTTGGCTTGTTAACAGGCGGCGCAGTAATTTACTGGTTCTCAGGAGCTTCAATGCAGGCTGTAACAACAGGTGCATACAGAGCTGTTGAATACATTAAAAAGAATATCAAACTTGGCGAAGCTGATGAAAAGAGTGCAAACGTAGCAAATTCAAAAGAAGTTGTTAAGATTTGTACTCAATACGCTCAAAAAGGTATGATAAATATCTTTGGTGCATTGTTCTCATTCGCTTTGGCATTTGCTTGCTTATCAGCTCCGGCTGACGGAAATGCACCGGTTTCTTACTTCGTAAGTTACTTGATAGCGATTGCGGTATTCGGTTTGTTCCAGGCAGTATTTATGGCAAACGCTGGCGGATGCTGGGATAACGCAAAGAAAATCGTTGAAGTTGATTTAAAAGAAAAAGGTACACCTTTGCACGATGCAACTGTTGTCGGCGATACTGTCGGTGATCCGTTCAAGGATACTTCATCTGTTGCAATGAACCCGATAATTAAGTTCACAACGTTATTCGGACTTCTTGCAATGGAAATTGCGATTAATGATTCATTCAGGCAGCTTGCTCCGGTATTCGGGTGGGTACTGCTTGTAATAGCAATTCTGTTTGTGATTCGTTCTTTCTACGGAATGAGAATTCCGCAAGGGAAATAAGACAGAAATATATAATACGAAAATAAGGCGGGATGTTTTTAATATCTCGCCTTATTGCTTTATAAGGCTAAAAATGATACTATAATCCTATGGAAAACTTAATTGAAAAATTAAAGGAACTTGGTTTTAGCGGTAATGAGGCGAAAGTTTACCTTGCCCTGATTAAGAAATTTCCGCTTACGGGGTATGAAATCAGTAAAATGGCAAACATCCAGCAGGCAAGAGCTTATGATGCTCTAAAATCGCTTGAGGCAAAACAGGTTGTGACTGTATCTGATGAAAAACCGGCTGCTTACACCCCTATAAGACCAAAGGAGCTGACAAAACGATATAAAAGAAAAATTACATCTACTCTTGATTTCCTTGATAAAAAACTTCCGAGTATTAAAGAAACGGTTTCTGAACCTATTGTGCCTGTATATGGCGAAAAAGAAGTTGATGAAAAAATTACTGAATTATTCAGGAGCGCCAAAAAAGAATTATATATTTTGATAAGTTCAGGTGATTACAGAGAGTATGAACAAAATATATTTGATGCATACAATAGAGGTGTTGAGATAAAAATATCGGGTTATGATAACTTTTCGGCATCTTTCGGACAAATTTTTGCACAGTCGCCATTGTCGGTATTGGATAGTAAAATGGCAACGCGTACGATTTTAATAGTGGCTGATAGCAATGAAGGTTTATATGGCACATTAAAACCTAATCCGGCATCAGGTTTACCTGAATTAATCTGGAGTAAAAACAGCCATGTAATTCATCTGATTAAGTCGTACATAATTTTGAGTATGTATATAACGGATATTGAGTCAAAATTCCCGGAACAGTTACGGTATTTCTATGGTGCAGGAATGAAGAAACTCAGAGAAAAAGTTTTGAATTAAAAAAGCCTGTCATTCCTGACAGGCTTTTCGTTAGGCATTTTCTTCTTCAGTCTTTTTCATCATAGCTTGAAGTTTTTCTCTGATTTCGTCTCCTTTTTTCTGTAAATCGGAAACTACATCGTCGGCTTTTGCCTGAATTTCTTTTACTGTTTCTTCAGCTTTTTTCTTGGCATCTATTGCCGAATTTTTGAGAATTTCTCTTGTTTCAGCACCTGATTTTGGTGCAAGCAAAATTCCTGCGATTGCGCCTACTGCGCCGCCAATTAAGAATCCTGCTAAAAATTTACCTGCTGTTGACATAATAAGGCTCCTTTACTTTGTGTTTCTAAATAATTTTACTAGCCGAAGATATCGCGTATCTTTTGGAAAAATCCGGTAAATCCCGACTTAATATTATTTTTAACACGATTTTTTGTTTCTTTAATGCTACTAATTGCTGATTTTACTTTATTAATTCCTTCCTCTGCTGTCTGAGTTATGGAAAGAACAGATTTAAGGGCTACTTTCAGCTCTTCAATTGTCGGTTTTAATTCTTCATTAAGTATTTTTGATGTTTCAAGTAAACTTTTTGACAAAATTGACAAATCAATAATCAGTTTTGTCAGGAATACGCCTACAACAAAAACTACTATTCCGACTGTCCACGACAAAAATGTTAAACTTTGGTTTAATGCTATTTGTGATGTATCCATTTTTCACCTATTGATTAAATTCACTGTTTTCTTTTTCTTTTGCTTTCCTCATTTTTCTTGATTTAATTGTGTCAGCAAAAGTTTTTATTTGTTTTTCAAGTTTGCATTTTAACAATTCAACGGAATCCATAGCTTGTTTTTTTGCATTGTTAATTTCCGGAGAATGTTTTTCATAGAATTCGCTTGCTGCCTGAACAAGTTCTTCGCGCGTTTCTTTACCCGGTTTTGGAGCAAAGAGCACGCCGGCTACAATGCCGCCTACGACCCCTGCCAGTAATCCCAGCGGAAACGCCATTGATTTGCTATCTTTTGACATAACCATTTTCCTTTCTTTGTTGTCCGTATAGTATCATATTTTTTATTCTTTTACAAGATGATTACCAGAATAATTTTGCTATATTAAAACCTATGACAAAGTTCTGATAATATTTTGCGAACATTCTGCGCATCAGGCTGTAGGATGTTATTTCTCCAATTAAAACAACGAATGAATACATTTTTTCTCTAAAAGTTTTATGCATAATGTCTATGTATTCACCGGATAGTTTTAGTATGGAGCGCGCAAGTGAAATTAGTTCCCGCAGGCCTTTGTTTTGGGAATCTACACATTTTGTAAGTTCCCTGACTTTTATGTTGAGCCAGATTATAGGTGTTAGAATAATAGCTGTTGCCAAAATTTCCAAAATTAAGATTTTTATCAAGGTTCATCTTCCTTTTTTATTTTTTTATTATAATATTATAGTTAGAAGTTTGAAAATCCACCCGTAGGAGGATTTAACAGACGGAAAGAGGGAGTATAAAAATGCTTTTAGGAGTAAATATAGATCACGTTGCGACACTGAGAAACGCCCGAGGCGGAGTTGAACCTGATGTATTAAGTGCCGCTTTGATTTGTGAGAAATATGGCGCAACTTCAATTACAACGCATCTTAGAGAGGATAGACGGCATATAAAAGATGAAGATGTTTATCTTATTTCTAAAAATATTAAAACACGTCTGAATCTTGAAATGGCGATGGCTGATGATATTCAGAAAATTGCTCTTGAAATTCGCCCTCATTCTGTTTGTATAGTACCTGAAAGGCGTCAGGAGATAACGACTGAAGGCGGGCTTGAAGTTGCTAATAATCTGAAAAATGTGAAAGAATTTATAAAACCATTGAGAGAAAAAGGCATAATTGTAAGTTTATTTATAACACCTGATATTGAGCAGGTAGAAGCCTCTAAAGAAGTTGAAGCCGATTCCATTGAACTTCATACGGGAGCCTATTCTGAGAGCTTTCATATTGAAAACGGCGAAAAAGAATTCCAAAGACTTAAAAGGGCGGCTGAATTAGCTCAAAATATAGGGCTCAGAGTCAATGCCGGCCACGGTTTGAATTATGATAATGTATTCAGAATGCACGAAATTGCGGGGCTTTATGAATTGAACATCGGGCACAGTATTATTTCAAGAGCAATTTTCAAAGGTTTGGGACAGGCTGTTGAGGATATGTATAAGGCGGTAAAAAATGTCTAAGGACGCAAAAATAATAGCGGAAGAAATGCAGGCGGTTGTTGAGCAGATGAGGCTTGACGATATTGAGGATAATCCTGATGTTGAAAACGAATTTTTTATCTGTGACTGCTGCGGGGAAAATAAATGTGCGGCAGGTTCAATTGATTATAACGGCTATAGGCTTTGTAATGACTGCGTTTTGTTGGCAGAAACGGGTTTCGCTTTGGGGAAAATAAAAAATACCGAAGAATTAATTGAATATATTGAAGATAAGCATCTTGAAGAATTGTGTAATTATATCAAGCAGGAAGAAAAACGTAAGAGTAATTGATAATCCTCCTTTCAGAGGATTTTGTCAAAAATTTTGAGATTATCTATTGATTTTTATCAAAAAATTTTGCATAATTCGTATATACAAATAATATAGTTAGTAAATTTTTGTAAATTCATCTGATAAAATAGTTAAATTTTGTCATGTTTACACTTTTTATGATGTATATTATTAAAATTATAGACAGAGTAAAACAGGAAAACTTAATATGAAAAAGATTACAAAATTCAGACTTAGTGCGGTTTTATTGGCTGTAACTTTTGCATTAGGGGTAAGCCATCCAAGTTTAGCCGCATACAACCCTAACGGATTTACGCTAAGACAGGACGTTATGCAGGATGCACTGCACGACAGATCAAATTATGATGCCAGCCGTTATCAGAATTATATCAATAATGACTACAACCAAAAACAATATGTTGAAGACAACGGACCTGGTTTAAATACTTTAAACTCAGGTGTTTCACAAAATCAGTCAGATATGAGTGTTTATATAGGCAACGTTACGGTTGATCCTTCCGAAATTCTTAAGCCGGAAGAATTGTCACCTATAATTTCTTCTATTAGCGGAAGAAATGTTTCTATGTCGGACATTCAGAATGCTGTTAACGAAATCAACAAATTGTACGCTTCTCGCGGTTTTGTAACGGCAAGAGCATATATCCCGGAACAAACAATATCCGATGGTAATTTGAGAATCGGTTTAATTGAAAGTAAAGTCGGAAACGTTACGGTAAACGGTAACAGATGGACACGTACAAAATACATTACCGATCGTGTTGCTCAGCCGAAAGACAGTGTTTTTGACATTGTTGAATTAGAAAAAGACGTTGTAAGTTTTAACAGATATAACGAAGGTGTTTCTTTGAAAGCTAACCTGAGAGCTGGACAGGAACCTGGTACTACGGATATTGAAATTAATGCGGATGAAAAATTCCCGTTCCATTTGGTTGGTGTAATGGATAATGCGGGCCGTTATCAGACAGGTCACATAAGAGGCGGCGCTATGTTGTATGCAGACAGCCTTTTCCACATCAGAGATAAGATGTCATTAGGATCTTATTTCTCAGGCGGCGCAACATCTCCGTTCTTTGACTATAACATCCCTGTTAACAAAAAAGACGGACGTGTCGGTTTCTTGTTCTCGTCCACATTTGCCAAAGTCAAATACGGACCTTATAAGGGTTTAGATTTAAGAAGCCACGGTTATCAGTATTCACTTTATTATTCACAACCTTGGATAAGAAAACCTGACTTTGAATTCGGTACATACTTGGGCTTGAACTACAAACGTTCAACAATGTTATCAGATGTATTGGGTCCGTTAATCAATAGTAACGGTCGTGATAAATTAAGCAGAGATGAAGTTACAAGTGCGGATATCGCATTTAATATCCGAAAAGATACAAAACGCGGTATTTGGTATTTGAATCAGGACTTCTACTATGCATTTCCTATATTTGACAGTGCATCTAATTACTTAAAAATTTCAGGTGGTATAACAAGGTTACACGATTTTTCTCACGGTATAATCGCACAATTGAGGAGCAATTACCAAGTTATTCCTAATAACAAATACATTCCATATCTTGACCAGATGCAAACAGGTGGTTTGTTCACAGTCAGAGGTTATAACGAAGGTATTATGCTTGGTAAAAACGGTTACTTCATGAGCGGTGAATTGATATTCCCTATTATGCCAAGCACAATAAAGATGGGCAGCAAAGAAATACCGTTCTTGGGACGTGTTGTTAAAGGTGCTCTGTTTGCAGACCACGCAGGTATCTTCCCAAGACGTGCTGAAGATTACTACAGAGGCAGTTACTTCCTTGCATCTATCGGTTGCGGTTTAAGGGTTCAATTACCGGGTAGTTTGACAGGCCGTTTATATTGGGGCTTCCCGCTCATCAGCAACAGATATGAAACTGACAGAAAATACGGTCGTTTCCACTTTGAACTTTCTTTAGCACCTGACTTTGATGCTTTATTGAGAAAAAGAAGTACCGCGCAACCTGAAGAAAAACGTGTGAAGGCACAACCTGCTCCTCAGGCACCGGTTATTGACGATCCGGTTAATAACTATCCTGATGTTCGTCACTACGACTACTTCTTCGATATGCCAGGTTCAGCACTGTAATAAATCAGTTAATCATATAGAAAAAGGATTGCTTTCGGGCAATCCTTTTTTAATGTAATTATGCTAAGTAAGATAGTATAGCGCCGCCGATTTCTTCGTTAGGATTGAAGTATGTATTTGGCGGATTGATACTGTTTCTGATTAGCATAGCAATTAATGGTCCGAATGCATCAGGTACCTGAATTTTTCTGTAAATCCCTGCTAAAAAGGTCTGAATTTCAGGGTCTGTTGTGTTGTTATATTTGGATAGTACTGGGTAAAGATGTTTTATATCAGCGGTTTTAGCTTCCTGTATTCTGTCCAGCAAATATAGTGTCTGTACAACATAGCGTTCGTTTTCAAGATTATCTGACAGAGCCTTAACAGGCGCAGTTTTTACTATGTAGTCCGTTACAAGTGGTGAAAAAGTTCTGTAATTTGTTGTTTTGTATATCATATTATTCCCCTTTTATGAATAGACAAACGGAGCTCCGTTTTTGATTTCAAATAAAATGTTGTCAGCCATCACTTTTAGTTCTTCTTTTGGTTTTGATAATGATTTTTGGCGGTCAAATTCCTCTATTAGTGGTGTAATAGCGGCATCTTTTTTGTTTTTGAAATTACGAAGTTCTGTTGATACAAGGCGTCTTTGAAGATCAAGTTCAGTTTCAGCATTAATTTTTTTTACCTCAACTTCTTTTATTGCTTCGCCTGTTAATTTTCCGGTGTACCCCAGTGCGGTTATACCGAAAATTCCGAAAAATAACTGTTTAAATTGTTTGTTGTCGGTATCAAGTAAATAGTTGTACAAATGCGCCCTGTAATCATCAACGTGGGAATAGAATGTAGGTTTATCTGATCCGTCACCGCCAATTGCTTTTTCAACTTTTGCCGTTGATTTTGTGAGTTCATTTTCAAATTCCGCTATTTTTTCTTTAGCCCAATTAAGATTTTTTAATTTTGATTTAATGTAGTTTTTGGATGTTCCAAGTGCGGAAAACATATTTTTAAGAAGTTCTTTATCTCTCTCCATAGTTTCTGTTGTTGAGCTTTGAATTACGTTATCTACTGCTCTTTTAATGGCTTCCGTATTTTCGTCTAAATATTTTTTCCCTTTTGAAAGATTTTTTATTGACAAGTAACTAAGCGCCAGAATACCTACAAATGTGGTTAATCCCAAAACTAAATATTTTACATTGTCATTACCTTTAAGAGAATTTGTTTCACTATTTTTTGAGCCGAAATTCGGCCGGGTATTGGTTTCAGTTAAATCTTGTTTAAATTTTTCCGTATAAACGCCAAGCATATTGCGGATTATCTGCATTTTGCCGCTAAAAGTTTGAGTTTCGACAGCAATTAAATTTTCCTGAAGATTTTTTTGAATGTCCGCTTCACGCTTTTTTACCCAGACATCTTTTAAACCGTCTAAGAATGTTTTTGCCATAAATGTTGTGACAGTGAGAGCCAAAACACCGCTGCCTGCAAGAATGGTCTGACGATTTGGATTATGAACCATACGGTATATCGCTTGATGTGTTTCGTCATTAATTGCTACGTTTCTTGTGAGTGTCGGAAGAATTTTATTTGCATCACTTTCGGCAAGGTTTTTTGTATTCTTTTTTAAAAACCAGGTAAAGCCGGCTATCGTGCTCATAATTCCAAGAGATAAAGCGCTCAGTGCTATGAGATTTTTGTCTTTGGGCTGTTTTTTATCATTCAGAGAATCCGGCAAACTTGTTTTGTTTGAGATAATCAATGTATCAGAAATTTCTGTGAAATCCGGTTTATAGTAATTATTTATCAGGACACCCTCTTGAGTGTTGACGTTAATTTTCTTTTGATTTTGAGTTAAGTTCCGCTGGCGTCTTACTGTTTCGCCGTCTGTGAAATCGTGTGCTTTAAGCATTTTTCTTTTTCCTTAAAATTTTATTTATAAAGTTTTTGATGTTAAATATTTTTTTGTCCTCTTGGATTTTTTTATCGTCATTTTTTGTGTCTGTCGGAGAAAATATTCCGAACAAAGATTTGATTTTCTTTTTGAAATCGTTGAATTTTTCGGATGTTTTTTTGAGCATTGCGTTTTTTAATTCCCCTAAAACGGATGTGATTTTTGATGTGACATCGGAAATTTTATTCATGATGTTTGTGATATTTTGCGGTATTGCTCTTATAAAAGAGAGTGGTTTTTGAACAAAGGTGTTAATGATAAAATTGACCGGTGCGGATATTATTTTGGGCATTTTGGTTGACATGATCAGCGTAAAAGCTCTGATATTGTTTTGTATGAGGTCAATTTTTTTATAAAACTCTGCGCTGCGCTGCAATGAATTAAGATAATCTTGTTTTTGTGTCTGTTTGGCAAGCTTTTGAGCGCGCAAAAAAGCTCCGATAGCGGCACATTCATTCCAGCTCATTTCTCCCGGTTTTGCAGAAAAATCAGCTTTTTTTAATCCGCCACCCATACCGTTACAAATAGGGCACGCACCTATCGGAAGCCCGTGTGGGCAAGTGCCTGTGTTGCTTTTTTGTGTGCTGAAAGTTAATTCCATATTTTATTCTGATAATCTCTGTCGGAGGGCGCACACATGCCCTCCTAAAGTCAATGCCGTGGTTCGCGACATATGAACAAAAAATGAGCATTCCGACTATTACGGTTGCGCCACAGCCAAGGATTTCCACCTTTGTTTCCTCTTATGTGTTTTTATGTGATTATATCATAAAATCGGGGAGTAATCAAAAATCGTTTTAATTTCGCCCACTGTTTCATTGTGCAGTGTTTTTATTGATTTATCGGGAGTATAATTTCCCCAGCCAAGTTTTTTTATGTATTCAAAAGTAACTATTTCGCGAGCTTTCATATCGCAATCTGATATTTTGACGATAAAACCCTCTTCAATCTCAAGGTTTATAACTACACAGAGTCCTCCAGCGCCGACTTTTGAGATTAGCCCGGTTTCTTGGATTATTTTTGTATCTGTTCTTGTTTCGCCGCCAAAAAAATAAGGATTTTCAAGGATTGAATGTTTAATTTTTGAATATTTTTCATCGCAAAACATATCCAAAAATCCCGGAACAATATTTTCTAAAGGCATTGATAATATTGGAACTCCGCATCCGTCTTTTGTTATGGGGTATTCTGTTTCAATTTGGCATAAATTGTTTACTTTGTTCTTAATTATTTGCTGAACGGGATGTTCAATGTTGTCATAATCTCTTATATCAAATCCGAGTTTTTTACAGAGAGCAAGCATTGTGAGGTGTTTGCCTATGCAGTTATTTTGAAAAGGATTTGGATTTTCACCTTTTAAAATCATTTCTTCCTGTCTTGATGGTGATAATGGTTTATGAGTTCCGCATTTTAAATCGGATTCTTTTATACCGATTTTGCCTGCAAGTTCTCTTGCAATATTTTCATGAATTTTTTCTCCGGCATTAGAGCCGCAGGCAAGAGCGATTTCTTTATCATTAAAATCTAATTCATAATCAACAATAACGGATGCCTGCAGCGGTTTTGCGCAGGAACGCAGATAAAAAGGCTCCGAATTTGCATCTCCTAAAGTTGATAAAATCTTGTTTTTATCGGTATGTACAATAAATCCGAAGTGTTCTTCTTCAACAAGTCCGTCTCTGATATTTTTTGTTAATATTGCCGGTTGATTCATAATGTTTTATATTAACACATAAAGCGTATTTAGAATATAATATTTTTATGGAAAAGTCTGATTTAAGAGTAAAAGCAAAAGAATTGAGAAAAAATCTTGATATAAGGGGGATTTCTGAAAGTATTGTTTCAGAAATTGAAGGTATGGAAGATTTTCAGGCAAGTCACAATGTTTTGCTTTTTTATCCTAAAGATTTTGAAATAAATACAATTCCGCTTTGTGAAAAATATGAGAAAGTGAAGAACTTCTACTTGCCAAAGGTCATTGGAGATAATTTAGCGGTTTGTCCGTATGATGGCTCAGTAAGTATGACGGTTTCAAAATTTAGCATAAAAGAACCGTGCACTGCTCCTGTATCTCCTGAGATTATAGATTATGCTGTTATACCGTGTCTTTGTGCAGACAGAAAAGGGGTTAGAATAGGATATGGCGGAGGGTTTTATGACAGATTTTTACCGCTTTTGGATACAAAGTGTATAAAAGTTTTACCTGTTCCGTCAAAACTTTTGTTTGAGTGTATTCCGGCGGAATCCCACGATATTCCTGTTAATTTTGTGATAACAGAAGACGAAGTTGTTAACTGCGCTGATTATTGTTGATTTTCAATAACTTTGTCGTACAAATCCATATAATATTTAGCTTTTTTGTCGTTACCGATTTTTTTGTAAGCGTATGCAATATTGTAGTAATAATCAGGTACGTTATTTTTTAATTCAATGGCGTAAAAAATCTCATTTTTGGCTTTTCTGAATTCGCCAAGATTAATGTATGTGCAGCCAAGATTATAATATATGCTTGGGTTATCAAGTTTATATTTCTTTGCATTTTTAAAGTTTTCAAGCGCAAGAGAATATTTTTCTTCGCCAAAATATATAACTCCAAGGTTGTAATATGCTTTATAATTTTTTTTGTCGTTTATAATTGCGTTTTCATACATGTTAACAGCAAATTTAATATCCCCTTTATCCTGCTGAATATTCCCCATCAAAAGCCAGGCCTCAGAGGAACGTTGTTCTGCGGGAATTGAATATAAAATGTTTAAGGTTTCTTCAATGTTATTTTGGGCATACATCGCTCTTGCAATAGATTCCTGTTCTGCATAGGGATTTTGGACTTGTTCTGTTGCTTTTTTGTTATGCAGATTAATTTCAAATCCAAATACCGGACAAGAGCAATTTAAAATCAAAACCGCTAAAATTATATTTAAAAACTTTCTCATAAGAAAATTATACTTAATATCGGTTTTTATTTCAATATTAAAAATTAGTGTTTTTTACCTTTATTTGAAGATTGGTTGAAAGTTTTTTCCGGTGCTTTTATATAAGGTTTTCTTGATGGAGTGTAATCTGAACCAGGTTTTCCGAATTCTTTTGTTCCTTCAGGATTATAAGCAAATTCAGGGCTTGGCTCTTCATCATCCATGTTGTATTCAATTGTTAAATCTTCAAAGTCGGAAAATTCCGAATCCGGTTCGGAACCGCGGGTTTTATCGCTTCCGTCTTTAGCAGGTTTAGTACCGTTTTTATCCTCCTCAGGGGCAAACGGGCTATTTGAATTCTTGTCGCCCGGAGCGAACAATTTATCTTCGCCGTTTATATTTTCTGAGCCCTTTACTTCGCCCGTTGGCGCTCCAAACGTATTTGCCCCGAAATCAGGACCTGCAATGTCATTGTTTTCAGGCATTGTACCTGTTGGATTTGTACCTTCCGCTGGTGTAGTATTTGTCGTTGCATCTGTTGGGTTTATTACTGATGGATTTGGACTTGCAACAGGGTTTGCTCCTGATGGGTTTTTTCCTGTGGCTGAGCCGGATGGTTTTGTTCCCGTGACGGCACCGGCTCCTCCGATTCCGCCTGCGCCGGCCATAGCAGGTGTTCCTCCGATAGTGCCACCGCCGCCTGATATTTGTGATAATCCGCCGGCACCGCCCATATTTGCTACATCCATTGCTTGTGCATCAAATTCTGCAATTTTCTTTTTAATTTCGGCATTATCTTTATTTGAAGCTTTTATGTCATCCTGAGTCTTTTTTACATCTGTATTTATAGTCTTACCGGTACTTCGTGCATCGCCTGAAGTATCAGTAAAGGAATCTATTGAAGATCTGACATTAGAAGCTGCTGAATCTGTTGCAGTTGCTTGTGCCGAACCGGCCATACCGGCTATTTCCGCATTGGTTCCTATAGCTATTTTACCGTTACCTTCAATAACCTTAAAAATCCCTTTTGTTAATAAGGAAAGTCCTTCTGCTAATGTAGCAGCATTGCTAAGCAGAGGCTCAGCTGCTTTAATAGAAATGTTGCCAGCAGTTACATCTTTTTTACCAAGCTTTTTAACTATTCCGCCAACGGTAGTAGTTGCACTTGCTGTAGTGCTGAATACATCCACGGTAGTCTGAATATTATCATTAGTACCCTGATAATCTTTACCGATGGCTTGCATTCCTTTAAATACTTTATCCGTTTTTTTAGCGGTATCCATTACCTTTTTACGGTCGGTTTTCTGTGTTTTTATAGTTTTATCAATAGCATTTGCTTTTTCTTTTGTTTCTGCGGCCATGCCTGCCATTTCAAGAGATATCGCAGATAATTCTTTCTGCTTGTCATCATCTTCATTTTCTTCATTTCCACTCTGCTCCTGAATACTTTCTGCTCTGGAACGGAGTTCGGAGATACGGCTTTCATCTTCTTCAACTTCTTGTTGTAAGGTCTCAATATTTTTTTGAAGAGAGTCAAGTTTTTCATTATATTTTTTCTCTTCTTTTTGCAAGGCTTTTAATTTAGTTTTTACTTTTTTCTCATTTTCTTTAGAAGCTTTTTTGTGATTCCAGGATGTAGAGGCATCAAGTTTAGATGATTTTGTTTGTGATTTAACATCTTTAGTTTGAGATGATGTACTGGCAACATCAACATTTTCTTCTTCTGTTTCTTCTTTCGTTTTTCTGTTATTTGGCTGTTCTGTTGTGGAACCGGTAGTGCCTGTTCCGGATGAAGTGTAACCGCGACCTGTACCTGTTGTAGGATTGCTATTATCTTCGGTTACAGGATTTATTTCTTCTTCTGATGTTACAGGATTATTATTGCCTCTGTTTGTCACAGGATTGTAGCCGCCCTTGCCGGTTACAGGATTGTTATCATCTTCTTTTGTTACAGGATTATCTTCTTCATCTGTTACCGGATTATCACCGCCTCTGCCTGTCACTGGATCACCTTTTCCGCCATCTGTTACAGGTTCGCCGCC
>JAGCBH010000004.1 GCA_017652265.1 bacterium
AAAAAAAACGACAATTGTTACATTGTCGTCGGAAATCAATAGGAAAAGGGAAAAGGAATTTATGTCAAGTCTTGTTTATGAGCGCTCCGTCGTCGGGCCCTTTTCACTGTCGTTAATCTGCATTTTTTGCAACACAAATTAACTCCCTGTTATGTAGTTTATATCTTTGCTTTCTTACCTTTCTTTTATTTCTAACCGAACGTTTTGAAACTGCTGTCTACGTTCTTCTTAATCAATTCTTTAACCTGATCACGTTCCGTCTGGATTGCGTTGTGTTCTGTATCCAGTTGTTTTAAACGTAATTCTAAGTTTTTATCTTCTGCCTGTACGATCTCTATTTTTGCATTTATATCCGCTATTGACTGATCGTATATTGCTTTATCATATTCGTATTGATTCATTGCATCGTCATATGCATCTTGATCCGTTATTGTATTCGTTGTCAGGGCATATTTTCCTACGTTAGGAATATTTATGTTAATGTAGCGGCCTGTTGCATCTTGTTCAAATTGACAACCGGCTACACCGATCACTTCTTCCATTCTTTGTTTTGTACCAACTTTGTATGCATTTATATTGTTTATTGAATGACCATTACTGTCATATATACCATTACCAGCCGGAGCTGCTTCAAAATCTTTTTTAAGGTAAAATATTGGTTCATATTCTCCGGTTGTTGTATTTTCTACATAGCGAACATATACATCACCACTTGTTAAGCCCAATTCCGAGAGAACCTTTGCTGCCAAATCAGTTTCTTGAGCAATCAATTTAGGGCGTTGAGTAGTTGCATCCAAACTCATGTAATAAGCATCATCGCCTATGTGTGGATCATCTGCATCACCTGCTTTTCTCAAGTATTGTGTACCAATTAGATAATCTGATCCGGTAGTATGTGTTACTATACTAGGTGTTGCTGCTACAATTGCAAAATCATCATCCCAAGTTTTTAAGTAACTTACCGTATATGTACCGTTTGTATTTGCTACCATTGATGTGATTTGGTTTGTCAATGCTCCATCGTCAAATGTATAAACAGTCTGGGTGTAAGCGTCAACCGATGGGGCAACAGGAACAGCCAATCCTAACAAATCGCTATAGTATGATGCTGATTTGTTAGATAACGAAGTACGCTGCTGATGTATCTGCTGCGCTTCAAACTCTACGTTATTTAATCTTGCTGTCAAACCCAAAAAGCGGGCTTGTGATGCTGCCATACCCATTGGTATTGTCCCTTTCTATTTATTTTGTATCCGTGACATGCATGTCGGAACATGTTTTCAAAAACTTTAATTTTTAATTACTTTTTCGTTACATTCCGTTACAAAATCAACTAAAACAGTTGTAACTATTGAGTTAATCATTTAAATATTCAAAGCCAAAATTTGACCTGTTTGAATAAAAATAGTGCTTTACATTTAATTTTTTTTGGTATAATATGTAAACAGAGATTCCTCAGTAGCTCAATGGCGGAGCAACCGGCTGTTAACCGGTAGGCTGTTGGTTCGAGTCCAACCTGGGGAGTTTTTTCATGCAATTTTATCGTTTCTATATATCAATTTCCGACACAGGGGCCGTTTATTGGGGTTTAATGGGACATTTGAAAAATGTAAATTATCAGAGAGATTGAGAAAAGTACCCCCGGAAGTTTGAGAGAATTCTCAAACTTTTAAGTTTTGAGGGAAATTTTTCAAAACTCACTGATAAAAACTCTTAAACTCCCTGATAATTCACTCTCAAAGTTACTGATACTTTTTTGTAAAGTTGTGTGTTAAAATGCATAGATTTATATTAATTTAAAAGCAGTTTAGCGAAAATCTCCCAACTTACGTTTGCCCCTTTAATAATTTTTGTCCGAGTTCGTAAGCATTTTGTAAATCTTTCGGGAATTGTTCTTCTCTTTGTTTCGCTTTATCAGCTTCATTAAAGGTTTCGCAAATATATTTTGAATAATCATCAAACTGGTAGGTATTAAAAGCATAAGCAATTAACGGTTTTGAATAATACCAAGTCAAAAAGTTTTCCCAAAGCTCCATATTTTGCCTGTAACCACCCTCAATCATTTCTTTTTCATCAACATTCATTGTATAAATACAAGCAGTCGGAATTTTATGCTCAACAAGTGTCGGATAACCCTCTTTATAAAGCATATTAGGGAAAAATAACCTTTCATAAAATGAATGCATCTGCCCTGTAATTGTTCTATAATATATCGGAGAACCGAAAATCAAAGCGTCAGCATCTTTCAATTTTTCTAAAACAGGCGTTAAATCATCTTTTAAGGCACAAGTTCTTAAAAATTTTTCATCTTTACGTTTACATGCAAAACAACTTTTACAGCTTGTAAAATTCAGGTCAAAAAGGTTTATTCTCTCTACTTGCGCATCAGGAAATTCTGCTTTCACTCCCTCTAATGCTTTATCAAGCATTTGCGCTGTATTTTTATTTCTTCTTGGGCTTCCGTTTATTGCATATACTTTTTTCATTTTCCATAATCCCCTATTTTACATCTTGCTTGAAAATCTACTTTGACAGTGTAGCATAAATATAGATATGGGGGATAAGGGAGGTAAGTTATGAGAGACGATATTAAAGAATATAATGCGGTAGAAAATGTTGCAAAAAAATTCTGCGAAGCCGTAAAATCAGGGAAAAGCGAAATTGTAAAACCATATTTTTATGAAAAAGCTTGCTTTTTCGGTCAACTGAACGAAGAAACATATCAATCAGGACCAATAGAAGAATTTTACAAAACCATTGATACCTTTGGTGCTTGCGGTGATGATTATATCTCAAGAATTGATATTTTAATGCTTGAAAAAACAATTGCAGTTGTTCAAGTCATTGAAGATAATTGGCATGGATACAAGTTTACAGATATTCTAAACCTGAACAAAATCAACGGAGAATGGAAAATTGTCGCTAAAGTTTATGACACTTTATCCAAAGAATAAGCATAATTAGTATTGATAAAAAGCAAAAGTCTTTATTATGGCTTTTGCTTTTTGCTATAATATTTGCAATAGAGGTGCTACAATGAAAAAATGTAAAATAACTGTTTTGAAACGAAATTTTGATGAAGAACTGGCAAAAGAATACGGCGTTGAGGGTTTGACCGCTTGCCCAATGCTTAAAGAGGATCAAGTTTTCTATGCTGATTGGGAATGCCCTGAAGGGTTTTGCAACGAAGCGTGGAAGGCGATTTATCAATATGTTTTCACTCTTGCTCATGACGGAGCAACAAAAGAACCTTTCTATTACGGAGATTGGATAAGAAAACCGGGGGTTGCGATTTGTTCCTGCAATGACGGACTTCGCCCCGTGATATTCAAGATTGAAGCAGAGGAGTAAATAAAAATGGACGCAAAAGAATTATGCACCTGCAAAAATACAAAATGTAAATTACACCCGCTAAATCACGATTTAGGCTGCACTCCTTGTATTGAAAAAAATTTAAAAATGGATGAGATGCCAAATTGTTTCTTTGATAAAATTGACCCCGAGCACAAACGCAAAGGAACAAAAACAAAAGATTATGCAGAATTTTTGTTACGTCATGAACAATAATTGTCTGTATTATAAATCTCTTTAAGAATCCTAATAAACTCTTTCAAGCTTTCCCTTTTATCGTCAGTATGAACACATAAATAACATTCAAATTTTTCTTCACAATCAAATGGAATCCATGCAAATTCCCCTGTGTAATCTTGAAAAAATCCGGGGGTTAGACAGATTCCTTTATCCGCCAAAATATTTGTCATTGTTGTTTCATGGGTTTCTGAATTAAAATAATCTATATCGATTGAATTTATTATTCTCTGC
>JAGCBH010000026.1 GCA_017652265.1 bacterium
AATTTAATGAATGGAAACAGGAACAGGACGAAGAAGTTAATTTGAGTGAAACTGATTTTTCGGGGCTGACGTTGAATGAGATAGATTTTAGTGATGTTAATCTTAATTCAAGTTCATTTGCCGACTGTTCATTATCTCTTGTAAATTTCACAAATACGGATTTAACTTCGGTTGATTTTACCCGTTCTCATATGCTTGAATGTGATTTTTCAGAAAGCCTTATGAGTGGTGCGGATTGCAGTTATGCAATAATTAATTACTGTAATTTTACTGATACCGATTTAGCGGGATGTATTTTTGCGGAAACGGATCTTAGCAATTCTGATTTTACGGCATCAACTAATCTTGATGCATCAAGATTTGATGAAGAAACGGTTTGGCCTGATCCCGAGTATTTGCCTGAAGGTTTTGATCCTGTATACAGCAAAGATTTATCGGCTCTCCAGGATGACGAAGAAGATTCCGCAGCTATATCGGATTACTAAATTTTATTTTCTACTCTTTTTGTATGGTTTTTCCGTTTTGTACATCTTTTAAATGATGTTTAAACAGTGTAAAATCTGTAGAATTGTTCTGTAATCGGACGATTTGGTATGTCAGAAGAAATAGATTTCACACTGTACAATAACATAAAACGACTCTCTGAAGATGAGTTAGTTGAACTTTGGGAGAAATTTTTTAAAAATCGCAAGGATAAATCTTTGCGTGACAATATTATTGTTCAGTATTTATATCTTGTAAAATATGTTGTAAGCAGAGTAAGATGTACTCTGCCGTCTACAATATCACCTGAAGATGTTGCCGGATATGGTGTTGAGGGGCTAATTGATGCAATAGAAAGATTTTCTGCGGATAAAAATACGAAATTTGAAACGTACGCCCTTATAAGAATAAGAGGTATGATTCTTGATAAAATTCGTTCGGAAGACTTTCTTCCGCGAAGCGTTCGTATAAAACTGAAAAAGATTAAACAGGTTCAGGAAGATTTAAAACAGAAACTTGGCAGAATGCCGACCACAGATGAAATTTCTAAAGAACTGGATATTCCTGCTGACAGAATTAATCGTATTTTATCCGAAGATGTTGTTGTTACTTCAATATACGATAAACAGGGCTCTTCAGATGACAGCCTGACTTTTGAAGATACTATTCAGGATGAACAGGGACTTAATCCGTCAGAGAAGGCGGAAGAAAAAGATACTAAACAAGAGCTGGAAAAAGCGTTGATGCGTTTGCCTGAGCGTGAACGTAACATCATGGTTTTGTATTATCAGGAAAACATGACGCTGAAAGAAATCGGACAGGTCTTAGGTATGTCAGAATCCAGAGTTTGCCAGGTACATGCTCAAAGTATCGTAAAACTGAAGAATATAATTATGGAAACCCGTACGGCAAGAACAAGGGCAAGCATTATCGGTTAAATTCAAAGTTTTCCACAATAAAATCGGTTCTGTCCGGAGATTGCTTTATTCCGTCTTTTTTCACAGGCATTATTGAGCCAAAGCCTATAGGGACTATTTGATGCAAAAGACAATTTTCTTTTTCAGTTAAAAAATTTGTGATTTTTACTGCCTGTTCTGTCGTCAGAATTATACCTGCCAATTCACTGTTTTGTTTGCCGCAATGGCTGTATATCTGCCATTTGTATCCGCTGTTTTTTATTATTTGCGCCATTTGTATCAAAATGAGTTTTCCTGTTAAATTTATTTCATTAAATTCATCAAAAATGATATTATTATCAAAACTGATCACAAACCCTGTCGGTGTCTGCATAAATAAAGTATATTCAAGTATCGGTTCCATTTGTTTTTCAATTTGTTCTTTTATTTTTTTTACAGGCTGAACCGTACTGACAGGGCACACGCCAAGTGCAGTTTGCCAGCACAAAAAAAATATTATGTACAATATAATATTTCTGGACATTTTATTTATATTATCCGAACAAATTTATGCAAATATCATTGACCTTAAGGCTAGGGTTTTAAAATTGAAAGCACATATCTGTCTTCTTTAAAATACTTGTTTGCACAGTTATAAATGTCATCAATTGTAACAAGATATACTTTTTCTCTGGTTTTATCAATAAAATCAAAGCCCAGACGCATTATTCCGTAGTGAGCATATAGATTTGCCTGACGCTGGTTTGTTTCATACGAAAATGCCCATTTGCCGGTAAGATTACTTTTCGCATTGTCTAATTCAGCCTGCGAAATTTTTTCGTCTTTGATTTTTCCGATTTCTTCTTTAAATCCGGCAAGTGCTTTTTCTATATTTTTAGGCTCTGTTGCAATATAAATATAAAAATTTGATGCGGAAAGTGCTGTTTCATAAGTTGTTCTGACAACATACGCAAGCCCTTTTTTATCTCTCAATTCGCAAAAAAGTCTGGAGGATAATCCCGATGCTCCCAAAATTACATTTAAAAGCATAAGAGCAGGGTAATCAGGGTTGTTTAAACCGTCAACAAGCCAGCCTTTTATTATATGTGCCTGATTAAGATTATCTTTTGTTTGCTCAAGTCTTTTGATTTCTGTCAGTGATAGTTTATGGAACAGGTTAATTTCTTTTGAGCTTTCATCCAGATTTTCAAAAGCATTTTTGATTTTTTCAAGACAAGAATTATAATCCACGTCCCCTACCAGCACAATTACTTTTACTGATTTCAAAAGAATATTTTTATACGCACTGACTAGATCCTCTTGTGTGATTTCGTCAAGGTGTGGTAATATTACGGTTTTTGTAGCACCGTACGGATGATTTTCAAATAATGTCTTGTAAAATCCGTCCATAGTAAAACTGACAGGAGATTCCAGGGATGCCTTGATATCGGCTTTATATTTCAGAATTTCCTTTTTATAATCGTCAAAAGTTGTATTTTTAACTATGTCTTCCAATATTTCAACAGCTTTTGACAAATCTTCGTTCAGGCAGGTAAATCTGAAACTGAGATAATCAAGTTTTAATTCCACGTTCATTTCTATTGCGTTTTCATCAAGTTCCTGCGCAATTTTTTCGGCGGAACGTGTTTTTGTACCCTGCATAAACAATCTTGTCATAAGAGCATTCAAACCGGGAATTTTTTCTTCATCATTCAGAAGAAAATTCATACACAATGATACCCTTGGGGTATTTGGGGATTGTTTATAATAAAATTCAATACCGTTTTCTAATTCAACTAACTTTTCCATATGATTTAAAACTGATTAGTGTAAATAACTTATCTTTCCAAAACGGAAACAACAGCGCTGGTTGCCGGTCTTACTTCAGTGTCATACAAGAAGAAAGGATAAACATCCGTCAAACCGCTTTCGTCAACCGTGCATGCTTCAGGTTCAAGATATTCATCATTGGCATTTTCCGGTAAAGTACCTATCGCGTTAGTGCCGCTTGTACACATAACTAAATCGTTAGGGCCTTTATTAGCGCCGTTTATATCTATATACATAATACAAGGTCTGTTTGCTGTACAACCTTCGGCCATACTGGTTTTTGGTTTTATAATGTATAATACGTTGTTTCTGCCGGTAAATACCAAATCGTTTTCTGCAGCAATACTTGCAGTACCATTGTAGTCTCCCAACTGAGGAATGTACTGTGTGCTTGCGTTTCCGTAACTCAGCGGTTCGCCTTTACCGGTGTATGCATCATCTTCAGTATAGGCTTTTGACGGAGCATCAAGAGCTGTAGAAAGTACGTCTTGTAAATTACGCAGAGCCGGATTATCGTCATTATGCAACAATGCTGTTACATCAGCAAAAGTGTAATCTGATCTTACGGATGCAATTTTTACCGCATCCTGAATAACAGTATATGAACGTTTAAGTTTTAAGACATTTGCTTTGGCCTGCGAATTGTTTATGGTTCTTGGTATTGTTACCATCGCTACTACACCAAGTATTACAAGTGCAATAAGAATCTCAGACAGAGTAAATGCTCGTTTCTTAATATTAAACATAATTTACAACCTCTTTTTATAATAATATCCTATTTAAATTATAACATTCTTTTTAACTTTTGTAAATATTATGCCCCAAAAGCGCAAATTTTTATTAAAAAATGTTTTTATATATGTGTGTAGTGAAAATGAGCGTGTTTATGTACAGTGATACTTTTATGAAATTCTTATTTGACTATCAGAAAGACGATTTTACGCCTGAAAAGTCTGTTAAAGAAATTGATTTCAAAAATAACGGCGGAAAATTGGTAAAAGTTACGGTTGATGTGAACGATTAGTTTATCGGCCGATGACAATTTCCTGTTCGTTTTTGTAAGTTACATAGCCTAAAGGTGATTTAGGCGGTTTCTTAAGGTATTTTGCTTTTGTGTATATAACTCCAGCTTTTGAAGAATCTTTTACTGATGAAAATTCTTTTGCAAGTTTGGCACATTCAAAAATCATTTTATCATCAGGCTTTGAGCACTTTAACAAGATGTGGGAACCTGTGGCATTTTGAACGTGGAACCAGAAATCTTCGTCTTTCGCAAGTTTTGAAACTATATAGTCATTTTGTTTGTTATTTTTGCCGATAAATACTTTATATCCGTTTATTTCAATTTCCGTTATTGTTGTTGTTTTCTCTGTTTTTGATTTTGTATCAGGCTGCAATTCTTGTTTTATTTCATTCAGATCATTAATACCTGTAGCATTTTTGATGAAATACAAAATATCTTCGTAATAATTTAACTTTTGTCTGTAATTTTCAAGAATTTCGGTATTTTTTTCCGTTCGTTTTTTGATTTTTGTATATTTTTTATAATAATTTTGGGCATTTTCTTTAAGTGTTAAATTTTCGTCAGTTACAATTTCACGTTCTGCATTTGTTTCATAGTCAAAAACCGTTATTTTGGAAGAATAGTCTTTTAAACTATAAAGGTTAGCCATGATTAAATCGCCAAGGTGTTTATATTCTTCGTAGTTCTTATCGTTTTCAAATATTTTTTCTATTAGTTTGCACTGTTTATTTAGGCCTTGTATTTGTTTTTGCACAAAATTTATAAGTTCCAGACGCAAAGATTTTAAATTATTTTCGGAAATTTTGGCTGCGAAAAAGTCGTCAATAATATCATTAATATTTCTATCGGAGTCTATGGATTCGGGAGTGTATTTTTTACTTTGTTTTGGTGGATAAACGTAAGGTAAACCGCCTATAACTTCTCTGACGGAACTTTTGTCGGCGCCGACATTGTGGGCGCATCCCAGAATTACGTTTGTGTCTGCATTATAAAGGATAATATTTGAGTGTTTTCCCATAAGCTCAACCGCAAGACAAAGTTCAATTTTTTCCTGTAATTCGTCATAAGTTTCAATGTATATTTCAAAAATTCTTTCTTCGGCAGGTTGATTAATGCGTGTAATTTTTGCGTTTTCAAGGTGCTTTCTTAACTGCATGCAAAACATGGGTGGTTTTTGGGGAATTTTTATTTCTCTAAGAGCTTCATTCTCCTTTGACATAAAGCATAAATGGTAAAATTGCGGATTAATGTTTATATACAACTTCTTTGTATCGGAATTTTTCCGTAGAACAAGAATGAGTTCTCTGCGTGTCGGCTGCTGAACTTTTTGTATTCTGGCCCCCTTTATAAAATCGGTATTCTCTTTTACAAAAGCCTTTAACGTCAGATTATCAAAAGTGTTCATGGCGACTCTTTTAAGCAATTTCCCAGCGACCGCAGGTTCCGCCCCAGCGTGCAATAATGTTGCCTTTTATATCCTTTATATTTTCAACACGTTTAAGTTCATCTTCACCTTCTACGATGGTTATAACTTCGCAGTTATTTGAACAGCCGTTACATTCGCAGGTTATTGATGTAAAGTGCATATCTCCGACTTCCCAGCCTTTGAATTTTGTTTTGGCATCAGTGAACTGGTGATTTTCCATTGCCAAAAGTCCTGCACCTATTGCACCCATTGTTTGGTGATGATTAGGAACTACGATTTTTGTATTAAGTGCTTCTTCAAAAGCCTTTACCATGCCGATATTTGTTGCGACACCGCCCTGGAAAGTTATTGTAGGAAGCAGCTCTTTACCAAGTGCTAAATTACTGAGGTAATTTCTGACCAAAGCCTGACAAAGGCCGTAAAGTAAATCTTCAACCGGATACCCCATTTGTTGTTTATGAATAAGGTCGCTTTCCGCAAAAACACCGCATCGGCCTGCAATTCTTGCAGGATTTGTGGATTTTAACGCTGTTTCGCCAAATTCTTCAATAGGAACATTAAGTCTTTGTGCCTGATGGTCGAGAAAACTTCCCGTGCCTGCCGCACAAACAGTATTCATTGCAAAGTCCGTTACGATGCCGTCACGCAGAATTATGATTTTACTGTCCTGACCGCCAATTTCAAGAATTGTCTGAACATCTGGTACATAAGTGCTTGCGGCAACCGCATGTGCCGTAATTTCATTTTTTACAACATCAGCGCCGACTAAAGCACCTGCCAAATTACGGCCTGAACCTGTCGTACCGACTCCAAGAATTTCGTATTCGGTCAACTTGTTATCATAAAGCTGTTTAAGTCCGGTTTGTACAGCAAGAACCGGTTTTCCTGCAGTTTTGAGCATAACACTATCTACGTGCTTGCCGTTTTCATCTACAAGAGCCAGTTTTGTGGTAACAGAACCGACATCTATCCCTAAATATACTGTTAATGCCATTTATTTTACCTTTTTTCGTCTAACTTATCGGCAAACCACCAGTTACTTCAAATATTGAACCGTCACTCAGTTCAAAAGTATCGTGGAGTATTCTTATTGCTTTTTGCGTATCACTCTTGTCAACAAGGCAACTTATTTTAATTTCACTTGTTGCAATCATTTTGATATTTATGTCAGCCTCCGCAAGAGCTTTAAACATCTTTGATGCGATACCAGGACGGCCTATCATTCCTGCGCCGACAACGGATACTTTTGCAATATCAAAATTAGCTTCAACTTCAGAAAATTCCAATTCGTCTTTAAGTGATCTCAATATTTCAATTGCAACACCCGCATCATCAGAGTTCATTGTAAAAGCAATGTCATTTGTATTATGCTCTTTATTCGCATATGACTGAATAATCATATCAACTGAAATATTTTCTTTTGCAAGCGCCGAAAAGACTTTTGCAGCTGTTCCCGGTCTGTCAGGAACAGAGCAAACAACAATTCTTGCCTGTGATAAATCTACTGCAATACCCGTAACTGCTTTGTTTATTTCCATTTTATCAACTCCTAAAATTAAAGTACCCTTATCATTAAGTTTAAAACTGCTCCGTACTCTCAATACTACATTGTGAGCTTTAGCTGCTTCAACACTCCTTGGATGAAGAACATTTGCACCGGCCTGAGCAAGTTCAAGCATTTCTTCATAAGATATTTCATCCAGTTTTGCTGCTGTCGGAACGATACGGGGATCCGCCGTGTAAACACCGTCAACGTCAGTATAAATATCGCATCTGTCGGCATTCAAAATTGCCGCTAATGCTACCGCAGTTATATCTGAACCTCCGCGTCCCAGCGTTGTTATTTCGCCATCTTGAGTTACACCCTGAAAACCTGCTACTACAACGATTTTACCCGCATTCAGCTCTTTTTCAATACGTGCTTTTTCAATGTCGGTAATTCTTGCTTTCATGTGCTTGTCTTCAGTATGAATACCTATTTGCATAGCGTTAAGACTTACTGCGTCATAACCGCGCGACTGAAGAGCTATTGCAAGTAATGCAATCGAAATACCTTCTCCTGTTGAAAGAAGCATATCCATTTCTCTTGGAGACGGAGTATCCGTAATATCTTTTGCCATTTTAACAAGGTAATCGGTGGTATGTCCCATAGCCGAAACGACTACGATAACATTATTTCCGTTCCTTTTTTCTCTTATGACAGCATCCGCTACATTTTTTATTTTATCAACGTCGGCAACCGAAGTTCCGCCAAATTTCTGAACAACCAAATTATTCAACTCAGTTAACCTCTTTTATTATCCTCTAATTTCTCAATTAAAATATTCTTTTCGTTATGATACATAAAACTTGAATTTTTCTCAAGTTTTTCCGCTAATTTTATAAGTTCTTTAACATTATATTCGTCAAAATCGTTGTTTAGTAACCTGAATTCGGATATAAACAGGATATTTTCAAAGTAATAATTGTTAACAAAAGTTTTTAAAGCATTTTTAGACTTATATTTTGCATCTTCGTATCGTTCTTTTGAAATAAGGAAATCAACATAATCCTTGTACGCATCAAAGTTCTTCGGATTTTTCTCCAAAACCGTATTAAAATATTTTTCGGCTCTGTATTCATCATCATTTGCAGCGTATATTTTTGCAAGCAGATGATATGCAAACGGCGGTTGTTCCGTTATGCTTATTGCTTTTCTTAAAAAGTCTTCAGCGTGTTCGTTATTTTTTTCTTTGTAATTCCAGATACCAAGGATCAGGTATTTTAATGCTTTTTTGTCAGGTATTTTTTCGTTTTCTGTATCCTGAGTATAGGCAATAACATCATCAGTTAAATTATTTTCTTCAGATGACATAAGTCTGCAGACAAGAATTTTACCGTCTAAGACATCATCAGTTATGCCAAAATCAATGGCTTTTACGTATGCGTCTCTTGCAATGTCAAAGTCATCAGTTGCTAAATAAATATTTGCTTTGGTTAAGTACATAATATCTGAGTATAATTCGTTACTTTCCGCAGTTTTTATGGCCTGTTTTGCTTTTGCGTATTCTTTATTTTCCTGGTAGATTTCAGCGGTTAAAATGTATGCAGGTAAGAAATTTTTATTTTTTTCGATAATTTGCTGAGCATATTTCAAGGCCTCATCATACTCTTTTTTCAGGCGCTTAAGGTTTGCATATTCGTATAAATGAATTGTTATCGGTGCAACTTTAATTAAAAGAGCAAGCCTTGGTTCCGCTTTGGCATAATCACCAAGCATAACATCAACATTTGCACACAGAAAAAGGGCATTGAGATTGTGCGAATCAAGTGAAAATGCTTTCATAAAATCGTTTCTGGCATCTTCAAATTGACCTAATTTATACAAAGCCATACCATGTGCAGATATTGTTTCTGAATCAAGCGGGAATAATTTTGTTGCTTTTTCAAAAGTTTCCAAAGCATCATTGTATCGTCCGTCAGATAATTCCGCATAACCAAGACGCATAATGGTATCTTTTTTTATTGAATTTAACTGATATGCTTTTTTCAGGTATTTTATTACGTTCGGAAAATCGCGTTTTATTTCGTAGATATACCCCAATGTTTTATAGACACCTTCATTAGGCGGAAATACCTGTTCCGCTTCCGTTAAAACGCTTTCCGCATCATCAATTTTTTTGTCTTTTATCAATAAAAGAGCCTTGTTTACCTGCGCAACGGCAGGCATAGCTCCTGACGGAGACAACTTTTGATAATCATCAATCCCCGAACTTATTTCTCTTATCTGTTCCAATATTCTTTTTAAGTAGTCAAACAATCTGCCACCTCTCTGTATGCCCCATTTCCACATTCCGTTTCAGTAATCTGAATGCCTTCTATTGCTCTGATACTAAACGGTGCATGTGGCAGAGTTATCTTATATTCCGCATACTCAAGACACTCTTTGTCATTCACATCATCACCGATATACACATATTCATCCTGAGATAAATGATGTCTTTCAATGATATCTTTTAAAACATCAATTTTTACCCTTATAGACTGATGAACTTCTTCTATAAGGAATTTTTTTGCAAGCATTTCAATTGCTACATTTGATTCTCCGGAAATTATTCCCAGTTTATAGCCTGCTTTTTTTAAATTAGCCATGCCCATAACATCTTTAAAATGTATTTTTCTGGTTATTTCGCCTTTATCTGATATGTAAACGCACCCATCCGTCAAAACTCCGTCAAAATCGGTTATTACCATCTTTATTGTTTCAGGCAGAAATATTTTTGACATAATTTAAAATTCCTTATATGCTATTTATACTACCATAAAAGGTCGGAGTTGTAAAAAAATGTTTTTATTCTGGATAAATTTATCAATAATTCTTATACTTGTAGTTTGTTTTTATGTCACAAGAAAAACGAATATCAAGTGGGAAAAAGTTAATGACTATTTCGGAATAGTAACTAATACGGTAAATTCTGTCCGTTACGGCAACCTCTCAACAAAAATTGAACCGCTAAAACACTTTAAAGACCAGAGTTATGACAATTTAACAGACAGCATCAACAGGATGGTTGAAACTCTCAAGGACAGAGAAAAGATGATAGCCGAATATCAGTCCGAACTTATGAGACAGAATACTTTGCTGGAAACGGTTATAAACTCCCTTACAGACGGTATTCTCATTGTCAATGACAAAAACATGATATTAAAGGCAACGCCTAAAATTGACGAATGGTTCGGGCAAAAAGACGGCGAATTATCGGGTAAAAATATTCTTGATTTTATAGAAATTCCTGAGGGTAAAAAACTTTTTAAAGCAAATAAATTGCCTGTTTTTATAAAACATAATCCAAATAAAAACTACTGTATAAGTTCTATTGAACTTAATATAGACGATAAAAAGCGTTATGTTCTTTTGATAACTGATATTACAAATGAAAAACAACTGGAAAGTCTGAAAGAGGATTTTGTGGCAACGCTTACGCACGATCTTAAAGTTCCGATAGTCGCTGAGAGTAATGTTTTGAACTTCTTTTTGAAAGAAAAATTCGGCACAATTAACGATAAGCAAAGATTTGCGCTTGAGGGTATGAAAAAATCAAATTCTGAACTGGTTGATTTGGTTCAGATAATACTTGATACGTATAAAATCAAAGAAACCGGTATAAAACTTGTAAAAGAGAATATTGAAGTTAACGAATTTTTGACGGCTATAACGGAAGAGATGGCTTCTTTTGCAGCGCTTTCAGGGCTGACGATAGAGTTTAAAAAAGGGCCGAATTTCTGTGTTTTTGCTGATAAATTGCAGCTTACAAGGGTTATAAAAAATCTTATTTCTAATGCGGTAATTCATGGCGGAAACGGCAAAACAATTGAAGTTTCAACAGGAGAAAGTGAAGGCTTTATAAACATCTATATAGTGGATTTCGGGCAGGGAATACCTAAAGAAGAAATACCGCTTATTTTCAACAAATATTATTCTTCAAACAAAAAATACCGCAAAATAGGAACAGGCCTGGGCTTGTATTTATCGCAGCAGATAGTAAACGCCCATGGCGGCGAAATTAACGTTACAAGTACGGAGAATGTCCGCACCGAATTTTGCGTTAAATTGCCTGTATCTTAATTTACTAATTCTTTATAGAGTTTTAAGTATTCTTTAGCACTCTTTTCCCAGGTGAAGTCGGCTGACATAGCGGATTTGCGCATAGCATCAAATACGTACTTATCCTGATATACCCAAAGTGCTGTTTTAATTGCATTGAGCATATCCCAGCCGTTGTAGCCCCAGAATTTAAATCCTGTTGAGTCATCCAGCGGATACCCTACAACCGTATCTTCAAGCCCGCCTGTTGCTCTTACGATAGGTAAAGAACCATATCTCATTGCAATTAACTGACTTAAACCGCAAGGCTCAAATTTAGACGGCATAAGGAAGAAATCGCTTCCTGCATAAATAAGGTTAGCTAATTTAGGATCGTATCCTACATATGCTCTTATATTAGGGCTGTTGTTTGAAAGCCAGATGAACAGGTTTTCATAATCCTTGTCACCACTTCCCAGAAATACGAAGTCAGCATCAAGGTTTTTGAGTTCATTTTCCATATCTCTTATGAGATCTATACCTTTTTGATCAACAAGTCTTGAGACGAAACCTATCAAAGGTCTTTGCGGGTTGAATTTTAATCCAAAATATTCGCAAAGAGCTTTTTTGTTGTCATCCTTAATGTGAACTGATTTTTTATCATAATTTTTGAATATGTTTTTGTCTTTTTTCGGATTAAACATATCATAATCAATACCGTTAAGTATTCCGGCTATTTTGTTTGTATGACCGCGAAGCGTATAATCCATACCTTCACCGTATTCGCCGGTCAGAATTTCTCTTGAATAGTTAGGTGATACTACAACAATTTTATCTGAGTAATTTATTGCACCTTTCATCCAGTTTACGCTGCCATAGTGTTCGCAGCCCCATTCATTGAATACAATGTCTTTGCGCATATTGGCGAATTCAAGAATATCTTCTGTCCAAACGCCCTGATAAGCAAGGTTATGAATTTCAAAAACAGATTTTGTTTTTGACCAAAATTCATCAAATTTGTAGTTGCTGTGCAGATATAATGGCAGCATTGCCGTATGCCAATCGTTTGCATGTATAATATCTGCTCGGAAATTCAATAATTTTGCATATTCCATTATTGCAAGAGAAAATGCAACATATCTTTCGTGTTCATACCGGGTGTCAAGCCAGCGCGGATAAACTTCTTTAAAACAAGAAAAATACCAGTCATTTTTGATGAAAAATACGTTTATTTTAGTTCCCGGTAATTTTGTTTTATAAAGATTGAATTTTTGTGGCTGCCAGCCAAATGTTATCCACAACTCTGAATTAGGAATTTCTTCTATTTTAAATTTTTCTCTGTCAATAAAACCGTGTAATGGCGTAAATATTGCAATTTCAGCATCTTTTTCAAGATGTTTCGGTAAACTGCCCATAACATCAGCCAAACCGCCGGCTTTAGAAAACGGTGCTATCTCATTCGTTGCGAATAATATTTTCATTATTCTCTCCTTTTCTCTCTCTTTTGCTATTTATATAAATTATTAATTATCAGTTTAGCATTTTGCTTAAGTATTATTGACACAATTCTATGCATCTGTCAAGTTATCTGAAGACTGTTCGTCTGAAGCCGTTTCATCAGCGTTTGTGTCGGTTTCAGGTATCATATATTCAGTAGGCAAAACTCCCGGAGCTCTGTCTTCGTCATCAGATTCTCCGTATTCGTTATTCTCTTCTTCAGGAACAGGTTTTACTTCTTCTTCAGGAGGCGGTTCTATTTCATTGAACGGATAATTTACACCATATTTTTGTGCAATTCCGACTGCCTGCTGCATACAGATTTGGGCTCTTTCCATATCTCTTTTGCAGACAAATACTTTGTAAAGATTATATTTTAGAATCATTGAAATATAATCATTCTTAAACGCAGATTTTTCCAGGAAGATTAACGCGTTATTTATAACTCCGTATGCCAAATCATATTGTTTTTCTTTAAGATACAGACAACTCATCAGGTACCACGCAAGCATTTGTATATCCGCAATACCTTTGTCTTTGCCGGATTGTATTACATCAACAATAATATGTTCGGCTTTTTTAAAATTACCGTTTACTATGCACACATGTGCCATCAGTAAATCGCAGAAAAATTCAAATTTATGAAGCATTTGATTTTTTGCGCTAAGTTTAGCTTTATAAATATTTTCGGAAAATGCCTTTGTGTCATCCTTGCATTTCATAAATGAGTAGATTATGTAATGCAAAGTTTCGGCAAAACGGTCGTCAGGAATAATTTCAATATCTTCAAACTTATCCAGGCGTCCCATAAGTAAATTTTCAAGTTCTCCCAAATACCCGTATGAAACAGGAAGAGATGGAAGATCCTGTTTTATAATATCAAGGAATCGTTTTGCACTGTTGTTCAGGCAAAGTATATTTGCCAGTGCTACAAAACCTATTGTGTCAAACAACCTGAACATGAAAATGCTGGAATCCATTCCTTCAGGAATGATTTTCGGAATATTCTCTGCTGTGACGATGTTCAAAATTTTGTACCCAAGGTCAATACAATCATTTAACGCACCCAGATTAAACAGTATATCTACGTGTATTAAAGACATAAAGAACAGATATTTATCAAAATAAGGACTCTTTATATCAAGAGTTGAATTCCTTGTGTGGGTTAAAAATTTGTGTATGAGAAGTAGTGCTCTGTTGTAGTCGCCATCCTGCATACAGGAATTTATAATTTGCAGACTTAATTCAATAATTTTATCAATATTTTCAACAGATTCAAAGTATCTCAACGCACAGCCCTTGACATCTGTATCAATTTCATTAACATTATCAAAGATATTTTGGGCTACGCTGTCGTACAAAGATATTTTGTATGCCTGCGGATCTTCAACAAGTTCGGTTCCGTACTTATTGATAAGCTCCAGAATTCTGTTTGCGCAGCTCAGGTATGCATATAAATCGCCAAGAGACATGTTAACCTGTGCCAATTGGTCAAGTATCATGAATTCATTTTTATAATCTTTTGCAAATTTTGCAATTTCAACCTTGGTGTAACTTGGCAAACCTTCAACGAATACATAATTGTTGAAATCCTGGGTGATTTCTTCTATAAGCGGTTTATCAAGTATTGCCATTATACTGTTTTTGAGCAGATTGTAATTAGGGAAGTATATGCAGTCATTATAAAAATAGATAAATCCGGCCTCTGATAATTTTTGAATAAATTCATCAGCTTCTTTGTAACTCAATGCTTTTACGGTTGCCATGTCAACACGTGAACCCAAAAGAACAAGTGAAGTCAAGAATTTAAGCATATCATGATCATTTTTCATGAAATTCAGTCTGCGTTTCATTAATTTAGAAAGTGTTGCAGGCATTACAACCGTATCATTGGAAATTTGCCTGAAACCTTCGTTTGTTTTTACAAAGACATTGGTTTCTAAGAGGTATTGCAAAGCGTGGTCAATGAATATAACACTGCCGCAACAGTATTTTGCAATTCTCTGGAAATAAAAACTGTTCAAAATGTTTTTGTATAATTCTTTGTTATCCTCAACGACTTTTTTGAAATCAGACGGTTTTAAAAGAATTTCGCAATATTCAGGCCGTTGAAGCAGTCTGTTATGGTATTTGTGTAAAGAGAATTTCTTATCATAAGATATCAGGAAACTTATCTTTAAATCGTCAAAGACATCAAATACAAGTTTCATGATTTCCAGTGAGCCCGGATCCGCTTTATCAAAATCCTCTATGAATACAAGACTATCCGGAATTGCCTGTAAAAGCTGTGCAAATATGTCAAAATAGCTGTTTCTTGTATTCAAAATATCAGGATTATCGTGGTATTTCAGTGAAATTAAATCTTTAATTATAAGATCAGGATCAAAATGTTCAAACCAAGAAAAATCGTTTGTATCAAACAATCTTTGCGAAACACTGAAATTGTATATTGCCATTATTAATTCTCTGAAGAAAGCGTACGGCAAATACTGCATTTCAGGGCTGCAGGTTACGCAAATAATATTCTTATATATATTGAGTGCCTGAATATCACTTATCAGTTTCAGTGAATAAGGCCTGTAATATTCATCTGTTCTTATGGATAATATCCCTTTCGGATATGACTGGAGTCTGTTTACGATATGGAAGAATGCATCAGCATTGTCAACACGCATAAATTCTGCACAAACATCATCCAATTCGATTTTTTCCATATCAAAAATCTTATCGGCTTCATCAGTATCTTTTGATTTCAGATTTTCTCCGGTATGTCTTGTTTCCGCCTCTTTCATCATGTTTTGAACGAAATTAGGCACTTCAATTTCATCTTTTTCATCTTCAATAATTTCCGGCATAGTAATCCGGTCATTAATTTTAGCCTCATAGTACATAATTCTTTCATTATTAACTACTCCGGCATCAAGTTGTTCAAATTCGCAAACACCTTGCAGTGCATTGCATACATTGTTATCAACCAAAACCTGAAAAGCGCCAAGAATTTTATCTTCAGTGCTGTTTTGAGCATTTATGAGTTTGATGTTGAAGTTTGAATCAACATTTTCAGGATCATCATTAACATTACGTTTTACAAGAGTTATACTGCATTTTGTTAGAATATTCTTTTTATAATCCAGTTTGCAGTTAAGTTTTGTAATTTCCTGCAACATATCAAGAGATGCATCAAAGGCTAAACTGGCAGAACTTTTAAAGGTATATTCTTTCAAAATTCTTACAACATATTTTTTGCCGTAAATTCTGCAGTTAAGCTTGAATTTTTTCAAGCTTGCTTTAACAACTTTGTCAAGATTATTTTTAAATTTGGTTATCAATTGAGAGCCGAAGCAAGCGGTAATTTCGTCCATATTCGGAAACTCAATAATCATCATTGCGTAATCTTCAGTGTTTGCATCTTTTAAAATACACGATAATTCAGTGCTGAAACCGCATTTTGAGCATTTTTTGTTGATATTTTTGTTAACTTTTCCGCAATTATGGCATTTAACCATAATTTGGTAACCGCATCTTTTGCAGGTGTTAGTAGTGTTTATTGTTTTACAAACAGGGCAAACTAGCTTCAATACCTTCTTACAATTCGGGCAGACAAGTGTATTATTATCAACTTCATAACCGCAATTCGGACATTCCATAACGGAAAAATAATAGCATATTTGACTTTAAATTGCAATAAGTTGCGATTTTTGTTGTCCGAGAAACTTTTGCGATAAGGTACGTGAGCAAAAGTTTTGAGTGGCGTATTAGACAGCCTAGCCACGTACGATTCGCGGTTCAGCGAAACGGTAGTGGCGGAGAACTGCTTTTAATTATCTTCTGATTTTATGGTACAATTTTCTTATGAATACTCAGAAAAATGTAAAAATAGGATTTTGGGGCTGTCCTGAAAGAACTTTGGTTAATGAACTAAAGTCCAAATATCCAAATGCTGACTGGCTGGATTTGGATTTGGATTTGAATGCCCCTGACAAACATATTTTGCCGGAATCTTATTGTAAGATTATAAAAAACATAATAAACAACTCTTTGGGTATGAAAGATAAGCTTGATATCATTGTTGCGCCGATAGGTAAAGACAAGTGCGACAGCGGATGGTTTGCGGCGCAATTGCTGAAAGATATGGGATTTGAGGTTATTGAATGTATAAATCCGAATATAGATAAAAAACGGCCGCTTGTTATATCTACCAGTAATTTGCCGTTATACGATAAATTCAATATTATAATGAACAATATAATTGATGAGAAAGCTTTAAATGCAGCGCAATGCAAGCCGAAATTCGGTTTTTGGGGTGTTCCGCCAAATGATATGGAAATATTGAAACTATTTCCTGATGAAACTCACGTTTACGGATGGACCAGGTGCGTAGAAAGAGGAACTCCCGCTGATGTCGCAGAAGAAATGTATGTTGAACCGGATGTTCCTACTGTTTTTTATGCACAGTCGTTTTGTGCGAAATGTCAATTAGCAAAATATCTTGCCGACAAATATAACGGGTTGTATATAGATATTGACGATTATGCAACAAATTCCGTCAGGGCAAAAATAGAAGCATTTTTGAGGTTAAGTTAATGACACTATATATAGATGCAGGAACGACATATTCAAAAATAATTGCGGATGGCGAAAAACTTGATTTTTTGCCGGTAAAAAATGAGAACGGATTTTTGTACTACATAATTCCGTCATCCGAAGTCCGTTTTCTTGACCTAAAGTTTAAAAAATCCTGCGGGCACATGTTTTCCGATGAAAATTCCGAAAATGAAATTATCGCTCTTGCTCAGGGATGCAAAAAAGATATTGAGCCTGATAGTGTTGTTCTTGATTTAGGGAGCCGTGATGCAAAATGGATAAGGTTCAAAAACGGAAAATTTAGAGATATGGACTGGAATACTTCCTGTGCAAGTTCAACCGGGGCAACAGTTGAAATGCTCTTAAAATTTTATGACCTGAAAACTGAAGATTTGAAATTCAATCCTGAAAAATATAACGTGACATGCGGAATTTTTGGGTTTGAAAAAATAATGGATGATATATCTAAAGGTGTTAATGCGTCAGATGCCGTATCAAAATTTGTTCACGGAATTGCTTTTAATGCCTGGAATTTTGCAAAACGTCCTGAAAAAATATATCTTTCCGGCGGTTTTTGCAACAACGAATGTTTTGTAAAATCGCTTGAAAATTATTGTGATGTTGTTAAATTGGGCAGATTTAAACTTTGCGAAGGGCTTATTGATGGATAATAAAAAACTTGGAAATGCCGGTGAAGATTTGGCTTGCCGTTATCTTATACGAAACGGCTACGAAATAGTTGAACGTAACAAGTCTTATCCAAAAATTTGCGAAATTGATATTATCGCGAAGCGCAAGGATAAGTTCTATTTTGTGGAAGTTAAAACTCGTTCAACGGATGCGTATGGAGATGCAAAAGATGCCGTTGATAAAAATAAACTTTCTCATATCCGCAAAGGTGCGGTGCTATACCTTGAAAACAACAAATCAAAAAATTTCCAGATTGATGTTATAGCAATAACTTTAAAACCTGAATTAAGGCTTGAACATTTTAGAAATATAGGTTAAAATTATAATATAAGTTTGACCGGAATCTACTAATATGATAAAATTCGGACTGGATTTATAAAAACAAAAAAGAGAGGTTGTTATATGAAAAAAAGATTTAAAACTGCATTTACAATGGCGGAATTATTGATTTCCCTGACAATTATAGGTGTTGTTGCATCAATAATGCTGCCAAGTTTGTCTAACAATGTCAATGACAGAACACTAAGTACACGCAGAATAGCAATGTTTTCAAGACTTAGCCAAGCGATGGGACTAATTGACAGTATAAGTGATGTCGGTAAGAGAGATGCAAGCGGAAATATAATAAGCAATTGGGAAGATACTGCTGCAATGACATTTGTTATAGATAAATTATCACAGGGTATAAAATACGAAAACACTTGTGAATACGGAGCGTTTAAAAGCTGTGGTTTTTCAGGGCTTCTTTCCAGAGAAGACGGAAGTACATTTACTATGC
This sequence comes from bacterium, assembly GCA_017652265.1. GTDB lineage: Bacteria > Cyanobacteriota > Vampirovibrionia > Gastranaerophilales > Gastranaerophilaceae > Gastranaerophilus. The sequence goes on from JAGCBH010000026.1 coordinate 18,772, forward strand.
CTGCCACTTTTAAGGCACTGGTCAATAATAATGATTTAAATGCGCCTGAAACAAAACCGGTTGCTTTCGTTACCAAAAACGGTGAAAGTATTGCATTATATTACAATCCGGATTGTATGGCAAAAACAGGTTCATCAAATACTTATATGAATTTTGTCTGCGTTAATATGATATATGACTTGAACGGTACAAAATCACCAAATACTCTGGGTAAGGATGTAGGTGTTGCAACAGTTTTATATTCTTCATCACCTGATTTTGTAATGCCTGTACCGACAGGTGTAAATGGTACGGTAAGCACTAACAGCGGAGAAACTGAAGCGGAAACTACATGTTCAGACAACGGTTATTTGTTACCGAATTTGGAAGAAATGATTTCTCTGTCTGTTAATAATAAACTTTTAAATGGTACAAGTTCTTCAAATAGCTGGAGCGGACTTTATGCGACATCTTCCAAAAAGGCAATAGTTGGTGATGGCGGAACCACAGTCTATTATTGGGGCGTAAAGACTGATGGAGATGCTATGGGAATTAACAAAGGCGCAAAATCCGCTAAATACGTATGTGTAAGAAAATTGTCAGAGTAGTGTTACATTTTGTTACGCAAAATGACTTGATTTGCTAAAAAAATTTTTATAGGATATAATTCATTCTGTAGAAAAAATCTATTTTTAAATTAAGAGGAAAGAAAAAATGAGTACAACATTAGAAAAAGTAAGAAAAGTAGTAGTAGATCAATTAAGTGTTGATGAGAAAATCGTTACACCTGAAGCTAGCTTCACAGGAGATTTAGGTGCAGATTCACTTGATACCGTTGAATTGGTTATGGCTTTGGAAGAAGAATTCGGTTGCGAAATTCCTGATGAAGAAGCAGAAAAAATTCAAACAGTTCAGGATGCGGTTGAATACATTGATTCACACAAATAATTTTCAAATTTAATCAACAAAAGGTGGCTTAAAAACCACCTTTTTGTTTTATATGGGGATTTTTAAATAAGAAAGGGATATTTTATGAATAAAAGGAGAGTAGTTATAACGGGCATGGGTTCTGTTTCACCATTCGGAGTGGGTGTTGATAAACTTTGGAACTCACTGAAAGACGGTAAAAGCGGTATTAGCCACACAGACGAACTTATCGATTTAAGTAAACACACAATCCATATCGGAGGCGTTGTAAGAGGGTTCAAAGTCGAAGATTATATTGATGAAAAAGAAGCAAAACGCATGGACAGATTTATTCAGTTTGCGGTAATTGCTGCCGATGAAGCTGTTAAAGATGCAAAACTTGAGGATTTGGGAGATATTGATCCGTATCGTGTAGGAGTTATTGTGAGCTCCGCAGCCGGTGGTTTTCCGTCATTTGAAAATAATCATAAAAGAATTTTAGAGCGCGGAATGAACAAATGTTCTCCATTCACTATTCCGATGATTATTGTAAATATGCCGGCCGGTCATATTTCTTTAAGACATGGTTTTAAGGGCATGACAAAAGCGGTAGTATCTGCGTGCGCGACAGGGACTCATTCTATAGGTGATGCATTCCGTTCAATTCAGTATGATGATGCGGATATTATTTTGGCAGGCGGTTCTGAGGCCGTTATATGTGATGTAGGTGTGAGCGGTTTTGCTGCTGCAAGAACATTATCCAAAAGAAATGATGAACCTGAAAAAGCATCCAGACCATTTGATATAGACAGAGACGGTTTTGTTATGTCAGAGGGCGCCGGTGTTGTCGTGCTTGAAGAGTATGAGCATGCCAAGAAAAGAGGAGCAAAAATTTATGCCGAAATCATCGGCTACGGACAGACTTCTGATGCATATGATATTGTTGCTCCGGATCCTACGGGTACTGGTGTTAAAAAGGTTATGCAGCTGGCTCTTAAAGATGCAGGACTTAAACCTGAAGATATTGATTACGTTAATGTTCACGGAACAAGTACAGGTCTTGGGGATGTTGCTGAATCCAATGCAGTTGCTGAAGTATTTGGGGATAAAGAGAAAAACCCACATTTACTTGTAAGCTCAACAAAGAGCATGCACGGACACATTCTTGGTGCAACAGGTGCAATTGAAATTATAACTTGCGTTAAAGCGCTTAATGAGGGTATTGTTCCGCCGACGATTAACCTTGATAATCAGGATGAGCATGTTGCAAACCTTGATTACGTTCCGCATAAAGCGCGTAAAGCTGAACTGAAAAATGTTCTTTCAAATTCGTTCGGCTTTGGCGGACAGAATGCTTCGTTAGTCATTACGAATGTTTAATTCTGGCATGACTTTAGTAAATATTGAACGTTGACAAAATAACATATTTGTCAACGTTTTTTTATTGAAATTTTTACGTAATTTCATTAAATTTTCTTCATTAAATTTGTAAACAAAGTCTTTATTTAGGCCTATCAAAAGGCATGGTCATATGTAACAATTTTTTTTAATTTTGTTACTTGATAATCTCAATCAATGGATTTAGATTTATACATGTTGTAAGGATAAGTTAATTGTAAAAAGATAGAGGTGATGGCGAAGTAAAACTTGGGGGAGAGAAAAAGGAAAACTCAAGGGTATGTAAAAAAGATGTAGTTTAGGTGTTAATTGATTAGGGATTTTTTCTGAAAGAATGTATGAATTAGAAACCAAAAAAGTTATAGGTTTAATGTCGGGGACATCGTGCGACAGCATTGATGTCGGTTTATGCGAAGTGCATCCTGATCTGAGTTGTAAGTTGATAGCTGGCATAAACTATAAATACCCGGAACATATAAGGGCTAAAATCTTTCAAATCTTTAGGGGAGAAAGTTCGGTAAAAGACATTTGTCAGATGAACTTTGCAATAGGAGAATGTTTTGGAAATGCATGTATGGCTTTGATATCGGAATACGGGAAACCGGATCTGATATCAAGTCATGGGCAGACAGTTTATCACTATCCGTTTAATGAGAAGATTGACGATATATCTTTGAAAAGTACGCTTCAGCTAGGTGAAAGCTCTGTTATAGCAGAAAAAACGGGGTGTCTCGTAATATCTAATTTCAGAGAGGCAGATATCGCCTCAGGAGGAGATGGCGCACCGTTAGTTTGTTTTGCTGATGAAAAGTGGTTTAAGCCGTTAAAGAAAAACGTACTTGTGCAAAATATCGGCGGAATTTCAAATGTTACCGTGGTAACCAAAGATAATGATACTTTCGGGTTTGATACAGGGCTTGGTAACATAATGATTGACTACTGCATGAATAAATTTTTTGGCATGCCTTATGACAAAGATGGTGAAATCGCACGCCAAGGAACGATTTCTCATGACTGGCTTAACTTGCTCTTGCAAGACGAATATTATCTTAAGGAGCCTCCTAAAACTACAGGGCGGGAGTACTTCTCTAATACTTATATAGAAAATGCCTTAAAATATGCGCCTGAGGATAAAAATTCCGTCATAACAACCGCAACTGTTTTAACTGCCAAAACAATAGTTGATGCGTATGAGAGATTTGTTTTTCCGCATGTAAAAATTGACGAAGTAATAATTGGCGGCGGCGGAGCTTATAATCCCGAAATTATGAAGTATCTGCGTAAATTTTTGCCTGCTGAAATTGAGCTAAAGACACATGAGGATTACGGTATTTCAAATAACTATAAAGAAGTTATGGCTTTTGCGCTTTTAGGATACTGCAAATACTATAATATTCCGTCTAATCTGCCGTCATGTACGGGAGCCCGTAAAAGAGTTGTATTGGGTAAAATAACCTAGAGATTTATTATTTTATCTCTCAGCATCATAGCGGCATTGAGCAAAGGATCTATTGTGGGGGAAAATGGCGGTGCGTAGGTAAGGTCGTTCATGCAGAATTCTGCAGCAGTTAATCGTGCAAGAATAGCCGATGCAAGCGTGTTTATCCTTTTATCAGCATCCATTGAGCCTATTGCCTGCCCTCCGATAAGCCGTCCCGTTGATTTTTCGGCGGTAAGCTTTAGTGTTATATTATTGGAATCCGGCATGTAGCCTACTTTATCGTCTTTAGTAACCGTAACGGATATCGGTTCAATACCTCTTAAACGTGCCGTTTTTTCACTCATGCCCGTCTGTGAAACCGTTAAATCCATGCACCTTGTAACTGCAGAACCCAAAACACCGCCAAAACTTTCCGATATTCCGCATACATTCATAGCAGCGCATCTGCCTTCTTTATTGGCTGTTGAGCCCAGAGGATACCAGGTTGGTTTATTATCTATAATAAGATTTTCTTCACAACAATCTCCGCACGCATATATGTCTTTAACGGAAGTTTCCATTTTCTCATTAACCTTTATGGCTTTTGTAACGCCAAGTTCAATTCCGGCCTCAAGTGCAATTTCGGAATTTGGTATAATTCCGGTTGCAAGAACTGCGAAATCCCCGTCAATAAACTGCCCGGAGCTTAATTTCGCACCGTAAAATCTGTTCTTATCGCCGACAAATTCAATGACATTTTCATTAAGCAGAATGTCAAAACGTGAATGAGATATAGACATCAATTGGTCATACACAAGTTCACTCATATCGGCATCAAGGCGTGTCAAAAGGTGAGATGAGTTATGTACCATGGTAACGTGTATTCCTCGTTTTACAAAGGCTTCTATAAGCTCTAATCCTATATAACCGCCGCCGATAATTATTGCTTTATTTGATTTTACTGTCAGTTCTTTTAATTTTTTACCGTCATTTAAAGTTCTTAAGGGCAGAACCTGCGGAAGATTGACATTTATAATTTCCGGTATTCTTGCCCTTGCTCCCGTTGCTATGACAAGTTTGTCGTAAGGCTTTGTGATATTTTTGTTTTTATCAATTACGTTTATCAGGACTTCTTTTGTATCCGGCATGATTTTTATAACTTTATGCCTAAGATGTATATGAATTTTTTGTTTTTCAAATTCGGCGGGCGTTCTAACCAGGAGCATTCTGAAATCTTCAAACGCACCGCCGATATAATAAGGAAGCCCGCAGGATGAATAAGATACATAATCATCATCGGTATAAAGGTTTATTTCGGTATCTGGTGCTAAACGTCTTATTTTGGCTGCTGCTTTTGCCCCTGCTGCAACTCCGCCTATTATTATAACTTTCATACCGTCATTTTAAAGTTAATTCTATCCTCTATCCATCATCCTGCGGACTATTAAAACTGTTAATTTAAACTCATGTCAGATAATAACATCTGCTTTACCAATTCGCAGTACAAGTCATTACCGACATCTTGCTTTTTAATCAGTTCCTCAATTTCCCTTTTAACATAATCGTTCATATCCCTACTCCTTAAATCCTATTCCCTAACCAAAATATATATCGGCACGTTTTGGAAAAAACTTTAGCCGAAAAGGCAAAAATTTAACAAAATTTAATGAAAAACTTGTAAAGGCTTTTCGTATATGTTATATTTCTGTTGATAGTAGAAATTGGGGATTTTTATATGAACAGTACTACCATCGACAGATCAAATATTTCAGAAGAAAAAATGGCGGTCTTAGATGCTCTCAAGCGTTACAAAAACGGAGAATTCTCCTCTGCACCAAGCGTTTACATAAGACAAGAAACACCAAAAGGCACAAAGCATGAGGAATTGGATTTATTGTGGAACAATTTTAAAATGCAGGACATGATTACTGCCGATAAAGCACCTAAAATGTTTGTTGCAGCGGGCATAGTTGCCGGTGTAATACTTATGGTAAGTCTTGTTGTAACAGGAATTTTTGCGCACGGCGTCAGCAAAGATACTGTGGCAAAATCGGAATATACTCTTATTTCATCAAGCGGAAGTTCCGGTGTCGTTGAAAACAATGAGCATTATGTTGTTCAAAGCGGAGACACCATAGAAAAGATTCTTATCCGTTTCTATGGAAGCTATACAAAAACTTTTGAAAATAATCTGCTAAAGGCAAATAATCTTTCTAATCCGAATAAATTATCAATCGGACAGGAACTTGTTATTCCTATGAATAATATATAGAAATATGGAACAATAAAAAAGAGACAGGATTTAAATCCTGTCTCTTTTTTATTGT
>JAGCBH010000027.1 GCA_017652265.1 bacterium
GATACAATGAAAGCAAAATATCTTTACAAGTCTTTGGATAATGGAGCCTCTCTGACAAACGGAACTTTCATTAATTCTGAAAATACCACAAATACACGCCTGCCTAATCCTGATTCTGCGGCAACAAAGGAAGAATATAGGAATAAATTAGCTGAAACAATAGATGACAAAATACTTACTGCAAAAGAAAAAGCCAGAATGAAAGCAAAAGGTAACGGAAAATCAATGGCGGCTATTGCACGGGACGAGAATGTCAATCCAAGTGTGGTACAAAATAGTATAAAAAAAGGAATATTAAAAATACAAAAGAAAAACGGTCAAATCCCTGTAAATTACAAAGAAACAGCAGTACAATTTGCGGAATCTCTCGGGTGCACAACGGAAGATGCTCTCAGCTTCATCTGCAAAATGCCACAGATAAAATATTTAAGCTTAACTAATATATGGAATCACATATCGGGATGCTCAAATTTATTAAACATACCAAAGGAAAGATATATTAAACTTGGCATACAAAAGCCGAATTATTTTTGTTATAACCACGAAACAAAAGCTCAAAATATTCAAGATTGCTCAGAAATAATGCATTGTACGTACGATTTTTACATAAAACTATGCAAAAAAGATCCATCATTATCTAATATAAAACCTAAAACACTGCAAAAATATCTTAACGATAAAACAAAATTATTTGGATGTCCCCCGGGTGACATGATAAAAACAACAAATCGCATGCCGGCCTTTATATACACAAAACTCTCTACAATGAAAAAATATATTAAAAAACTGACAGAGGTTCTGCAATGCAGCAGAGAAGAAGCTATTGATTTTATAATGGAGCAACCTTCAGCAATGTTTTACAAAAAGTCGTTACTCAAAAAAAGAATAAAAGACGGCGCAAAAATTTTGGGATGCACCGAAGAAGAATTTGCTAAATTATGTCTTAAACAACAAACATTGATTACTTTATCAACTGAAACGCTAAAAACACACGTTGAAGATACTTCAAAGCTTCTGGGCTGTACAAAAGAGGCATTTATTGAGCTCTGCAAAACAAGACCGACTTTATTATGTATGAATCCAGAATTATTAAAACAAAAAAATGATATATTGAATTATTACAAAAAAATCAAAAATGAGGCAACAAGTACAACTTTGTTGTCCTTAGACAGCACCAATACCCTATATATGCGCATATTGGCATATTTGTTAAACAAAAATTATGACGCTAAAATAAATATCATGTACAGTAATAAATATATGCCCGAATATTTAAAACAGGCAGACAAAATTTATAAATTAAAAATTCCTGACGACACCGCCGCCAAAGGTTTCACTGATTTTGTACAAGAATATTCAACAAAAATCCTCGGAAAAAATATATTTGAATTTGAGATAATTTAAATTACAAGTAAATTCTTGCATAATTCCAATAAGTTCTGAAAACTTTTTTAACGTAATTTCTTGTTTCGGAATATGGTATTTTTTCAACAAATTCATCAATATCAGAATACGCCATCCCCTTTTTCCACTTGCTTATTGAACCTATCCCGCCGTTATACGCCGCAACAGCCAGAATATTATTATCATTCAAATTTGTCAAAATGAAGTTATAGTACAAGTTTCCTAACAACAAATTATTCTCTTTGGTAAACATTTCATTAAAATCAGAAATCCCTACGCTCTTTATACGGTTAATTTCCTTCGCCGTTGCAGGCATTAGTTGCATTAAACCTTTTGCCCCTACGTAACTGTGTGCATTTTCATTAAAATAACTTTCTTCTCTGACAAGCGCCGTCATTAAAACAGGATTATTGCCAGCTTTGTCGGCATACGTTTTAATATCTTCATACATAAATGTAGGGTAAATCAGCCGCCATCTTAAATCCGATTTATCAGGTTTTTGTTCCATTGCCGCCATTGCATCTCTTGCAACAACCATCGCTTTTGAAGGTTCATTTTTTTCATATGCAATCCAGCTCTGCACGAAAGGATCACGCTCATACACATACGCTAATGCGCTTAAATCCTTGAATTCAGCAAGTTTTATCAGAGTAGAATTTGCTTTGTTATAGTATGGGAACAGAATATTTTCAGGTTCAATTTTGCGTGTTATCAGCGAATTGTTTATATTATTTGAAGTAATATAACTCCTCAAAGCATAGTACGAATCAGGATATTTAAGGATAATTTTTTCAAAATAATCCTTTGCTTCCTGCTTTTTACCTGAAATAAGAGCTGATTTTCCAAGCCAATAGAGCACCGCATCCGCATTTTGGGAAAGCGGGTATTTGTTCAGAAATTCCTCACCCAATTCTTTGACAAGTTCATAGTTGTGCAAAAGGGAATTTTCGATAACTTGCTCATACAAAACGGGTTCGGAAAACGTTTTATAATCATAAAATTTTAAAATATTTGAAAAGCAAAGTGCTTTCAAATTGTAATTATCGGTGTATCTGCATTTCTGCGTTTTTATAAATAAGTCATTTTTACCCTGAGCGGCTTTCGCCAATTCGGAAATTGCACGCTCCTTGTTTTTCTGGGAAAGAATATACCTTAAAATTACATCATTTTTCTCCCCTTCGGGTACAACGGAATTATTTGACTTCAGCCCGTCACTGATTGTATTAAAAGCCTGTGTTTTTTCGCCTTTCTGAAGTTGTACTTTAGCTCTCTTTGCCCACAGCCTTTCAAAATTTCCCGTTAAAAGCAGCTTTTCCGCCCTATCCGCCTGATTATACATGCACAAAATATCCGAAATGAGAATTTTATCTTCATCGGACATTTGCGATAAATCCGATATATTTTTCAGCCACAAATCAATAGCGGAAAGTGTCCATTTTCCGGTCGAAGCTTCTCTCAAATATTCACGCAGATAATTTTCAAGTTCAGATTTATCCAGTGATGTAGATATATCCGATTGTGAATATTTTTGGTTTAAAAGAACCGCAATACGGTACTTTGCGCCTGTAGCGTAATCGGTATCAGGATATTTTTTTATAATTTCATCAAAATATCTTCTGGCACTTGAAGGCTCTTTATCCATAATTTCCGCCGCATAGAAATATTTGGCTCGAGGAGCCAGTTCGTTGTTCGGATATATGTTAAAAAGCAGATGATTTTGCTTTATTACAGTTTTTTTATCATCCAAAGCGTTTGCACATTCAATTTTGTGAAATATTGCATATGGCTTTAAATCCGAAAGATAAGAAACTTTTGAAAATTTATAATAAGCCGAAGAATAATTTCCCTCTTTTAACTCAGTTAAGGCATTCAGATATATTTCATCAGCTTTGAAGGGATTTCCTATAAAACAAAAAAATAAAAAAACACCGCAGAAAAGCAGGCACAACAAAACTGTAATACCGCCTATAATCAAGTATTTTTTTATATTTATATTTTTAAACATCCCCTAATCCGAACTACTTAACGTCATCCTTTATTACAATCAGGTTGTTCATAATTTTCATAGCACAAGTCGGTAAAACAACATTACTGAGACCATCAGCTATACTGATAATTTTGCCTGCACCCAAGATTACATCTTCCCCTTTATATTGAAATTTGTAATCTGTTTTTCTGTCTGATCTGATTGTTACTTTGTCCATCATTATTCTCCTTAAATATTTTTTATATTTTGTAAATCATTATAACTTAAAGTTTTCTGTACGGAAGTATTTAAATTTTTAACCGTCAAATTATTATTCTTCAATTCGTCTTCGCCCAAGAATACCGCATAATTTGCGCTCTTAACGGCTTTTTCAAGCTGTTTATTGAATTTCTTATTTGCAAAATCAAATTCCGCAACATAACCGGCTGCACGCAATTTTTGCGTAAGTTCGAAAGCTTGCTCAGGATAATTTGAAACAACAAATATATCAGATTTCTTTTCAGGCGGGAAGTCAACAAGATAACATAACCGCTCCATACCCATCGCCCAGCCGACAGCAGGAGTATCCTCTCCTCCAAGTTGTTTCACAAGGTTATCATATCTTCCGCCGCCGCAAACTGCATTTTGCGCACCCAAATTGTTTGATTTAATTTCAAAAACCGTTCTTGTATAATAATCCAAACCCCTTACCAGAAGTTTGTTTTCTACAAATTTAACATTAACGGCATTAAGATATTCTTTAACTTTTTCATAATGTTCACGGCATTCATCACAGATAAAATCAGAATTTATAACCGCTTTTATTTCAGGTTTTTCAAAAATTTCCTTACAAGAATCAACCTTGCAATCCAAAAGGCGCAAAGGATTCTTTTCGTAGCGCGCTTTGCAATCATCACAAAGGTTATCAAATTCAGGCTTCAATACCTCTTTAATTCTCTTTTTGTAATCTTCACGGCATTCAGGACAGCCCAAAGAATTTATCTCAACAATTAAGTCATTTAAACCTATAGATTTAAGATATTCTGTTGCAAGAATTATGACTTCAGCATCCGCAACAGGTTCAGATGAGCCAAAGCACTCAACTCCTACCTGATGAAACTGACGCTGACGGCCTGCCTGCGGGCGTTCATACCTGAACATCGGACCTTTATACCAGAGTTTCACCGGAGCTGGTAACCTGTGCATACCGTTTTCAATGAATGAGCGGACAACACCTGCCGTATTTTCAGGCCTTAATGTCAAGGAGCGCTCACTCTTTTCAAATGTATACATTTCTTTATTAACAATATCCGTTGTATCCCCGACACCTCGCGAAAAAAGTTCAGTCGCTTCAAAAATCGGGGTACGAATTTCTTTATAGCCGTACTTTGTGAAAAGTTCAAGCGCCTTTTCTTCTAAGCTTTGCCACACAGAGACATCCGTAGGTAAGATGTCTTTAGTGCCTTTTTGTACTTTTATAATTTGTGTCATTGGTTAAAAAATCCCTGTGTAAATTAAAAAGGTTTTGTTTGGTTAAGTTTCATTCTCAAATCTCTGAAACGTGCAACATCATCCTGAGTTTTGCCTGTTGAATTGAATACAGCCTGACTTGACGGATGAACCATAAGAACATAATCCATATGAATTTCAAGAAAATTATATTTTCTTGGCGGCTGATTTACGTTCCTCGGATATATTTCGGCATTTGTAACGGCAAGAAATCTGCGTTCTTTATCGTTTAATAAATCGGTCAATTCACGATTTGAATTAGTGTATTTTGAAACATGAACGATACCTTTAATATCATGATCAGCCGTCAATATACTGACTTCTATAGGCACCGTATCATTATTTTTTGTCATCTTTCTCTCCGCTCCATGTTATTTTATTTACTGTCTTATAATAGTATATTTTAAAGCAAAATGCAATAGTATTTATATTTGATTAACATTATCATCATAGTCCTTAAAGTATGCTGTACCCAAATAGGAATCCAAATCATTAATCATTTCTTTTGTTATAGGCTCAGGGTACATGTTCGGACTTATCGGTGCAATTTTCTTATGAGCGTTTTCAAAATTTAATTTTATAGGTGTCTTGTAAGAATCATAATAGGTTGTCATATAAAATTCCCCGTTAGGGTTTATAATTCCGTAGCAATAAGGACTTTTTATAGCTTTTAGAGGACTATTAAACAAGTTTTCTTTTGTAAAGGCAACAGCAGGATCATCTTTATCATATATTTTAGAAAGTCGTTCCGCTACAACGGGTTCGATATCTATCCCTTTTTTATATAATAAATCTTTGTATTGAGCCAGGTATTGACCAATATCTTCATATCTTTTTATGACTTTTTGCTCCGAATAATAGTCATTTTCATATAATTTCTTTAGTTCTTCAAAATAACGTTCCCAAATTTTGACAAGAGCATCGGCAGATAATCCGGCGGAATTCTTTGACTCATTACTCATCGCTCTTGTTATAAATTTCAATTTTCCCGTTTTTAACATTGGTGTAACAGTAAACAATACATTAGCCATTCTCTCAGCATCTTTTTGTATAATAAATTGTGCTTTATCGGTTTTTCCTTCTTTAATAAGTTGTACAGCTTTATAATGCATTGCTTGATATGGGTTTGCAGATATTGCAAAATGGTACAGATAATCAAGATTATCGGATTCTGACATTTCTTTTACATATTGTTCCATACGTTGTTGAGCGGCTTTATCATTTTTATACCAGCCTGCAGTTGAAAAAATCACATCAGCCTTAGTTGCATCATACATCATTTTTGCAAGCTCCGTCCAACCGTGAATCTTTCCTCTGCCATCTTTTATATAGACTTGAGAGCAATCAGAATCGTGGAAAAGCATTATCGGTGTAGGCGTATATCTTGTAATACAACCTAATCTGTCATTAATCTCCTTTATACCATCAGTTAAATCTTTATAATCTTTCCAACTCATTCTGGAAATATAATCTGTAGTTTCTCTTTTTGGATATGAACCCTCTGCATAACAATGTGCACAATTATTAAAGCAACCTCTCAAAATTCCTATTTCATTAATGTGCGCCAATACAAACGAAATTTCAGTCATATTTAAGCCTTTAAAAACAGAAATACCTTTCTGAATACCCTCTAAAGCCTTTGGCATATAACACGCAACAAAATATATGGGATTTATCCCCTCATGTTCTTTTAGATAAACATTACATTCTTGCACTTTATTAATCAATTGCAGAGTCTTTTTTGACAGTTTTTCAGGTGTTTGCCTGTATTTTATACAAGATTTAAAACTATATTGATTAATATGGGAATTATAGGTATTTGTATTTTGGACACGCATATTTATATAAATATCGTAAAAATATTTTTTGCTACCATATACTATTTCTTTTTTACATTTGATTTTATGATATAATCTGCTTATGTATAAATTCTTCGGGAAATATGTACCTTATTTATTTTTAATCCCTGCGATTATATTGCTTGCGGTATTCTTTTTTATCCCGTTTTTTCAAACTTTGGGATTAAGTGTAACAGATTATTCTAACGGTCTGTATTCTCCGGAATTTTGCGGACTAAGAAATTATTTGGAAGTAATTAAAGATCCGGTATTCTTAAAGGTTTTAGGTAATACATTTTTATTTTTAGTTCTTGTTGTTCCATTTTTGACGATATTTCCGCTGTTTGTAGCAATACTTATTAACCAAAAATTGAGAGGAATAAATATTTATAAAGTCCTTATTTATCTGCCTGTCGTAGTTTCAATTGTTGTTTGCGCAATTGCGTTCAAATGGCTCTACGCACAAGACGGAATTTTAAATTATTTTCTGTCCTTAATCGGAATCTTACCTGTCGGCTGGTTAACAGATACACAATTTGCATTGATTTCGGTCGCAATAGTAACTGCATGGAAAGGGGTAGGATACTACATGATAATCTATCTTGCGGCCTTGATGAGTGTACCGAAAGAACTTTATGAGGCGTGCGAAATAGACGGCGCTAACAGTTTTCAAAAACACATGGCAGTGAGTATCCCCCACCTTATACCTGTTATTGCACTTGTGTCAACTATCAGCGCAATATCGGCAATGAAAGTTTTTGCTGAAATCTACGTTATGACAAAAGGCGGACCTTTAAACTCATCAAAAACCATCGTTTACTATATCTATGAACGTGCATTTGAAAATCTGGATTTAGGTATGGCCTCAGCTATGGCTGTTATTTTACTTCTCATTGTCCTTGCAATGTCAGCCGTTAATATTTTCTGTTTTGAAAGGGATAAGTACAAATTATGAAAATCAAGAACATTTTATCGCATATTTTGCTCATATCACTTTCAATTTTTGCCCTGTTTCCGTTTCTGTGGCTGATTTCAACATCATTAAAGGGTGGCGGAGAAAACATCTTTGCATACCCGCCAAGATTTATCCCGACCGACTTCACCTTTGAAAACTACATTGGCGTCTGGGGTAAAGTCGATTTCATAAGATATTTTATAAACAGTTTCGTTGTTGCGGTAGCTACAGTCGTTTTAAACCTTATATTTTCCTCTATGGCGGCATATCCTTTGGCAAGAATGGAATTTAAGGGTAAAAAAATCTTGTTTTTCGCAATTCTTGCAACTATAATGATACCGTTTCAAGCAATAATGCTCCCGATTTATCTGATTATTTTAAAGCTGAATTTAACAGATACCGCAGGGATTGTGAACGGATATTTGGGCTTGATTTTACCTTTTGCCGTCAACGCATTTGGAATATTTTTAATGCGTCAGGCATTTTTAACAATTCCAAGGGAACTTGAAGAAGCGGCCGTTGTTGACGGGTGCAACGCTTTTCAGATATTTACAAAAGTTCTTTTACCGATGGTAAAACCCACACTTGCAATACTTGCAATATTTACGTTTATCGGCTCCTGGAGCGAATTTTTATGGCCAAGCATCGTTTTGACCGATGAAAAAATGTTCACCCTGCCTGTCGGAATAAACAATTTGCAGGGATTATTCAGCTCTAACTGGCGATATATCGCAGCAGGCTCAATAATTTCATTATTCCCGATAATAGTATTTTTCTTATCTTTGCAAAGGTATTTTGTTTCAGGGGAAAATGAAGGAGCAGTAAAAGGATAAAATATGGATAAAAAAGAAAATAAAATAATAATCTATACAGATGGCGCCTGCAAGGGAAACCCAGGGAAAGGCGGTTACGGCTCTATTCTGACTTTTGTTGACAGTAACGGAAATTACCACGAAAAAGAATTGACAGCCGGATATTCTAATACTACTAATAACAGAATGGAACTCATGGCAGCAATAGTCGCACTTGAAGCCCTGAAACGGCCGTCAGAAGTAGTTTTGTATTCTGACAGCAAATACTTAACAGATGCATTTAATCAAAAATGGATAGACGGATGGGTAAAAGCAAACTGGAAACAACATACTAAAAATCCCGTCAAAAATATTGACCTTTGGAAACGTCTTTTAGAAGCTCAAAAACTGCATAAAGTTGAATACATCTGGGTAAAAGGCCATGCCGGCCACGAATACAATGAACGCTGCGACCGTCTGGCAGTTGCTTCCGCAACGGGTGAGAATCTTTTGAATGATAATACAAATATGTAAACTTTGATAACTTAACACAAGAGTTAACTTGCTTTTTAGAATTTATGTAGTAGGATTGTATCAGTCGAAATAAATTCAAGTTTGGAATCTTGAAAGAAAGAGGTAATATTATGAAAAAAGGCATTCATCCTGATTATAAGAAAACAACTATCAAGTGTGTATGCGGTAACGAAATTGAAACAGGTTCAGTAAACGACAACATCACTGTTGAAATTTGCTCAAACTGCCACCCGTTCTTCACAGGTCAACAAAAAATTCTTGACTCAGAAGGTCGTGTTGAAAGATTTAACAAACGTTACGGCAAAAAAGCGTAATAAATCAGTAAAAATTTACATAAAAAAGAGAACGGTTGAAAGCCGTTCTCTTTTTTGGTTAAATTTACATATGAACATAAAAGATAACAGCGGAAAACTTTTCTATATAGGCGGTGTCGTTCGCGATGAATTGCTTGGTGTCAAGTGTCTTGATACCGACATCACATATGTCGGTAATGCAATAGATGACTGTCAAAATTTGGGAGAAGTTATCCGAATTAATCCAGATTTTGGAACTATAAGAGTAAAAATTGATAATAAGGACGTAGATATTGCATCAACCCGAAGTGAAATATATCCAAAAGCCGGACATCTTCCTGTTGTTGATAAAATCGGATGTTCATTAAAAGAAGATGTTCTGAGACGCGATTTTACAATTAATGCCCTTGCAAAATGCGTTAAAACAGGCGAAATTGTTGACCATACGGGCGGGCTTGAAGATTTAAAAAACAAAACATTAAGAGTTCTTCACGATAAAAGTTTCATTGATGACCCGACAAGAATTATAAGACTTTTGAAGTTTTCGCTCAGATTCGGTTTCAAACCCGATAAACACACTCAAAAATTAATGACAGATTACCTTAACGACGTCAATTATGATATGTGCTATTCACGGATAAAAAAAGAGCTCAAAGAAACATTTAATCTCAATAATCCAAAGGGTTTTGACATATTTTTTGATGAAAAAATTTATAAACTTATAACACCGAAAAAACAAATCAAACCCGAAATTAATCCTTATGAAATCATAAAATTTATGCAAGATAGAGGAATAGGTTTTAAGCACTTGTGGCTTGCATATATAGGTGTCATAGCTGATTTAGACAGGTTAACTTTCACAAAACAAGAGCAGAAAATTCTTGATGATTACAACAATCTAAAATCCGTAAAATTAAAAACTGATTTGGAAATTTATAAAAATTATTCCGCACTTGCACCGGAAAGCCTTGTTTTGCTTGGAATTTCAGCACAAAAAGAAAACGTTTTACGCTATATAAAACATTTGAAAGATATAAAACTAAAAATAACAGGCAAAGACCTTCTGGAATTAGGGCTTAAGCCGTCAGAAAAATACTCTGTAATTTTTGACAAAGTGCTGGAATACAAACTAAAACATCCTGAAATAAACAAATCCGATGAACTTAATTTTGTAAAATCACTTATTTAACTATAACTTTCACATAATTATCGTTAAATATTTTATTTGCAACATCTATAATATCCGATTCCGTAATGGAATTGAGCAGTTTTTCATAATCTTTTCTGTAATTAAAACCTCTGCCGGTTGCTTCATAGTGGGCAAGGGTTGAAGCTTTTTGCAGATTTGTTTCCTGCTCCAATAAGTAATGGCCTATTATTTTATCTTTTGCTTCCTGAAGTTCTTGTTTTGAAACAAATTCTGTTTTCATTCTGTTTATTTCTCGCAGCATTTTTTCTGTTGCAAGGTTTATATTATCAGGATTTGTGCCTATATATGTAATAAAATGCCCCTTTAACATGCCGGAAGCCATCCCGGAACCTATCTGATATGCCAGCCCGCCTTCCGCTCTGACGTTTTTGAATAGGCGGCTATCCATTCCGCTACCTAATATCGAATCTATAATCTGTAAAGAAGCGACTTCTTTAAGATTTTTGAGCCCTGCGGTTTGCCAGCCGATAATAATCCAGGCCGTATTTGTATTTGTCGGATGCTTTGTCAAAGCAACAGGGGAAGAAACCGCCGGAACCGAATACTTATCGTATGAGAAAACTTTATCCGACTTTGAATTAAACATTTCCGAAAACTTATTGAGTGTCAGTTTTTTATCAACCTTGCCATTTATGGATACAACAATATTTTTCCCGTTAAACATACTGTCATAAAAATAAAACAAATCTTCTCTTGCCACAGACGGTATTGCCTTTTCTAAAGTATAAATTGAATTATCATACAAACTTCCGCCGTACAATGCATGTTTAAATGTCTCAACGGCTACCGTTAAAGGTTCATCTTCCGATTGTTTAATCTCCTGAAACATATTGTTTTTAACTTTTTCAATTTCATGTTCATCAAAATTTGCATTATTAAAAATTTCATTCATCAGTTCAAGCGTCAGCGGATATTCATTTTTGGTTGTTAAAACTGATATAACAAATGAATCCTTACCTGATGAAAGTGCGATATTTATACCGTGATTTTCAAGAATTTCGGCAAGTTCTGTTGCCGTATATTTTTTTGTGCCTTTTTTCATTAGGGCGGCAACCAAATTTGCGGCGGCCTTTTTGTTTTCACTCAATATACCACCCTTAATCGTTATATTAATGCCTATAATGTCATTCACATCATTCTTGGTCAGCAGTAATGTAGTACCGTCTGAAAGCAGATATTTTTGAGTGTCGTCAATTTCAGTTACCAAAACAGGTTCAGCCTTTGTTTTTTGAACATAAGAAACCGGTCTTTCGCAATTTGTGTTTTTAGGTAAAACCACACTAACAGCGGATTTGTTTTCCTGCAAATATTTAACGGCAACCGCTTTAACATCTTTCAGGGTAACTTTTGAAATGTTCTTTAAATAATTGTCGTAATAAGAAGTTCCGCCTGCCGTAACCGAAACATAACCCAGTTGCGATGCAATATTAGAAATGCTTTCTCTTTCATAATAGGTATTTCTTTCAATGATATTTTTTGCCAAACTCAGTTGCTCTGCGGTTATTCCTCTGTTTTGAATTTCTTTAATCTGTTTAAATATTTCTTTTTCAAGTGCATCATATTTTTCAGGAACAAAATTAGCGGCAATATAGAAAATTCCGTCGTCTTTCATACCCGAATTGTAAACAGAAATATCTGTTGCCAGCTGTTTTTCGTCTTTTATTTTTCTGTAAAATACTGAAGAATGCCCATCCCCCAGTACCGTTGCCAAAATATCTAATGCGTATGAATCTTTGGCATCAATATTTGTTCCTCTAAAACCAATTAATATGTACCCTGCCTGAATGTCCTCAAACGATTCTGTTCTTTTTTGTTCTTTAAGAGGCTGCTCTTTTTTGTAGTTGTACTTAGGGGCAGGAGAATTTTTAACGCTGAAAGCTTTTTTAATTTTATCAAGAGTTTCTGCCGTATCAACATCACCCACCACAACCGTTACCATATTATCAGGGGAATAAAATTTATCATAATACCCAAGTATCTCTGCTCTTGAGACTTTTTCAATGGTATCTCTATCGCCTATGACTTTTCTTTTATACGGATGGTGAGTATAGAGCATTTTTACAAGGTTTTCATAGCAGATATTTGTCGGCAAAAGTTCATCTTTTGCAATTTCTTCTATTACGACTTTTCTTTCCTTTTCAAGTTCCTGTTGCGGGATTTCCGGATTTAAAAGCATATCTGAATGTAATTCCAGTGCAAGGTCAAAAAATTCTGACGGAATTTTTATGTAGTAATGCGTGTAATCTTTACTTGTAGCCGCATTTGTAGATGCACCTTTGCTTTCTAGAATTCTATCAAACGCACCGACAGGATACTTTTGAGTTCCCTTAAAAAATAAATGCTCAAGAAAATGAGAAATACCGTTATTATCATCATTTTCGTTTATTGAACCCGTTTTTATCCAAGTATCAATAATGACTATAGGATTGTTTCTGACTTCCTGAATAATAACATTCTGACCGTTATCAAGCTTGAACACCGAAAAATTGGCACTGAACACACTTGAACAGGATACTAAAAATGCAAAAATTATAACAAGTATTTTCTTCATTAACACATTCTCCCTGAAAACTCTCTTATGTATTAATATACATTAAAAATTATATTACATCAATAAGGCGGATAATTTTGAAATAAATTGTGCTATAATTTCATTATGAGAGATGAAATTATCATAAAGGGTGCTAAGGAGCATAATTTAAAGAATTTATCATTGAACATTCCTAAAAATCAGCTTGTTGTGTTTACCGGAGTTTCAGGTTCGGGGAAAAGTTCTCTTGCTTTTGATACTATTTTTGCTGAAGGTCAAAGGCGCTATATTGAAAGCCTTTCTACTTATGCAAGACAATTCCTTGGGCAGATGGATAAACCAAACGTCGAAGCTATTACAGGGCTCTCGCCGGCTATTTCAATTGACCAAAAATCTACAAGCAACAACCCTCGTTCTACCGTGGGAACAGTTACTGAAATCTATGATTTTTTAAGACTTTTATATGCAAGAGTCGGAACACCTCACTGTCCGAATTGCGGGGACGAAATCAAACCGCAGTCAATTGACGAAATTGTTGATTCAATTCTGAAACTTGAAGAAGGAACTAAAATTCAGATTTTAGCACCTGTTGTCAGAAGTAAAAAAGGGGAATATCAGTCGTTATTTGAAGAATTGAGGCAGGAAGGGTTTGTAAGAGTTAAAGTTGACGAAAATATTTATAACCTTGACGAAGACGAAATTAAACTCACAAAAACTCAAAAGCACGATATAAGCGTAGTTGTTGACAGAATTGTCGTAAAAAATTCCGCCCGTTCAAGAATAGCGGACAGCGCACAAATTGCGCTACAAAAAGCAGACGGGATAATGATAGTCGATGTCGTAGGGGATAAAGAAATTATCTATTCCGAAAAACTCGCATGTCCTAAATGCAACCTGAGTTTTGAAGAATTAACCCCGAGAATTTTCTCATTTAACGCACCTTACGGTGCCTGCCCGAGATGCGGAGGTATCGGCTATGACTTTATTTTTGACCCGAATTTAATCGTTCCGGACAAAGAAAAATCACTTAATCAGGGTGCGATTTACCCGTGGGAAAAGACTGCAAACCCTTATTACACAGACGTTCTAAAATCCGTTTGCACACATTATGAAATAGATATGGACACTCCGTTTGGAGAATTATCGGAAGAACAACAAAATATAATTCTGTACGGTGGAAAAGATGTCATTGCTTTCTACGTCAGAAAGTTCGGAACAAAACGCTACCACACACAATATCACAGATTTATCGGAGTAATTCCGTATTATGAAAAGAAATACAAAGAAACAATTAACGATCCGGAGATGAGCGAAGACTTTGCAAAATATATGGTTGCGAAACCTTGTCCTGAATGTCATGGTGCAAGATTAAATCCGTTTGTTCTGGCCGTTACAATTAACGGTAAAAATATTTACGAATTTACCGAAATGCCTATTGATAAAGAATACGAATTTATCTCTGATTTATACCTGATTTTGAGCGACTTTCAGCTCAATATCGCAAAACAAATACTTGATGAAATATCTTCACGGCTAAAATTCTTGAAAGACGTAGGTTTGAGTTACCTGAATTTGTCACGAATGGCAGGAACACTTTCAGGCGGCGAAGCCCAGAGAATCCGCCTTGCAACCCAAATCGGAAGCGCTTTATCAGGCGTTTTGTATGTTCTTGATGAGCCGTCAATTGGTTTACATCAGCGTGATAACGATAAACTCATAAAAACATTGTGTAATCTGCGCAATTTAGGCAACACTTTAATCGTTGTAGAACACGATGAAGACACTATCAGGAATGCCGATTACATAGTTGATATTGGGCCAAAGGCGGGCATTTACGGCGGCGAAATTGTGGCACAAGGCTCTGTTGATGACATCATTAAGGCAAAAAATTCCGTAACAGGTAAATATTTATCAGGTGAAAAATTTATCCCTACGCCCGATAAAAGACGTGAGGGTAACGGTCAAAGTCTAATCGTTAAAAACGCATATCTGAACAACCTAAAAAATATTGATGTTGAAATCCCGTTAGGCAAAATCGTTTGTATAACGGGTGTTTCAGGCTCAGGAAAATCCACATTAATGCAGGATTTAATTTATCAGTATGCAATCTATAAACTCAGAAAAAACAAACCGAAACCGCAAGGAGTTGATGAGATTTTAGGTTTTGAAAATATTGATAAAATCATTGATATTGACCAATCTCCGATAGGCAGAACACCAAGGTCTAACCCTGCCACATATACAGATGTTTTCTCACACATAAGAGATTTGTTCGCAAAAACTAATGAAGCAAAAGCCAGAGGCTATAAGGCAGGAAGATTCAGTTTTAACGTTAAAGGCGGACGGTGCGAAGCTTGCAAAGGTGATGGCGTTTTAAAAATTGAAATGAACTTTTTATCCGATGTTTATGTAAAATGCGATGTCTGCAAAGGGAAACGCTACAACAATGAAACGCTTGAAGTTAAATACAAAGGCAAAACCATCTCTGATGTGCTTGAAATGAGCGTAAAAGAAGCTTTAGAATTTTTTGACAGTATCCCGTCTATCAAAAATAAACTCAAAACCTTGAATGATGTCGGTCTAGACTATATTAAACTTGGGCAAAATTCTACGACACTCTCGGGCGGAGAAGCGCAAAGAATTAAACTTGCCGCTGAACTCAACAAAAAAGCAACAGGCAAAACCCTGTACTTATTGGATGAACCTTCAGTGGGGCTTCATTGGTACGATTTGGACAAACTGATAAAAATTCTGCAACAGCTTGCAGATCAGGGAAACACGATTCTTATAATTGAACACAACCTGGATTTAATAAAAACCGCAGATTATATAATAGATTTGGGGCCTGAAGGCGGTAATGACGGCGGTGAAATCGTTGCCGTAGGCACACCTGAAGAAGTTGCAAAAAATCCGAAATCCTATACAGGGAAATATTTAAAGAAATTAATAAAATGACGCTTTTATTGAAGCGGCGCAGAACAATTTAGACAGATAATCTTGCAGAAAATTATTTATTGGCTATAATAATCGTTGAAAACTGAATAACTATCGAAATGTCTGGGTGGCACTCTGCCGAAAAAAACAATTGATAATTGTTTTTTGAGAGGGTACTTTCTGAAAGAAAGTACATCCGCCGCAAAAAGACAAACATGCTATAATCGTTGAAAACTGAATAACTATCGAAATGTCTGGGTGGCGGAATTGGTAGACGCGCACGATTCAGGTTCGTGTGGAGAAATCCTTGAGGGTTCAAACCCCTTCCCGGACATTTTTATTAATTTGGGGTGCGTCAAATGACGCACCTTTTTTAATGTGTTTTAATATGTCCGCTTTTGACATAATAATATTGTAAGATAATAACAAAAGAAAAAACAACAGTTAATAGAAAGGCATAAAAAAGCG
Organism: bacterium; assembly: GCA_017652265.1. Lineage (GTDB taxonomy): Bacteria > Cyanobacteriota > Vampirovibrionia > Gastranaerophilales > Gastranaerophilaceae > Gastranaerophilus. The sequence goes on from JAGCBH010000027.1 coordinate 16,433, forward strand.
TTGCTAAGTGATTTTTACAAAAACAATAAAAAAGATGTTATTTGGTGGGTTGATGACTTGGACCAGATAGGTAGTTATTTGTTCAGCTTTGATAAGAAAAAAATATTCAACCTATTCAGTGATTATCCTCACAAATTAACCAAAGAACAACTTGAAATATTCAACAAAGAAAATCCATACTGGGCAGATTTTTTTTTGCAGACAGATTAAAAGATTAAAAAAGCGGGCGCTTCGGATGAAGCGCCCGCTCTGATTATTTCGTCAACAACCTAACAAGAGCAAAGTTGTTTTCTTGAATTTGTAATTGCTGCCTGAGCCGCTGCAAGTTTTGCTTGCGGAATTCTGAACGGTGAGCAAGATACATAGTCAAGTCCGATTTTGTGTGCGAACTTAACTGAATCAGGATCGCCGCCGTGTTCACCACAGATACCGCCTACTAGCGAACTGTTAACAGATTTACCTTTTTCCATTGACATTTCAACAAGTTTACCTACACCCTTTTGGTCTAATGTTACAAACGGGTTAGAAGGCAAGATTTTCTGCTCAACGTAATTCTTTAAGAATTTACCTTCAGCATCGTCTCTTGAGTAGCCGAATGTCATCTGTGTAAGGTCGTTAGTACCGAATGAGAAAAATTCTGCGTATTCGGCAACTTCATCAGAAGTCAACGCTGCACGAGGAATTTCTATCATTGTACCGAATTTGTAATCAACCTTGATGCCCTTTTCAGACATAACTTGTTCTGCAACACGTTCAAGGATTTCTTTTGCAACCTTAAGCTCATTAACGTGACCGATAAGAGGTATCATAATCCATGGCTGAACTTTGTAACCTTCTTTCTTCAAATCACAGCAAGCTTCAAAGATTGCTCTAACCTGCATTTCATTGATTTCAGGGTAAGTTAAACCTAAACGGCAACCGCGTAAGCCCATCATCGGGTTAGATTCGGAAAGACCTTCTACAACGTGGAGAAGTTGTTCTTTTTCTGATGCATCTCTGCCCAAAGCCTTCAATGTTGCAACTTCTGCAATCAAATCTTCCTTATCAGGCAAGAATTCGTGCAAAGGCGGGTCAAGTAAACGAACCGTCAAAGGTTTGTCGCCCAATGCTTTGAACATATCGTAGAAGTCTGCATATTGCATAGGAAGCAATTTGTCTAACGCTTCTTTTCTTGCTTCAGGAGTACCTGCAATAATCATTTTTTGTACCCAAGGAAGTCTTTCAGGATCCATGAACATGTGTTCAGTTCTGCAAAGACCTACACCTTCAGCGCCAAATTTGTTTGCATTTGCAATGTCTTTTGGAGTATCAGCATTTGCTTCAACGTGCATTTCTTTAATTTCATCAACCCATTTGAAGAATGTTTCGAAATCAGAATCAATACCTGCTTCAACGAGTTCGATAGCGCCTTCCATAACGTCACCCGTTCCTCCATCAAGCGAAATGATATCGTTTTTGTGGAATACAGTGCCGTCAGCACAGGTAATTGTTTCGTTGTTAAGGTCGATTTTCAAATCTTCACAACCTGAAACGCAAGGCTTACCCATACCTTTTGCAACAACTGCTGCGTGAGAAGTTGCACCGCCTCTGAGTGTCAAAACACCTTGAGAAACTGCCATACCGTGAATATCATCAGGGCAAGTTTCTATACGAACAAGGATAATTTTTTCGCCTGATGAACCGCGAAGTGCAGCTTCTTCTGTATCAAATACGATTTTACCAACTGCAGCACCCGGAGATGCATTTACACCCTTAGAAACTTTGTGTGAGTGTTTAACTGCTGCAGGGTTAAAGCATGGTAACAATACCTGATAAACTGAATAAGGATCAACCTGCATAATAGCCTGTTCTTTTGTTACAATGCCTTCATTATAAAGGTCAACGGCAATTTTGATAGCAGCTTTTGCTGTTCTCTTACCGTTTCTTGTTTGCAATATCCACAATTTACCTCGTTCAATTGTAAATTCCATATCCTGAACATCGTGGTAGCCTTTTTCAAGCTGTTTTGCAATATTTACATATTGCTTGTAGATGTCAGGCATATCAGTTTCCAATTCAGCGATTTGTTTTGGAGTTCTGATACCTGCAACAACATCTTCACCTTGTGCGTTAACAAGATATTCACCATAGAATTTGTTTTCGCCTGTAGCAGGGTTACGAGTGAATGAAACACCTGTTGCACAGTCGTTACCCATGTTACCGAATACCATTGTTTGAACGTTAACTGCAGTACCGTAATTATGATCGATTTTGTTCATGTTTCTGTATGCAACGGCACGAGGGATATTCCAAGAACGGAATACGGCCTCAATAGCTTCAGATAACTGAACATACGGATCTTGAGGGAATTCTCTGCCCGTAACTTCTTTAATAGTTGCTTTATAAATAGGAATCAAAGATTTCCAGCCTTCAGCAGAGATTTGAGTATCTTCTTTAACGCCTTCTCTTGCTTTAACTTTTTCAACTTCTGATTCAAAATATTTTTGTCTGTCCATTTCCCATGCTACAGAACCAAACATTGTTAAAAATCTTCTGTAACTGTCATAGCAGAAACGAGGATTATTTGTTAATCTGACCATTGCTTCAACGGTTTCATCATTTAAGCCAAGGTTCAAAATTGTTTCCATCATACCAGGCATAGAAATTCTTGCACCTGAACGAACGGATACCAATAAGGGATTTGAAGAATCACCAAATTTTTTACCGGCTTGCTATTCAACTACTTTTAAAGCTGCTTTAACTTCGTCCATTAAACCTGCAGGCATTTTGTTGCCATGGTTAATGTAATCCATACAAGTTTCTGTTGTGATAGTCAACCCCGGAGGAACAGGCAAACCCAAATTAGTCATTTCTGCTAAGTTTGCACCCTTTCCGCCAAGGAGATTTCTCA
>JAGCBH010000005.1 GCA_017652265.1 bacterium
ACAAAAACAAGTATATTATGTCAAGTATAGACGAATATTTCGATATATTAGACAAACAATCACAAAAAAAGACTCAAGTAATCGCTAAATCTTTGGTCAAGTACTTGAAAGCAACAAGAGAAGAAGCCGCTAACAAGTACGAAGTTCTAAAAAATGAAAGTCAGGCTCAAAAAGTCTAGGGGAAAAGATAATGACAATCAAAATGTAAACGCAGAACGAACCGTTCTGCGTTTTTGTATTATTTATGTAAATACTCTTTATTTAAAATCATTAATTCCGGTCAGAACTTTTATTTTCGGGAAATAATATTTCTCACCGTTATCTGCTCTCCAGCGGACAAAGCCGGTTTTTGGAAATTTGTCCAAATCGGAAACGCTTACCAAAACCCAGTTCCCTTTAACCGTGTTCAGATTTATAACTTTCGGATGATTCATTTCACCTGATATTTGCGCAAAATTTTCAGGAGCTGTTCTCATGACTTTACTTACGTCTGGTGCACCTTTAAGAGTGTATAGGCCATATTTTTTCCCGTACATGTTCATAAAAATTCCCCATGGCATAAATTTAAACTGGTCACCTTTTTCAATCCAGCCTGAAGAATTTTTCTTTCTGTCATAAACAACTTTTACCCAGTCATCAGTTTCATCTACAACGTCAAGCAGGGCAAGTCCTCTTTCCGGAAGGTAAAGCACGAACAAATCTTGAAGTTCAAGCCCTTCCGTATCTGTTGTTTCACTGTTCCATGCTATCTTTTTTATTACTTTTGCACTGTTGTCAGGTTCAGAGTACAGAGTCATGGAATTTTGCGAAATCTGATAAACTCCGTATGAATTGATTTCTGCACCAAAAGTTTGTGTCGGTACAACATCTTTTGCTAAGGCACACGAACCTGAAAATAACATAAGTCCCAATATTATCAATAATTTTTTCATAATTTCCCTACTCTCTGAACGTTATGTCCGCATATGTTTTTTGCAGTTTCATTCTGACGGAAGCCATTTGTTTTTCAATGATGTCGTCCGTCAAAGTTGAATTATTGTCCTGTAATTTTATCCTGAAAGCAAGACTTTTAAAGCCTTTTTCTATATTTTCACCCTGATAAACATCAAAAACTTCGCATCCGGCGAATACATTCTGCTCAACACCGGACTTTATAACTCTCTGAAGTTCTTCGTGTGAAACATCTTCGTTTATAACGAATGCCAAATCGCGTCTGACTTCAGGGAATTGCGGAAGCTTTTTATAAACAGGTGCATTTTCTCTGATTATTGAAAGTAATTCATCCAAATCAATCTTAAAAATAAGAATTTCCTGATTAATTTTCATCTTATCTTTCAAAATTGGGTGAATCTGGCCGACATAACCTATTGTGGTTAAGTTTTTGCCTAAAACGCATATTGCAGCGCTCTTATATGGATGTAAGAATGTTCTTGTTTCTTTGAGATCGGAATTTTCAAACTGAACGAACTTAATACGTTTTGAAACTCCTAATTCTTCAAACATTTGTTCAAGAATGCCCTTAACTGTGTAGAAATCAGGTTCTGTCGGGTTTTGCCATTTTGAATTTTCAACTTCACCTGTTAATATCCCGCCTAAAATTCTGCATTCTCTAACTCCGGTGTTTTTCTCATCAGCTTCGGACACTTTATAATAAGTTTTTCCGATTTCGTAGGCCCAAAAATTCTTTTGTCCGTTGTCAAAATTGTATTTCAGGCAATTAAGCATGCACGGAGTAAGTGATTGTCTGAGCATTGAACTTTCTTCGCTGACGGAATTGAGAACTTTTACGGCAGAATTATCATCATAATTCATCATAAATCTATCGAGCAAAGGTTTCCCGATTAATGAACTTGTCTGGATTTCGTTTAATCCCGCGCTGCGCATAAGGTCCCGAATTTTGTTTATATTCTTTTCCTCTGCCGTTATAACAGGAGTTACATTTTTGTTTGGCAAAGTCGGAGCGATTTTGTCAAAGCCGTTTATTCTTGAAATTTCTTCAATTAAATCTATTTCTCTGTAAACATCTGCCACTCTGAATGACGGTACTCTGAATTTTGCGGCGATTTCATTTCCGCCAAGTTTTTCAAATCCAAGGTTTTCAAGAATATTGCAGCATCTTTCAGCCGGAATTTCGCAACCCAAAATTCTTTTTATTTGAGGGTATCTCAATGTAATATCAACAGGTTCAAGTTCATTAGAGCCTGCTTCTGCCAGCCCTTCAACCTTAGCATCGGCAAGTTCTACCATTAATTGCATTGCCCTCATAAGTGCAGGTTTAATCATCCCAATATCCACACCGCGCTCAAATCTTGCACTTGCTTCCGAACGATAGCCTACGCTGCGTGAACTTTTTCTTGTTGTTGCAGGCGGAAAATATGCAGCTTCAAGTGCTATTGCGGTTGTATTGTCGTCAATTTCGGAATTTTCTCCGCCAAAGACACCCGCTAAACAAACACCTTTGTCTTTTGTTGCAATCAGAACGCTTTCGGATGTTAATTCTCTTTCAACACCATCTAAGGTTGTTATCTTTTCGCCTTCTTTAGCGCGCCTTACACACAGATAACCGTCTAATTTGTTGAAATCAAAAGCGTGAAACGGTGTGCCGTATTCAAGCATAACGTAGTTTGTAATATCGACTACGTTATTTATTGCTCTTACTCCTGATGCGATAAGTCTTTTTTGCATCCAAAGAGGTGATGGTTTGATTTTGACATTCTTTAAAAGTCCTATTGAATAGTATTTACAAACATCTTCATCAATAATTTCTACTTTAAATTCTTTTGTAGAGAGGTCATTAGTGCAGATTAAAGGTGAGAATTTAAGCGGTTTATTGAAAATAGCACTCAATTCTCTTGCAACACCCAGTACAGACATTTCATCGCCTCTGTTTGCTGTCGGAGCAACAGTTATAACCGTGTCATTATCAAAACCCAGAACATCTTTAACATCTTTTCCGATTTTTACATCAGGGAAAATTCTGTTTAAAACAAGAATACCGTCTTCTTCCTGATAATTTCTTTCGGCGACACCAAGTTCATCAGCCGAACACAACATTCCTTGAGATTCAACTCCTCTGATTACGGCAGGCGTGAGAGTAAACATTTCACCTGTTTTTCTGTCTAAAACCTGGCTTCCGACTGATGCATAAGGAACAATCTGCCCGACAGCTATGTTTTGTGCACCGCAAACGACAGTTTTGGTTTCGTTACCGAGGTTTACCGTTACAAGGTGCAAGTGGTCGGAATTCGGATGGTTATCAATTTTTTCTATTTTTACCGTTTTTATATTGGTAAATTTGGGTTTTACATCCGCAGTTTCTTCAACTTCAAGTCCTGTCATAGTAAGCTCATGAGCAATTTGCTCTGTTTCTATATCAGATAAGTCAACAAATTCATTCAGCCAGTTCAAAGATATTTGCATACATTCCCTCTCAAAATAATATAATTTACAGGCAATATTTTATAACAAATTATCTGAAATGTAAATCTCAAGCAATTGAACGGTTTACTTTTTTGAAAAAAGTATTAAATTAGAAGTATGAAGAAATTTCTTTCACTTATGTTTGTTTTTTCGGTATTGTCTTGTGCGGCTTTTGCGGAAGGCGACGGTACTATGTGGGATAATTTCGGCGATACAAATTTTTATAACAATTCCAAGCAAACTGCCGTAAGTGATGAAAATTTTGAAAGAACTCTTGATAAAGTAAAGAAAGACCAAAATAGCGGGTTCTGGTGTAAAATTTTTAGCCGTGAAAAAAGGCCGTTTAAAGGGGATAATTTGCAGCAAAGTAATGAAACGGAGATTTTAAAAGGTGTTGAAAATGAGGTTCCTGTTCTTACGGTGCCGTATTCACTGTTAAAAACAGACGGAAATATTCTGCCGCCGGGACATTATCAGGTTTATGTTGAAAAAGAAAACGATAAACTAGTTATGAAATTCTATCAGGCGCATGATCTTGTTGCGCAGTTTATCGCTACTGAAACCGAAGAAGATTTGTTTGATGAATATATAAATTATCTTACAATTGACGATTATGACGAAACACGCGTTAAAATTAATTTCGGCTCTATTGATTTTAATGCCTATGCGATTATCAGAAAAGTTATTTAAAAAACAAAAAGGGCAAATATTTGCCCTTAAAAAACTCCTGTAGGTTAGTTGTTTGCACATATTTGTGCCTAATAAACACATCCAAAATCAGCAGCAATACACTGCTTTATTTCTCTATCTTTTTCAATACTTTTTCAATTTCATCTATGAAAGATAACAAAAATAAACTTATTTCATTTTTTAAACTAACGGCACCCGGCCAAAAAGTATATTTATACATGAATATTTCTCCTACAATTAACTTTCCACATAATTAATTTCGGAAAATTTTGAAAAAACTTTAGCTAATTTTTCTTGTATGTTACAAAAATTAATAATGTTATCCTAAAATGTTTGTCCGAACGGCTAAAATATGAAAAATCCATTTGCGAAATACTTGACATACTTTTCAGTTAAAGGTATAATACTTTTAGCCGAAAAATGGCGGGTAAAGTAGGATATGGTGATTTATGAGTAAAGAAAGAAAAGAACGCAGACGTAAAATTTTGTTGAAAAAACAATTGCTGTCGGACAGACGTCAGATGGAAAAATTTTTATCAGACAAAATGTCTTTTAATAAATATTTTAAAGAGAGCATTTCTCAGTATAGCAATATACCTGCCGTTACTGATACTTATAATGATTTGGAAATGAATTATTCCGAATTTGAGGGGCAGATTTCGCTTGTTGCATCAGCTCTGCAGTCTTTCGGAGTTAAAAGAGGCGATTTTGTCGGTATATTTACCGAAAATAACGGCCGCTGGGCGGTTTGTGAACAGGCGGTTATGCGCTGCGGTGCTATTGCAACGCTTAGAGGTTCAACCTGTCCTGTCGGTGAACTTGATTACATAATGGGGCATAGCGATGCTGTTGGTATTTTTGTCAGAGACGGCCATCTTTTAACAAAATTAAAACCATATCTTAAAAATCATGCTCTTAATTTTGTAATCATAATGTTCAAGGGTGCAAAAGACGATTTGTCAGGCATTGATGCACCTGTAATGTATTTTGATGATGTGCTTGAAAAAGGTAAAAATTACACATTTAAAGAGCCGGAGCAATCTCTTGATGATTATGCCGTTATGATGTACACATCCGGTACTACGGGCAATCCTAAGGGTGTTTTGTTAACTCACAAAAATATTTTGTCCCAAATGCCTGCTCTTCAAAGAGGAGTAAAGAGCAAAAAGGGTGAAAATACACTGCAGATTTTACCTGTATGGCATGCATATGAACATACAACTCAGCTTTATTTCTTTACTTGCGGGTGCCATTTGCATTTTACAACATTGAAAGATTTAAAAAATGATTTGGTAAAATATAAAATTGATATGATGATGTCTGTTCCTCGTATTTGGGAAGCGATAAGGCTTGGTGTTTTCCAAAAACTTAAACAAACATCTCATTTCAAATACAGAATTTTTGATTTTGGTGTAAAACTGAGTATCAAATACAAAATTCACAAAATGTATTCTGAGCGCAGAATTACTAACAAAAAGCATGCATATCATTTTTATATGAACTGGTACCACAGATTTGTAAGATTGTTTATGAAGCCTATACATGTTTTGTTGACACATACAATTTATCGTGCAGTAAAAAATGCGATAGGTTTGAATTTCAGAATGTCTGTTTCTGGCGGAAGTTCTTTGGCGTTAAAAGACCAGCTTTTTTATGATGCAATAGGTGTAAATCTCAGAGAAGGTTACGGTTTAACCGAAACTTCACCTATTATAACGCTGCGGGATGCAGATAAAATGAATTATCTTGGTTCTTGCGGACAGCCGTTTATGGCTACTGAAATAAAAGTTTTTGATATAGAAACGGATGAAGAATTGGGTGTATTCCAAAAAGGTGTCGTAAAAGCCAGAGGTTATCAAATAATGCATGGGTATTACAAAGATCAGGCGGCTACGGATGCTGTAATAGATAAAGACGGCTGGTTCACAACAGGTGATATAGGCTGGATGACTTATGATAATAACCTTGTTCTTGTGGGCAGAATGAAAGAAACAATAGTATTATCCAATGGGGAAAACGTTGAGCCGGTTCCGTTAGAAGAAGCGTGTCTGGAAAGTCCTTACATAGGACAAATTATGCTTGTCGGACAAGATGAATCTTCTTTGGGTGCTTTGGTTGTTCCGTCTGAGGCGGCACTTGAAAAATGCGGAATTTTGGCAAATGATCTTAAATCAGGTAAAAATTTAACGATTAAAGATCAGACATTGAGAGATTTGATTAAACGTGAAATCGCTACTTATATAAAGAATAAACAGAATTTTAAAAACTTTGAACAGGTTAAGCAGTTTGAAGTGTTAAACGAAGACTTTAACATGAATAACGGTATGCTTAGTCAAACCGCAAAGATAAAAAGAAACAATATCTTTGAGAAGTACAAAGCAACGATTAGCGAAATGTTTGATAAAAAATAGAGTTAAGAATAGGCGAAAAGTATGGAAGACATTATATTTGAACATTCAACGGTTGCAAAGCAACTGGCAAATCACAAATTGCCAAGATACAATGACTTGACAAAGTTTGATGTATTTATGAATCAGCTTTTGGAAATATTAGATGAGTATTTATCTATATTTACAATTCCGGGTGAGCAGAAAATTTTAACCGCTTCAATGGTTAATAATTATGTTTTTAAGAATATAATAGAGCACCCTGTACAGAAAAAATATTCACGTTCTCATATTGCACGTCTTATTGTTATAGGTGTTTTAAAACCTGTTCTGCCGATATCCGATATAGCGGAAATTATAAATCTGGCATTAAAACAGTACGATATAGAAGTTGCTTATGAGTATTTTTGCATTGAGCTTGAAAAAGCTTTAAAAGTTACGTTTGAGGTTCGCGATTTTGCTGATATAGAAAAAACACAACCGACAAAAACAACTCCGCTTTCAACGCTTGTAAGGTCTGCAGTTTTATCGTTTGCAAACCAGCTGTATGTAAGAAAGAGTATTTATTATGCAACTCATGATCTTGCTGTTCAAAGTACCTCAGCGGTGGGTGTATAAATGGCAAATTCTTTTTTGAGTGATCACCCGAAAGGCTTGTATCTGCTGTTTTTTGTTGAGATGTGGGAGCGCTTTTCGTTTTACGGAATGCGGGCATTGTTTCTTCTTTTTATGGTTAAGGAAATGATGTTTTCTGTTGAAAAAGCGGGTAACATCTATGGTTTGTATACGGGTTTTGTTTATCTGACGCCATTATTTGGAGGATTTCTTGCAGACAGATATCTTGGCCAGAGAAGATGCGTTACAATTGGTGCTATTCTGATGAGCTTAGGGCTTTTTATGCTCTCCACAGATATAAAACCATTGTTCTTTGTTGCACTTTTCACAATGATTTTTGCAAACGGATTTTTTAAATCAAATATAAGTTCAATTCTCGGAATGTTATATGAGGACAACAAAGAAAAAAAAGACAGTGCTTATACCATTTTCTATATGGGTATAAACCTCGGAGCGTTCATGTCTCCGCTGGTATGCGGAACATTAGCGGTTAAATATGGATTTACCTGGGGATTTTTCTCAGCTGGCGTAGGCATGCTTTTGGGATTAATTATGTATAAACTTCTTGAAAATAAATACCTCAAAAATGCGGGATTGATTCCTGCAGGTAAAAAATCGGAAGATAATGAAGTTGCTGAAGTTGATAATGAACAAAAAAGCAGAATATTTGCCCTGTTTATATTGATGGCATTTTCGGTTGTATTTTTCACATGTTTTGAACAAGCCGGTTCATCACTGACATTATTTGCTGAGTATTCGGTTGATAGAGGATTTTTCGGGCATGAGATACCGCCTTATTATTTTCAGTCATTAAATCCATTGTACATAATTCTTTTTGCGCCGTTGATGTCTTGTTTATGGACATATTTGGCATCAAAACATAAAGAGCCGACATCTGCCGAAAAATTTACATTTTCACTTGTTCTTATGGGATTTGCCTACAGTATTATGGCAATTGCGGGGGCTCTGAGCGCAAATATGCCGGTTTCCGTAATGTGGCTTGTTGTTGTTTATTTCATAATGACAATTGCAGAACTTTGTCTGTCGCCTATTGGGTTATCGCTTGTTTCAAAACTTGCACCGAAACAATTTTTATCGCTATTGATGGGTTGCTGGTTTTTGACAAGTTTTTTGGGAAATTTACTTGCCGGTTTCTGGGGCGGAAAGTACGAAACAATGAGCCACTGCATAATATTTTTAACTCTTGCGGTGTTATCGTTTGTAAGCAGCTGTATTTTGGGAATGTTTGTGCCTAAACTCAATAAAATTATTGATAAAAAATAATTTGTAAATATAGCTACACAATTAATTGAAAGTTTGATTTTTGAATTGTAAAATTGTTTAGAGAGTCGTTTAGGAGAAATATACTTGGGATACAGATTTGAAATAATTACGGGACCTATGAGTTGCGGAAAGACTGAAGAACTTTTGCGCAGAATTAAAAGGCTTTCTATTGCAAAGAAGAAAATCAAGGTGATTTCTCCTGTAATAGACACCCGAACACAGGGGGATTATATAAAATCAAGAAACGGATTATGGCAGGACGCATATAAAGTTCATAATGCCATGGAGATTTTGGATGTTGTAGATGAGTCCGATGACGTTGTTGCAATTGATGAATTGCAGTTTTTTGACCACGATATAGTTAAAGTTATAAATCAACTTGTAAAAGACGGCAAAAAAGTTATCGGAACAGGTTTAGAACTTGATTTTAAATCTGAGCCTTTCGGTTATATGGGCGAATTGATGTGCTATGCGGATAAAGTTGATAAGTTAAGTGCGATTTGTATGAAGTGCGGAAGTGAATTTGCTACCCGTACTCAAAGGCTTATTGACGGACTTCCTGCTGACAAAAATTCGCCTCTTATAATGATTGGTGCGGATGAAACTTATGAGGCAAGGTGTCTGGACTGTTATGAATTGCCGGATAAATCTATTGGTACTAAGGCAATACATTCTGATAAGAGTATAAAGGTGAAAAGTAATAACGATACAATAAATAAAATTCGTGAACTCATCGGTTTAAATAAATAAGAAAGGAGAAATTGTTATGGAAAAATATGTTTGCACGGTTTGTCAGTACGTTTATGATCCTGCGGAAAATGACAATGTAAAATTTGAAGATTTACCTGAGGATTATTCCTGCCCTCTTTGCGGTGTTGGCAAAGAAATGTTTGAAAAAGAATAATTAATCATAATTAAAAAAATAGCATGCCATATGGCATGCTATTTTTTATTCCGCATCAAGCTCTTTTCGGATGTCGTCTGCCGTAACCGTTACAACAGACGAATTTTCATCTTTCTTTAATATAACTTTCTCAATTCCCGCCTGAATTATAAATCTTTTACACAGGATACATATAAAATCGTGTCCCCAAATGTACATTGAAGCACCTTGGCACCTGTCTTGGCCTGCCTGAATTATTGCGTTTTGTTCGGCATGTATTGAACGGCATGTCTCATAGCAAGTGCCTGACGGGATATTGTGTTTTATTCTGTAACATTCCCCTCTTTCGTAGCAGGATTCAACTTTTGAAGGCGTTCCGTTATAGCCCGTTGCTTTAATTTTTTTATCCTGACCGACTATGACAGCGCCCACTTGTGCTCTTAAACAGTTTGAACGGCTTGCGCAAGTCTTTGCCATATCTAAAAAATATTCTTCCCAGCTTTTTCTTTCCATATTTATATCCTTATTCCCGTTATCAGTATCGCCAAACTGTATTTGTCTGCCAGTTTTACAAGTTCAGTATTTTGAATATTGCCGCCTGAGTAAATTAACACACCGACTCTTGCCTGAGCACAGGCATGGATTATATGCGGAGTAAGTTCATCAGTGCTTATGCAAAGTGCCGAATTTTTGGTGTTTTCGCAGCCAAAATCAAGAGCTTTTTCAACCATTTCTTCAACATCGTTTGTGCCTTGAAACAGGGCAACTGTTTTAAAATCTTTGGCAATTAAAATACTCTCACGTTCAAGATATTTTGATACTTTCCAGGCAAAAATCGCATCTTCAATCTGTTCTGATGTCGGAACTGTTTTTGTTGCGACTTTGAATTTGTTTTTATCCAGTGTCAGAGACAGTTTGCGTGCATTTTCGGTGTCGGCATTGTCATCGGAAAGTGCGTTATTAATAACATTTTTCTTGTGGTCTTTAAGGTCGCCCTTAATTTCTACTAATTTTGCCTTGCAGGCTTTTATATGCTTTTGGCATTTCTCATCAGGAGCTGTGGAAAAACCTACTGTTCCGTCAAACATGTCTGCAGGATTATAATCAAATGCTTTAATATATGCATCATAGGCATTTTGTCCCAATGCGGCAGCAATTACCAGTCCGTCTTTTGCAAAAACGCAGGCAGGTACATCATAAAATTCACTTAATATGTTTTTAACCGTATTTTCCATAATTACCCCAAATGTGAAACGCTTGTTTTACCGAATCTTGCCGACAGATTATCAACCAGGTGGACAAGATAGAGGCTGTTATCAAGGTCTTTTTCATTAAGGTCAATTATTGCTCCCCATTCTGCACGTCCGTGGTGTGCTGCTATCATGCGGGCAATATTAGTAAACCCGTTATTCATCATAAGAGCAAAACCGTATTGTGAGTGCGTTATCCAGGTTCTTCTGAAATCTTCGTTATAATCAATTATGCCGTTTTCTTCATCGTATCTGTATTCAAAGATTTTTCCCATATCGTGCATAATGCATGCCGCCATAGCCTCATCATGGTTAATGTGGTGTCTGAACAGCGGATAATTTACATCCAGATATTCAAGACATTCCGTTGTATGCACAAGCAGTCCGCCTATATAGTTGTGGTGCATTGCTTTTGCGGCAGGTGCAACTTTGATAAGAGCTTCATTTTCTTTGAAATAATTGAGCAAAAAATTTCTGAGTTTTTCGTCTTTTATTTCGGTAAATCTTGAAACAAGATTATTGAAAGCGGTTTCTCTTTCTTCTTCGGTTAATCCTGCTTTTGCTTCTTTTATCAGAGAAAAAGAAGTTACAAGGCAGTTGTTAAATTTTTCATTGTAACTTGCCGTAACGATTTTAATCTGATTGCCGATTCTGAATACTTTACTGTCAAGTCTGTTAAGGGTTTCTTCCCACAGAATACAATTCAAAGTAGTATTTGTATTCAGATTTTTTAGTTGCATTTTCCCCATTTTTGTGCCGGCTTTTGTGTCGCCGACGGAAAATGATTGTATTTCGTATAAATCTTCGGTACTAAACATTTATTAATTCCTTCATTTTTTCAGTTTTAATTTTTTCGCTTATTGAAGAAATGTTGTTATCAGCGGTTTCCCAGTGGAATGCCGAACGTATTTCTTTTCCGACAATTTCAACAGGATGTTTTTCGTGCATACTGCGTAATCTGCTGAAATGCTTACTGCCGGATTTCATTTCTTCAATAAATTCCTGAGCAAAACTTCCGTTTTGAATACCTTTCAGGACTTCTCTCATTGCGTTACGGCATCTTTTGCTTATAACCTGCTGACCTCTTGTCATTGCGCCGTATTCTGCGGTATTTGAGATGTTTTCTCTCATGTAATTAAGTCCGCCCTTATTTATAAGGTCTGTTATGAGTTTCATTTCATGTAAAACTTCAAAATAAGCCATGTAAGGTGAATAACCGGCTTCTGTAAGGACTTCAAATCCTTGCCGTATCAAATACATAACTCCGCCACAAATAACGCTTTGTTCCCCAAATAAATCAGTTTCGGTTTCTTCCCTGAATGTGGTTTCAATTATACCCGTTCTTCCGGCGCCTATAGCACTTGCGTATGATAATGCAATTTCTTTTGAATTTCCCGTAATATCTTGTTCTACTGCTATAAGACATGGAACACCTTTACCTTCAAGATATTCCGTTCTTACAGATTTGCCCGGCCCTTTCGGTGCAACCATGATTACGTTAACATCTTTAGGCGGCATGATTCTGCAATAGTGGATGTTGAAGCCGTGTGAAAACATCAGATATTGCCCTGAGCGCATATAAGGTGCGATTTCGTTGTCAAAAACATCTTCCTGACATTCATCAGGAATAAGAATTTGTACTATATCCGCCCATTTTACTGCGTCAGAAATAGGCATTGTTTTGAAGCCCATTTTCTTCGCCAGAATATCGGATTTTCCGCCCTGACGTAAACCCAAAACTATGTCGCATCCGGAATCTCTTAAATTCAAAGACTGACCTTTACCCTGTGAACCAAATCCTATAACAGCAATTTTCTTTGTTTTTATAAGATTAGTATCAATGTCTTTATCGGTGTATATTTTTAAATCATCCATATTTGCTGCCTTTCTGATTTACTTATATAACAAGTTTGTAACCGCCGCCGTATATTGTCTGAATATACTTTTTGCCGTTTGCGATTTTTTCAAGTTTTGATCTCAGATGTCTGACATGAACTCTTATAGTTTCAATATCGTCATCCGGAGCATAGCCCCATATTTCCTTTAATATCTGCGCTGATGAAACGGCAATCCCGTTGTTTTGGAACAACAGGTTAAATATATCAAATTCAATAGGTGTCAGTTTCGCAATTTTGCCTGAAATTTCAACACTGTAAGCATCAGGCATGATAGTAACTTCTTTTATTGTCAATAATTCTCTTGTTCCTGCCGATTGCGGAATTTGTCCGCTTCTTTTCAATAAAGCACGAACTCTTACAAGTAACTCATCCATTTCAAAAGGTTTGACAAGATAATCATCAACACCTATATCAAACCCTTTTACTTTGTCGTTGATTTGTGATAATGCGGTGAGCATTAATATCGGAGTTTGTGCAGTTTCGGCATTTTTGCGTATTCTTTGTGCAGCCGTAAAACCGTCAACTTCAGGCATCATGACATCCAGCACTATCAATGCCGGTAATTCCTGTATGGCTAATGCAACACCTTTTACACCGTTAAATGCTTGAATAACCTTATATCCCGCAAGTTCCAAATTAACTTTTATGAGTTCGTTTATTGCAGTATCATCGTCAACTACAAGAATTTTATTATTCATAACCAAATTGTAAAACTAACAAGAGGATTTTTAAAGATAATTTTTCATAAATCTTAACATTTGTACATTATTAATATTCAGTTATGATAAAGGTTTTGACGGTTTATTTTATTTTTTTTGTTACAAAATTATTTTTGCGTGTAAAAATTACATTTTTTTAATTTTTATAGTAGAATGTTGAGCGTGATGTATTCACGAAAAATTGTAAAACTTATTACAGGATAGGAGGCTCATGAATTGGACGTAAAATCACCATTAAAAGCGTTTGAACAAGACGGCGTAGAAGAAATTAATCTTGGACAACATGTATTAGCAGAATTTTTTGAATGTGATCCTAATATTTTGAATAACATTGATAAGATTGAAAAATACATGGTTGATGCAGCACTTGAGTGTGGTGCGACAATTGTACAGAAATGTTTTCACATGTTTAATCCGTACGGTGTGTCGGGTGTCGTGATTATATCGGAAAGCCATTTGGCAATTCACACCTGGCCGGAATTAGGGTATGCAGCCGTTGATTTGTTCACATGCGGTGATAAGTGCGATCCGAAAGTGGCTTATGAATATTTAAAAGAGAAGTTCCATTGTCAAAATGCTAATTTCTCTGAACTTAAGCGGGGCGTTTTAAATAAAAATACCATGAAGGTATCTGAAACTCCGTTTGTCGTTGCAGAGCAGGTCTGCGGATAAATAAATATTTAATATAAAAAACACCCTGATTATCAGGGTGTTTTTTATGTCTTATTTTTTGCATTAGTCTGACATGTAAGATGCGAACAACGGCATGTACAGAGCCAGAGCCAATGTACAAACAATTGCACCGATTACGATGAGCATTATAGGTTCAATCATCTTGGTCAGGGTGGAGATAATGGCTGCCAGTTTTTTATCTATGTAGTTTGTACATTGTTGAAGCATTTCACCCAAACGGCCTGATTGTTCACCTGTTGAAATCATGAACAAAATCATCTTCGGCATAACACCTGTTGCCCTCAGTGCTACAGACAAGTGTTGACCTTTTGATACGTTAATAATTGATGCAGAAAGCTTTTCTCTCAAAACGTCATTACTTACCGTCAAAACAGCAAGGTGTAAGCACTCTACAATAGGAATACCTGCATCATACGCAACTTGCATGACGGCTATAAAGTTTGAAAAGTCTCCGTAAGATAACATAAGTCCTACAAGAGGAGTTTTTAAACCGATACCGTGAATAATTTTTCTTGTTGGTGCATATCTCATAAGGGTATTTACAAGAAGTAAGAAACCAATAATAGCTACCGGGATAATAACCCAGTTTGCCTTTAAGAATAAGCCCAAATCCATTAAGACCTGAGTAATCATAGGAAGTTGTTTTCCCATATTATCAAACATCTCTTTGAATACCGGGAATACGAAAAGTAACATTACCAGTGTAATTAAGAGGGCCAATACGACAACGAAACACGGATACATCAATGTACCTACGATTTGACCTTTTATGTTTGCTTCTTTCGTTAAAAGTTCCAGTAACCTGTCCAAAGTTTTTTCAAGTTCACCGGTATCTTCACCCGCTTTACAAAGACCTATGTAAATATGGCCGAATTGTATAGGGTATCTTGCTATTGTACCGGAGAACGTTCCGCCGCCGATAATCTGCTTCCTCAGCTCTTTGGCGACTTTTCTCAGTTTAACTTTTGCGGCATCATTTTCAATGAACATCAAAGATTCAATGATAGGAATACCGGATTGTATAAGTATTTGCATCGTGGATGTAAATTCAATTTTATCCTGCAAATTAAGTGTCGGAATTGTTGAAAGCGCAACTTTGGAACGTCTTGATTTTGCGTTTTGGTTTTGCTTGTCGCTGACAATACTTATTGGTGTGTAACCAAGTCGTTTGATAGCTTCTCTTGCTTCATTGATATCTTGCGCCTCAATTTTACCGTTAATGATATCTTTGTTGTTTTTTAATGCTTTATAGTTAAATAAACTCATATTTTATATACCTTTAATCCGTTACCAAACCTAATACACGAACAAATTCACCTATTGTCGTTTGTCCGTTTTTAATGTGTCTTAAACAAGCCTGTTGCAGAGTGCTCATACCCTCTTTTACTGCCTGTTCTTCAATTTGTAAATCGTGTGCCCCCTGTGCAATAAGGGTTTTAATATTTTTTGTAATCGGCATTATTTCATAAACGCCAAGACGGCCTACAAAACCCGTAAAATCACAGTTTTCGCAACCAACATTTCTGTAGATAGGAGTTTTCATAAATTCTTCAATTTCTTGAGGATCTTTCAGAACTTTTTGTGCTTCTTCCAATGTCGGCAGATATTGCTCTTTACACTTGTCGCAAAGTTTTCTTACAAGACGTTGTGCAATGACACCTGTCAGAGTTGATGCAACAAGGTAATCTTTTGCACCCATTTCAATTAAACGTGTAACCGTTGCCGCAGCTGAGTTTGTGTGGACGGTACTTAATACAAGGTGACCTGTCAATGCTGCGGATACAGCAATTTCCAGCGTTTCATAGTCACGAATTTCACCGATAAGTATAATATCAGGGTCTTGTCTTAATATTGATTTCATACAGGAAGCAAATGTGATGCCTGCTTTTACGTTAATCTGCGACTGGTTAATACCGTCAAGACGAATTTCTATAGGGTCTTCAATGGTCGTGATGTTAACCGAAACGTCATTCAAACTTTTTAATACCGAATATAATGTCGTTGTTTTACCGGAACCGGTAGGACCTGATGTAAGAATGATACCGTTTGGCGCACTGCACATTTTTTGAATTTTTTCAATTTCATTAGGTTGTGCGCCTACCAGATTAATTTTTTTATCTTGAGCATCAAGGCTGACTGCAGGTGCAAGTACACGGATAACGACCTTTTCTTTACCGGAAACAGGCAAAGTTGAAATACGGAAGTCGTAAGAGCCACCTTTGTAGCTCATAGAAAATGTACCGTCTTGCGGACGTCTGTGTTCTGCGATGTTTAACCTTGAAATAACCTTAAACCTTGAAAGAATTGAGTTTTCAACTTTATTTGGTATATCAAAAACTTTTTGAAGCATACCGTCTTTACGGTAACGCACTATGTAGGATTCCATACGGGGCTCTATGTGAATATCGGAAACCCCCATGTCAATTGCGCTGGTAACAATTTTGTTTACAAATGCTGCAACAGAACCGGCTGAATCATTCAAATCTTTATCAACCATCTCTTGCAAAGACTGTTCCTGACGGAAAGAGCCTGCTTCTTCGGTTGCGGCCTGCATCAATTTTTCTGTTAATTTTTTCTCTTCTGAGAAGTATTTTTCAAGAGCATTTTCAAACTCAAATGCTGTTATAAGGAGCTGTTTAACCTGTAAGCCGGTCAAATACTGAATATTTTTAACTATTGCAGGCTTTAAAATTGTTACCGTACCTATTGTCAGTGTACGGCCGTCTGAGAAAACAGGAATACATCTGTTAACTTTGATAAAATCTTCAGACAACAAATTGACGAACGGTGCCTGTTTTCCAATCTGTTCAGACGATACAAAATCATATCCGGTCTGAAGTTTTAAGTAGCGTTTTAATTGCTCCAGGGAAATGTAATTTAGTTTAACAAGGCAGGATCCTATTGGCATTTTTGTTTTTTTGGATTCCGCCATTGCTTCAAGTAACTGATTTTCGGTAATAATACCGTCATCAAGAAGCATTTCACCGATTTTATGCTTGTTTTGTTTGGTAACTACAGTCTCTGTTTTGGAAGAGTCAGACTCCGTAGTTTCTGTTGCAGGTGATATCAAAAGTTCATTCAGGTCATTATCAGCAAGTTGAATGTACTTGATAGT
Organism: bacterium; assembly: GCA_017652265.1. GTDB lineage: Bacteria > Cyanobacteriota > Vampirovibrionia > Gastranaerophilales > Gastranaerophilaceae > Gastranaerophilus. The sequence continues at coordinate 16,955 of JAGCBH010000005.1, forward strand.
GTAATTGTAAATGTTGGCTAGAATTTCACTTACTTTTTCTTTGTTAGTTTTGGAATTTATGGCAACAAATAAATAGTTATCCCGAACATTAATCGGAACAAACAATAGTTCATTCATAAGTTCGGGCTTAACCTGACTGTATATTTTTTTATTTATACTGTTTTTTAGTTTTGATAATAATTCATTCATTGCCTACATATGTATCTTTCCAATTATTACAGATCTTCGTCATCGTAAATAATTCTAGGAGTTATCATAACAAGCATTTCGCTTTTGGATCTGCTGCTTGATGTTGATCTGAATAAAGCACCTACGATAGGAAGATCGCCCAGGAACGGAATTTTGTCAACGTTCTTTTCGTCGTTTTCCATAATCATACCGCCAATAACAAGAGTTTCGCCGTCTTTAATTCTTATACTTTTTAACTCCAGGCTTCTTGTATTGGTTAATGTTGCCGTAGGATAAGTATTGGCGTGACCTTCTTCATCATATGTAGTTTCTGTCATTTGTTGCCCGATTACGGTGTATTCAGGTGTTACATCCATTGTTACGTACCCGTCAGGGCTTATGAACGGCGTTACGGAAATTTTAACACCGGCATCGTCTGCAATATTATATGTTCTTGTAACGAAATTGCCTGAGCCGCTTGCTGTCATTTCTGTCGTTACACTTTCAACATACGATGAAGTTATATCTATAGAAGATTCCTGTCCGTTTGTAACAAGAACTCTAGGGTTTGCAACCGTGCGAGCTTTAGCATTTGAAAGCAGATACGAAATGTTGTATTGTAATGTGAAGAAATTTGGTAATCCCGGCTTGTACCATACCAAAGGTACTTTAACATCAACAGTTTGTTCTTCACCATCGGTATAATATTTTCTTGTACCTTTTTCCCAAGTGTAGTATTTTTTACCGAACACCCATATATTGTTGTTGTTTGTTATTGAACCGCCGCTTGTATTAAAGTTGAATGTCTTTGAATAGAAATTCCATGTGTTGGTTAAACTTTTTGAACCTGTTTCGCTTAATTCAATAACGGAAACTTCAAGGTATGCCTGAGGAGCTTTGCGGTCAAAATTCTTGATGAAATCACCTACCATGGCAACCTGTTCAGGAGAACCGCCTATCATATTGATTAAACCGTTTTGTTCCTGATATGAAATTGAGAAATTTTGCAGTTCCATAGAAGAAAATTCACCTGTTGAAAGGCTTGGTGTAACTTTGCAGGCAACTTCTCCGGCACCAAGTTCAAGTGATGAACCTGATGCACCACCTGTGATGTAACCGCCGTTAACGATTTTTATGCCGCTTGATACAGGAAGTAGATTTGAACCTATTGAACTGTCTTTTATTGTTGTAGGGAGCAGCATATTACAAATCATGTCAGCCATTTCTTTTGGCGTTGTATAGTTGACTTTGAATGTATTAAAGGCAGGTTTTTTATCAAATTTTTCCACAATTTTTTTTGCTATTGCAACATCGTTATCCGAACCGAATATCATTAATTCGTTAGTTACAGGATGAGTGCTGACAATATCTGTACCCGAAAGTCCAGGTTTTTGTAAACCAAATACGTTTTTATTTAAAAATTCTGCAACTGATGCCGCATCAATGTATTTGACAGGAACAAATGTTATTCCCTGTTTAACAAGTCCGATATCGGTTCCGACATTGGCAATGACCAGTGTATTGCCGTTCATTATGGTATATGACAATTTAGAAAGTTCCATAACCAGCTCAAAAGCGCTGTTTATCGGTTCGTCAACCAAATCCAGAGTTATTTTTGATGTAACAGGATCATAAAACAGTATGTTAAGACCGGCAATATCTGCGAACATTCTCAAAACCTGTTCAACATCAGAATCTCTTAAACTCAAAGTAACTTTTTCATCTTTGTCTGTAAGAGAGATGTTTCCTCTGAGCAGTATTACATCATCCTTGCCTGCTGCAGCAAGTTTTGTGCCATCAATGTCGCTTGCAAAAACGCTTAACGGTGTATACATCGCTAAGGTTGCTGCTAAAAGCGTTCCCGATAACAGTTTTCTAAAAATTGATTTTTTCATTTCAGCTCCCAATTATATTATTTTCTTCTACCTGCAAATTTATTTTCCAAATCCGGTGTCTGAGTTTTGTTTACGTCATACAGGTTTGTCTGTTCAATGACATCCCCCACCGAAGCTTTGAATACGTTCATTCCTAATTGAACGGTTATGCTATCTTTGTCAATATCTTTTACAATATATCCGTTTACTGTATCTCCGATGCGGGTTAAATAATCTACACCGGCAACATTTAATATTGCTGAAGATTTTGCTCTGTTGTTGTTATAAATAATTCCGCTGACACGCGTTTTAATGACATCTAAGGCGTCATTATCAAGTCCCGGCATTTCAGGCGGCGGTTCAAGGTAAAAATTTGTATCTTCATCATAACCGCCAAATACAGGTTCAAAAGGATTGTTACGACCTATTTCGGTTACTACCATAGAAATTTGCCGTTTACCTTTTTGTGTAGCATTGATTTGTACTGAATCGTTAACTCCATACGCCGCCAAAATTCCGCCCGAAAGCAGATATGACAACGCAAAAAGCATGATTACAGATAAAAATTTTTTCAGTTTCATACTCTACTCTTCCAAAACTAACTTATATATAATCATTGTACCATACGGCAGTTATATATCAACTTTGTAAACAAAATATCGGTTATTAGGTGTAGAAAAATTTGAAAAATACATCTTATTGAAAATTATTTGTTACGGTATAAAGATATTCCAAAATTTGTGAGAAATATTTTAGGTCAGAATTGCCGTTCAGAACAAAATCGGACAAACTTCTGTTATTTTTTACATAATTTCCGCCTGAAGTTTCCAGATAATTCCATTGTTGAAGTGCGTTTTCAGGGGTTTGGTTTCTTTCTTCACAGGCTCTTATCATAAATCTTTTTTTGCGAATTTCCTTATCTGCTTCAACATAAAGTTTTATATCAAACACATCTCTTACTTCATCAAACATTGTTGCAATACCTTCAACGATAATTATTTTCTTTGATTCAACAGGCAGAGATTTAGGTATTGAAATACCTGTTCCGTTCGGCATATAGGAAGGTGCTTTTATATCAATGCCTTCGGACAAATCAATTAAATCCTGTCTTAAAATATTAAGCTGAAAACTTGAAGGTGCATCTATGTCGTATCCGCTCTCAATTAATTTATCAAAACTCCCGTGTTTTTCAATAAGTTCGGAAATATCGTTAAAATAATTATCCGTACTTAAAATAGAAACGGGCATAGCAAACTCGCTTATGACCGTTTTTATTGTTTTGCAGATTGTTGATTTTCCTGACGCAGATTCCCCCGTAATACCGATTAAGAAATGTTTTTTGGGGTTTGTTATTAAACGTCTTGAAAAATTGTTTGCAAACTGAGGATTCATATCAATAAACATAGGTGCAGACTGCTTTTTATCAAAAGCCATCAATTGTTTAAATTTTGCGTGCAAATAGAATGCCAAAAACTCGCGTCCTGAGCGTGAGTTAAAATCCGGCTTCAAAAACTTGTCTTCCGAATTGTACTCTTTATCAAGTAATGACTGCATTATATTGTCGCTATCCATAATTTTGCCTGTATAAAGATGTGTACCATAATAACACATAAAAATTTTTTAGCACTAAGTTTTTAAAAAATATAATACTTTTTTACAATAAACAAAAGTAATATTTTTTTTTAATTTTAAACTCCAAAAATGACGAATGGAAACAGGCGATAAAAAGTTTTATTTTTCATTTAAGAGGTAAAAATGAAGAAAAATTTTTTAATGATCTTAATGTTAGTTTTTTGTCTGACTCCTGTCTGTTTTGCATCTGGTAATACACAGGCATTGGGGAAAATTGAAAACTCCCTTTTTGGTTTTGAGTACTCAAATGATGCAGACAGTCAAAGAGTTGCACGCATAGAAAAGGAAATTTACGGAGCGGAAAATTCGGGGGATGTTAACAAACGTCTGGCAAAGCTTAACAAAGATTTTGGTACGGAATTTTTAGGGCAGGAAATTGCACCGTGCGAAGATACTTTTGAACTTGATGAATATGAAGCTGAAACACTTTCTGCTCAGGATCCAAATATTGATTATCCTGTTATAAACGAACTTGAACAAAGTGTATTTAACGAACAATACAAAAATATGGTTGTAAAAGATCGTCTGGCGCAGCTTGAAAATAAAGTTTTTTCAAAAAGCTACCCGTCAGATGATCTTTCTGCTCGTGTTGACAGGTTAAGAGATAAAGTTCGGCCACGCGCGCTTGAGCAAGCACAAACTACGAATAATGATTTTTATACTGCGGGATATTATCCCGATATGCCTGATTATGACGGGCTTACGATAGGGGGCAACGGATATAACGGTTTTTATAATGATACTTATTCGCAAAATTCCTATTCACCGCCGCGAATTGGCAGGAAAGTTAATCTGACAACGGTTGAAAATTCTTTGTATCACAGCAATTACAAAAACGATACAACTCAAAATCGTCTTTCAAGGGTAGAGCAAAGTATGTTTGGGCAGACTTTTGATGACGATGATGAATCTACAAGGATGGAAAGAATTTCCGGGGCATACAGAGCGCAAAAAAGTGCATCAAAATATGATTCCAATAAATTTGCTCAAAATATGGCAACGGCAATGCAAATAGGCACAATGATATTAATGATTTTAGCCTGCATACTGTAATTATTTCATACTCAGAACACGCATAACTTCATTTTCAATTGCCGCAGATTTTGCAAGAGCCTGTTCTGCTGCAGAATAATCAGGAGCGTTTAGCTTAACACCTTCCGATGACGGAACGTATGAGTGTTCAGGCTGAATTTTAACACCTTCGGATGACGGTATATAAGTTCGTTTTGGTTCATTATTAACAGTTTGAGCAGGGACTTCTGTCTGAGGCGCCGGTTGTGTTTGCGGAATAATTACCGGTTGTTCCTGAGGTACATATACCTGTTGCCCTTGAGGTTGAACATTCTGCTGATTTATGTATGGCTGAAGTAAGCCATTGGCCTCTGCGTTTTGATTATTTGCCATTTGTTGTTCGTAATCAATTCCTGCCTGTTGTCTTGCTGCCGCATCCTGTTTAAGTGCATCCAGCTGAGCCTGCATTTCAAGTTCTTTTTGTGCTGCTTCTGCTTCTGCGGCTTCTTTTTCTTCATCAAGTAATGAATGTTTAGGCTTACCGAAGATTGCATTTGAAATCTTTGTGGTTGTTTTTGTTACAAGCGGCATTAATACCATCATACCTAAAAGACCTCTGACTACGAAACTTAAAGGACCGCCTTTAAACCGGTGACCAAATTTTCTTGCCATATTTAAGTTAAGAGATTTTTTGGATATATAAGGAGCAAATCGTTCATTACCAATATTCAGGAAGCCGCCTATTTTCTGGAATATACGTGTAAAGAATCCGTTGGTTTCTTTGAAACGCATCTTTTCAATTATGTCACGTGCGGTTTTCCATTCTTTGAGTGTTTTAAATTCACCGTTAGCGTTTCTTACGCCAAATTCTTTTATTGCTTCTCGGTATGCTTTAACTTCTTCTTTTGTCATACCGGCATATTTCATACCTGCCGCATGGAAAATAAGATAAACTGATACAGGTGCAGCGAAGATGTATGAAATAAGTTCGTTGTTACGTTCAATGAATGTTTTGATTTTGTCAGGAACATTTTCACCTTTGGTTAGTGCTGCTGTGATAGCTTGAGCGACAAAGGTTGCCTGCATTAAGGCTACCATTTTACCGCCTGCAAATCTGTTCGTTGCACCTTCCATAAACCAAGCTCCGCCTTTTGAAAGCATACGGCCAAGTTTGGATTTTGCTGCGCCTTCGTTTAAAACAAGTCTGTATTTGTTGTATATTTCCTGAGTTGTAACTTTACGTTTAAAGATTTTCCTTATCGGGCCAAGGATACTTTTTCTTGTTTCCTGAACGATACATTTTTCATCTGCTATGACAGCATGTTTGCCAAAAATTCCTTTTCCTTCACCGCATTCTTGAACAAAACAATAGCCTTTCTTTTTGTCAATTCTGCCAAGAGCGTTCATAATTTCTCTTGCATTATCATCCATGTTTTGAGTCAATTTGTTAAAATGAGCAAAATCATTGAATCCAAGAGCTTTTGCTTTTGCATCAAGCAGAGCTTCTGAGGTGTTTACGCCGAAATGTTTAAGTTCCAGATCTTTAAGATATTCTGCTCTGTTTTTGCGAGGAATAGATTTTAAATCTTGTTTTACCTGTTTTATCTGTTCTTTTGTAAAGCCGTATCTTTCAAGTCTTTCAGGGACTTCGGAAACGTTCATGAAACCTGATAATAACTGTTCAACATCTATTGAATGTTTACCAAGCAAGCCTCTGCTTTCAATGTTAGGCATTTTCCATTCAGGGATTGCCGGGTTATCTCTTATTGAACTTAAAACAGGGTTTTTATCAACGATATTTTTTATAAATCCTTTTGTTGCGACACGTGCATTATGCAATGCTGTTCCGACTTTTGTATTGCGGAACCAGCTGTTTCTGTAACCTTCAGTGATGTTGTCGCCGATTTTGCCAAGTTTTGCAAAAGGAGTTTGTTCGTACTCTTTGCTCATTAACTTATTGTTAAAGTAGTCTGTTCCTTTGCAAATACCAAACCATGCTGCTGCTGTTGCAGGTACGGTCATCCAGCTTGTTTCAACGTTTTCGGCACGTTGCGCGACGTAGGTATCCTGTGCACCTTCCATAGCTTGTTGTGCAAGTTGTGGCTGCCCACCTGAATATTCAGGTCTTTGTGCACTAAATTGGGTACTTCTTACATTGTTATTATAATAATTAACCGTATTGTTACCAGACATTTTCACCTACAAATAATAAATACCTACTTATATATAAAGTATTATTTTTTGAAAAAATTGCCAACCATGGTGCTTTTTTTTGCCAAATATTAAGATATGTAACAAAATAATCAAAACCTGAAATTCGGATTTTCAAAAATACTTTATATAAGTACGAGAGAGATAAAACGAGAGAGAGATTTAAGATGGCTATTAAGAATTTAAATAACATCGACAACAAACTCAAAGAGAAATACAAAGAAGAAGTTACGGCACCGGCTCCTGTTGCGGCTCAGCCATTTGTTGACAGGTCGGAAGTCTTGTTTGCCCAGATGAACTTTATCGCAATGGCGAACAAACAAAGATTAAATCTTCTTTAAAACAAGAATTTTTCATTTAACTAACCTTATATTTATTTTTCCCAATTAAATTATTTTCCCCTACAATTTGTGCCTGACGAAAGTCAGGTTTTTTTTTGTCGCTGAGCAGAGCCACGTAGCGAATGAAGTGAGCGGAGAGTTGAGTGCGTTACAACGGAAACGTGGAGTTTTCGTTGAGAGCACGAACGGTGGCGTTTAATGCGAGGCGGGAGCAAGCGAGCAGAGCCACGTGCAGTTCATCGCAAGCATGTGATTTTGCCGGCTTGGATAAAATTATCCATTAGTCGCTTGCGTGAGTTTTTTATTAGTAATAAAATTGCTTAAAAAGGAGAGATAATCATGATTGATAAAAAGATGGAACAAGCGTTTAATGAACAAATTAATGCGGAATTTTTCTCGGAATACTTATATCTGTCAATGAAAGCGTATTTTGCGGATTTGAATTTACCGGGATTTGTAAACTGGCTTTCTGTGCAGGTTCAGGAAGAACACGCTCATGGAATGGGTATGTTTGATTACTTAATCCAAAGGGGCGGAACGGTTAAATTGTCGGAAATTGCAAAACCTGATAGCTGTTGGGCAAGTCCTGTTGAATGTTTCAGAAAAATATCTGAGCATGAACAACTTGTTACATCTTTGATTAACAAAAGAATGGATGTAGCGGAAGAGGTCAAAGACAGAGCCGCAATGCATTTTCTTGATTGGTATTTAAAAGAACAGGTTGAAGAAGAAGACAGTGTTTGCAACGTTTTAAGAACTTTAGAGCTTATTGGTGATGATAAGCATGCACTTTTGATGTTAGACAGAGAACTTGCAACAAGAACATTTACACAACCTGTAATAGGATAGGAGAATAGTAAAATGTATCACGTTTATACTGAAAGAAATCACTCTGAATTTTCACGTTCACTCGTAATTGAAACACCTGATTATGATTTGGCTATGGAAAAAGCTGAAAAAGCAATTTCAGGCAAACCTGATTTGAGCTATATTGTTGAGCAGACAGACGGTTCCGTAAACAGTTATGGTGAACTTATCGCAACGGTTGTTGCCGAAAGTGATTAATAATTAACTTATAGAAAATGCCCCATATTTATGGGGCATTTTCCTTTTATTTATATATGAAATGTTGATTTTTGCTTACAACTTCTACAAACCGATATATATCTCGGATAACTACACCTCTGAATAATCCTTTTTCTTTTATGGTTTCCATAAGTGCATTTTTTGCGCCTTCAACATTTTTGTTCAGCGAGACAAGTTTATTAACAATAACAGGTAGTATTTGTCGTTCTGTTATCCCCATTTCTGCTAATTTCATATTATATATTTCTTTTCCGGTTTTTATATATTTTTTGCCATTCTCAATATACATAAAATCCACATAAGAGATGCCAAATCTTTCACATATATCATATGCCATATTTCTTAATTGCTCCTGATGTGCTTTGTCTGTTTTTTTATCTTTTAATATTTTTTGACAAAAATCTTCATATTCTTTATCTGCTTTAATAATTTCTGCCATTTGTTTTCTTCCTTCATATGTCATATCTTCAACAACATCAGATGCTCGGTCTGTATAAATTTCAGCAACAGCGTGTACTTTAGCATACGGATTGATATGTCTGTAATCAGCTTGCGGTTCGATAGCCATCAAAATTCTCTGTCGCAGAGTGCCTGTACCTTCAGCCCCTTCGGCATAGAAAAAGCTGTCAAAAGGAGAATGTTCAGAATATGTGAGGTAATCGCCGTATCTTCTGTCCAGTAAACCGTAACCGCCTTTAGGCATAACCTTTCTTTTGCCGCCGGTTAATTCATCTAAGTATCTGCTCATCCAGGTTACATGTTCCCTTTCAAGATTTTTTCTTGCCTGAACTCTTTTATTTATATCAATAATATCGCTGTTTTTAGTTCTTGTTAACCTGTCTATAAATTCATAATCATCGAGATATATTTCATCTCCGCTTTTATAAACTAATTCATCAAGAATACTTACTGTGCTTATGTTATTTTCTTTTGTTCTTGTGGGATGTATGGATTCTAAGTATTTATTTTCCAGTTGTTGAGTTTGTTGTTCTTTAAGTATATCCTGCTCTGTTTCTTCATGAAATAGATCTAAATAATTTGCCCATTCTTGCAGCGCACGTCTATTACGGACATTTTCTTCAGCATTTCTGTAAATGTTATCAACGCGTTTTTGAAAATCTTCTGCCGGAATATCATTTTTGTGCTTCATACGCAAATCTGCTGTCAGTTCGCGTTCTTCAGTTTCCAGTTCAATAATTGCGGTTCTGGTGGGTTTCCCTGTATATTTTTCTGTTATAAGAACATTATCCTTTACTAAAACGGCACCAAAATTTTGTTTATGTTGACATAAATTATTTGCAACTGAATATACTCGCATTTTATTCTCCTAATTCCTTTCACCGGTTATAATAAAACGGTGAAAAATTTTTTTTGTTAAAATAGTTGTTTTTTGTTACATTTTTTTACTTTTTATGAATACTTATAGCAATTTTCCCATTATAAATTCTTTTATATAAATATAAAGGATATTAATGGGAATTTTGCTATGGGCGGACAAATAAATATAAGTATTTCAGCATCAACTTTTCAAAATCTACCCAAAGATAATACAAGGGGAGATTGGGGTGAAAATTTTTCAACCGTTGGTACAAACATAAATTATAACAAAATTCCACACTGGACAGTTTACACAGGTTTAGGTGTAACAGCTCCCGATAAAACGGATCCCGAAAATGTTGATAAAAAAACAAGTTGCAGTTTTATAGGCGATATTAAATCTTCGCATAAATATTATGATGGAGAAAATTTATCATTATCGTTTGACAGCAGAAGCAGATTTAATGTAAACGAATCTTCCCAAACTTTGGCAGTTCGTGTAGCTCCGGCATCAGTAAACGTTCCTATAGGGGATAATGTGAGTCTTTATGCGGTACCGTACGTTTTGGAAAAAGTAGATTTTCAAAAAGGTGTATCGTTGCAAAGTCTTAAGGATAATTTAAGGCTAGGACTTTTTGGGGGTATAAAAGGAACTGTTAAAATAGGTGACTTGCTGGTTAATTGGTTTATAGAAGGGCAGGGGTATAATTTAATGCAAAATATTAAAGCGATTAAAGGAGATGAACCTATGGATTGGGGAACAATTGGTTTTAATGGCGGTGTTAGTTTTTCACCATTCAGTATAAAGTGGTAATATGCTGATTTTGAAATGTTTGTTAATAATTTAAATTAAAAAAGCAATTATTGAGTTTATTTTTACTTTAACTATATGTGTAGTTAAAAGGTTCTATTGTGCATGGAAGGTATCCAAAGTTTTAGTGCGAATACTTATGAAACAAGGTCCAAAAAGCCCAAAAGCGGTGTAGGTTCCGGTTTATTTAATTTTGTTGTGACTTCTTTGATTCCTGAGACAATTGTATCAGCAATTCTTATAAAAAGGATGGAGAAATTAAATGGTAGTCTTACGGCTGATGAAATAGTTCTTATCGATAAAGCTGTTGCTAAAACAATAGAACAATCTGGTATGAAACAAAAGGGTTTGGGAATTATAGAAGCATCAGCAGAAAATACTGATGAAATTAAAAAAATTTTTGAAAGAGAATCTGAGTTGGGAATTTTCAAACATCTACCCAAACCAATAAGAAAAATTAGAGAATTGCTCAATAAAATTGTATATGTACAATTGATGGAAGGCCAAAATGCTTGCCATGCAAATCTTCAGAATAAGATTATTATTCCAAAAAATAAATTAAGAGCAGTTCTTCCTCATGAAATGGGACATGCTATGAATTCTCTTTTGAGTAAATCCAGCAGAATTCTTCAAAAATGCCGTCCGCTTTCCTGGTTGACTTTACCGATAGGTTTAATTGCGTTGTTTAAAAATAAAAAGGCGGAGGGAGAAAAACCTAAAAACTTTATTGATAAAACAACAACATTTATTAAAAATCATGCACCGGCCCTGGTTATTGCTTCCTGGCTGCCGGAAGTTGCCGAAGAAGGTTTGGCATCCATCAGAGGATATAAGGCGGTGAAGGAATTTATAACTCCGGACTTAGCTAAAAAAGTTATGCGTGCAAATATTCTTGGTTTTATTTCATATGTGTTTATGTCAGCAATATTAGCTTTTGCGGTTCATGAGGCATCAAAAGGAAAAGATAAGGCACATCAGATTAGTTTAGATAAAATTAACAAATAGTAAAAAAGAACGGATTGCCCGTTCTTTTTATGGTGGGCGATACAAGGCTCGAACTTGTGACCCCTTGAATGTCGTTCAAGTGCGCTACCAACTGCGCCAATCGCCCATATTAAATTTTTATTTGTGCCCTTATAACGAAACTTCGTTCCGTTGAGTGCGCTACCCCTCTCGAAAACGATTATCAATCGTTTTTCTCGGCAGAGTGCCAATCGCCCATATTAAATTTTCATTTCGCCCTTATAACGAAACTTCGTTCCGTTGAGTGCGCTACCACCTCTCAAAAACAATTATCAATTGTTTTTTCGGCAGAGTGCCAATCGCCCATATTAAATTTTTATTTGCACCAACATGAAACTTTTATTAAAAAAGTTTCGTTTTCCAGAGGTGTCGGCTGTTAGGGTTCATCATTTTTCGGAAATAATATCTTTGTGCGTTGTTTTCCGCTACATACGGTTTTAGAGATTTTACAAAACCTCTGTTATTACCTGTTGTCCTTGTCAATATTGGAGCAGGTATTTTGTAAGGATTCAGTGACGGAAAAAGATTTATTTTCACACTTGAAATACCGAATATTTTCCCCATAAACACTCCTTTTTTAAAAAAGGCGACACCCAGATTCGAACTGGGGGTAAAAGCTTTGCAGGCTTCTGCCTTACCACTTGGCCATGTCGCCTCACGTGTATTAATTCTATGTTAAGCAAAAATCATTGTCAAGATTTGCGGACTCTAATACTCTAATCTCTTTTATTATGGTTTTATACTGCAAAATGCTTGTTTCATAGCTGAGTTTTAAAAGATTTAAAAGCTCAAGATCTTTGTTGTTTTTAAAATTTTTTAAAATATATTCCAAAATCCTTATTTGGGCTAAAATGCCTGTTTTTATTTCATGTTTTAAGACGGCGTGCGTTTCGGATAAAACGATTTTTTTACTCCAAAACAATTCATCACATACTTCGCTCATTCTTTTTACTCCGTTTCTTTTTATATTATTGAGCGAATTAAATATGACTGAAATTGCCTGGGTGGGCTATTTAAACTCTTTTCAGCCGTTGTTCAATATATCTGTACCATTTAATATCTTTAAACAGGATTTTGTACTCATCAATTTCGCCTTGCGAAATATGTTTTTCCTGCTCTTCGCAGATTTTTTCAAGTTCATTTTCAAGAAAGTGGGTTAATTCTTTTCGGTCTGCTTTGGCATCGGTCAGTGTAATAGGTTTGGCTAAAGTTACAAGTACTTCCGGACGATTATCACGCAAAAATTTGTAATCAACCGCAACAGGAATTACATTAACTTTGCCAAATTCTTTTATAATACCCTGTGCCATATAAGCAAGCCCTGTCTGGAAAACAATAGGTCTGAAGTGAGGCGGTCTTATAATTCCCTGTGGAAAAAGTGCCAAAACGTTTGATGTATTGCATGCCTCTTTAATTCCGTATTGTAAGGCTTTCATAGAGGACTGTGCCGATTTTTTATTAACAGAAAAGGCTCCGGCATGTCTGAGTATCGGCATACGGTTAAGTTCTTCAACCATTATTCTGATTTCACGTTTCATTATAAAGTTTGCAATATGGAACAATACCAAGCCGTCCCACCAGTTGCTGTGAACGGAAAATATAATTGTTGGCACTTGATTCCCGCCGGCTGCAAGATAATCTTCAAAACCTTTATATCTGAATGCGCAAAATCTGTGTTTCAACAACCGTAAAAATATAAACCGCGCCAAACCAATCCAAAAAGGGTTGGTATCTGCTTTTGCAAATTTCTCTTCCTTACCCCTGACTTTTGTAGGTGGCGTATCAGGATACAGTTTTTCTTCAACACTATCCATTCTTCTATGTTATACCGATTTTATAAATTTGGATACAAATATAAACTTCGTTTTAATAAAATTTTACATGAAAAAACGGGTTACCAAGAACCCGCTTTTCTTTTATTGTTGCAAAATTTTATACCTTAGCACCCTTGAAGGCTGCTTTTGCACGTTTTAAAGATTTTTCTTTGCCGATAATCGCCAAAATTGCAGTCATATCAGCACCGCAGGTTCTTCCTGTAATAGCAACACGAATTGCCCACATTGTATTTTTAGGTTTAATTCCTTTTTCTTTGTAATCTGCTCTGAATTTTTCAAGTTTTTCGTGCAGATTTTCTTCTGTCCATTCCCAGTTTTCAGCCTGAGTTATGAATGAATTTAAAACATCCTGAGCCAAATCCGTATCCAGAATTTCTTCCTGAGCCTTAGGATCAATTTCAACATATTCACCGAAGAAATAAGGAACGGCATCAGTTATGTCGGATAAAATAGTCAGCGGTTCTCTTGTAACTTCAACCATTCTTGTGTATTCGGCATCAGTCAGTTCAGACAAATCGTATTTTGTAAGGAACGGTTTTAATTTTTCCTTCAAATCTTCAATGTCAAGCATTTTGATATAATGACTGTTCATCCAGTTCAATTTGTCGTATTCAAAAATTGAGTTTGATGCTGAAAGTTCATTAATTCTGAAGTCCTGAGCGATTTCATCAACCGTCTTAATTTCAATACCGTCAGACGGCGACCAGCCAAGAAGTGCAACGAAGTTTATCAGAGCATTTGTTAAATATCCTTTTTCAACAAATTCGCTGACTGCAGTTGCGCCGTGACGTTTTGAAAGTTTGCTTCTGTCAGGTGCCAAAATCATACCTAAGTGGCCGAAACGAGGAACTTCTGCGCCAAGTGCTTCATATATAAGAATTTGTTTGAATGTATTTGAAATATGGTCTTCACCTCTGATAATGTGTGAAATTTTCATCAGCATATCATCAATTACAACAGCGAAGTTGTAAGTCGGAGCGCCATTTGACTTCATAATTACAAAGTCACCCAATAAATCAGTGTTTTGTTTTAATTCACCTTTAACAAGGTCATCAAAAGATAATTCGCTTGTCGGGTGGAATGCTCTTTGAGCTTTTGAAATGTTAAAACGAATTGCAGGTTTTCTGCCTTCGGCTCTGAGTTTTGCTTTTTCTTCTTCCGTTAAGTTTTCACATTTTTTAGAATATACATAAGGTTTTTTGTTTGCTGTTGCAAGTTCCTTTTCCTGTTCAAGTTCTTCAGGTGTACAGAAACATTCATAAGCAAAACCTTTTTCAAGCAAGATTTGAGCGTATTTAGGGTAAATATCAAACCTTTCCGATTGAGTGTATGGGCCGTAATCACCACCTACATCCGGTCCTTCGTCCCAGTTTAAACCCAATGCTTTCAAACTGTCAAAAATATTATCGATATATTCCTGAGAAGTACGTTCAGCGTCTGTATCTTCAATTCTTAAAACGAATTTACCGTTATTCCTTTTTGCAAATAAATAGTTAAATAATGCCGTACGTGCGGTTCCTACGTGTAAATTTCCGCTTGGTGACGGTGCAATTCTTACTCTTACTTCGTCCATTTTTATAACCTCTTTTCTGATAATAAGCGTAATAAATCTATCACGGTGGTAATAATTTTTCAAGTAACCTGTACACTTTTCAATAATTCTTTTTTTTAATAGAATAATTTTATGAAAAATTTTGTTATTAAAGAAATCATAAATTCAGACTTAAAGAAAGAAATTGATAATATCGGTTTTGATAATGAGTACAGCCGCTTTGCGGCTGATAAATTTCAATATAAAACTTTAAAAATCTACTCTTTAACCCCTGCTCAGGGAAATATTTTAAAACAAACGGCCTTGTCAGAGGGGGCTGACTGTGCAACCCACAGAGAAACTATTACATGCAGAACCGCTTATACGGATTGTATCTTGGGCGGCAGTTATTCACAATTAAAGAAAATTGCACAAAAACTTGAAAATCAGCCATTTGGTCTGTCTGAACTAAAAGACGAAATAATAAAATTGCTTGAAAACAAATCATCCCGAACGAAATTGGCGGGTGTTTTGAATTTGACAACAAATTCCTTTTCCGATGGCGGTTTATACTACGATTTTGATAAAGCTAAAGAGAAGTTTTTGTCTTTAATTGATGATGGTGCGGATATGATAGATATAGGTGCAGAAAGTACAAAACCGTATTCGGAAGCTGTTCCTGCTGACAAACAGTTAGAAAAACTTTTGCCGATTTTGGAATTTGCAAAAGATAAGAATGTTAAAATCAGTATTGATACAAGAAGTTCCATCGTTGCGGATGAAGTTTTAAAACTTGGAAATTATGTTATTAACGATGTTTCAGGTTTTGATTATGACGACAAAATGCCCGAAATTATCTCTAAACATGGCGCGGGTGTGATTATTCAGCACTCAAAGGGATCACCTGAAAATATGCAGAATAACCCGGATTATGAGTGTTTGATGGATGAAATTTTCTTGTCGCTGAAAGAAAAAATTGATATTGCACACTCACATTGTATAGACAATATAATAATTGATGCGGGAATCGGTTTTGGAAAAAATCAACGGCATAATGTTGAATTAATAAAACGTGCCGCAGAATTTAAAACTCTTGGGTATCCTGTTATGCTAGGGATTTCCAGAAAATCATTTTTGGGAATTAAAAGTGATGACAACGATTTAAAAGATGCTTTGTCGCTTGGCTTTGGGGCGGTTGCTGCTCAAAACGGTATTGACTGGCTCAGAGTGCACAATGTCAAATTACACAGACAATTTTTAGATGTATATCACGTATAATCTTCAAAGAATTTATATATAAATGCAAGTTCTTCTTTTTTAATTTTATCTATGTTTGAAATGATTTTTTCTTTCATATAACTTTCGGATACAAGATGTTTAAAATCAAATAATGCTTTTAACTCCATATTAAGTATTAATGCTATTTTTTCCAGTGTAATCATTGAGGGGAAATGCCGTCCGCTTTCAATGCCACTTAGAGATGTCGTTTCTATACCAATAAGTTCTGCCAATTTTTCCTGTGTTAAATTAGCATTTTTTCTTAGTTCATTAATTCTTTTGCCCAGTAATTTCTTATTGTTTTCCATAGGATTTTCTCCTTTTGACAATATAAACCAGAAGATTTAGATAAATAAGCGTAATTAAAGTATAGTTATTGACAAAAATACGTAAATAAGACATACTTATATTAGACAAATAACTATTTTTAAAATTTATAACGTAATTAAAGTATAGTATTGGAGGTTGCATGAATAATAAATTAGCCTTTACAATGGCAGAGATATTAATCTCTTTAACAATTGTAGGAGTCGTAGCGGCAATAACCCTACCTGCATTGCAGGGGAATATTAATGAAAAGGTATGGAACACTCAAAGAAAAGCTCTATATTCAAGGATAACACAGGCTATTTCTCTAATGCAGTCCTTGAATGGGTACGGTTTAGGTGAAATTCAAGAAGATACAAACAAAAACGCTGCAATGGCTTTTGTAGCGGAGGGATTGAGTAAAGTATTAAAAATAAATAATATTTGTGATAATGAACACTTAACCGATTGCGGGATAGCGGCCAAATATACAAATATGGCAGGAATAACTAATAATATCCCAACGAAGCTAAGTAATTTTAATTCAATGTTTACGGAGACATATGTAGGTAGTAACGGTCACATATATCAAAATTCTCAGAAAGATATAGATACTTTGGCAGTTGCATTTGAAACTGTAAATGGGGAAAATCTACTGGTTTTATATAATCCGCAATATGTTGATGATTTGGGAGAAATAGATTTACACTTTAGTCAACCGAAAATGTGTGTGAATTTTATATATGATTTAAACGGAACTGCAGGTCCGAATACAATCGGAAAAGATATGGGCTTTATAACTGCACTCTATCCTTCAAATACAAATATTGTTGCTCCGATGCCTTTGGCAACAAATGCGAGTGACAGTTTGGAACAGGCAGAAGCAATGAGTGCCTGTAGAAATCAAAATGCTGAGAGCAGATTACCAAATCGTGATGAACTTAGTGCAATGTTTTACAACAGAGATTTGCTTGGAATAACGGCCGGATGGTTTTGGTCAAGTTCGGTTGTCTCAGATGCGACGGCATGGCGTCTAGCTTTCAGTACTGGAAATCGGCATGTGGTTCCGCGCTCAGATAAGTATAATGTGCGGTGTATAAAAAGATAAGGTTACTTCGCCGCGTATTTGTCATTGTTTTTTGAAAAGCGGCGTTTTTTAGTGTCGTAAGTTTGAATACTGAACTTTCTGCCGTCGGTTTTTATTTTTATTGCGCCGTCATAATCGGTTCTGTATATTTTTATGTCGTTGCGGTTTAGGTTTTCAATAGTTTGGGCTGACGGATGTCCGAAGTAATTTATACCTGTTGAAATAATAGCGGCCTGCGGTTTCATTTGTTCAAGCATTTTGGTGTTTGTGACATTTTTCGCACCGTGGTGGCCTACTTTTAGAATTTCTGTGTTTGCCGGAATGCTATTCTGAATTTTTTCGTATCCGCTGACTCCTGCATCACCAGTAAACAGCATGTCAAAATCCCTGTAACTGACAAGTGTCTGAATTGAGTTTTCGTTTTCGTTTTTATCATCACCGGAACGAAGCAAAGTCATTTTAAAATCAGGATAATTTTCAATGACTTCATTGTTTTGGGCTATTTTATAATCTTTGTTTGCAAGTTCTAATGCGCTGAATATTGAAACGGCAG
>JAGCBH010000028.1 GCA_017652265.1 bacterium
ACGTTCCTTTTTTATCTCAATATCATATTTCTTTTCAAGATATGTCAAATGATCCTTTGTAGCTTGATATTCTAACCCAGTATTAAACCATACATACTTGATTTTTTTATTTTTATCGACTTTTGTGCAAATATCTAAAATTATGTCGCTGTCACTTCCGCCGCTTATTGAACAGATAATGCTTTTATATTTGATTGAATTTATAATGCTTGTAGCTTTGGCAAAACTATTAAAGATTGCTTCATTTACGCACGCTTTATCACATAGCATTCTATCAATTTCTTCAATCGTCATCTTCAAACTCCTTTTTTCCATCCTGCTGCACATCTGACTTTTTCTCTTTTCCTCTGATAGCTTCATCCAGCTGTTTCATCAGCTCGAAGGTCTCAACGTCTGCCTTTCCGTGTAGCTTCTTGATGTTGATATAAGACAGCAAGGACTTCGGTATACACTTCAAGTTGTCAAGGTCGAAGTTCCTGCGGTCTCCATCCTCAAAAATGATCGCGTAGCCCTTAGGAACTGGGCCGTTCGCCTGCTCCCAGATATATCTCTGTTTATGCTGCCAAACGTCGGGCTCTGCTATTTTTATCTTGATGTAGCCGTCAACATCCACGCGCTCACTTCCGACCGGTCTTACATTTGCCGGAACGTTCCCCTTTTTAAACATGGTCGCTTTCACTTTTTCGTACTGTTCCGGCGTCAGCTTCTTCCCTTTGTTGTGCGATTCCTGACCTTTTACAAATCGTCCGCCATGAGTTCCGGACCATATGTTGTGGCTATACTTAAATCCGGATATTTGCCCTTCAGTAAGCAAAATGCCGAAGCGGTCAAGAAATACCTGCTTTATTTCTTTTTCCTCGTGTCCCGGCATAAAAGCAAGCATAAACTCAACCATGTCAGGGCGCTTTTTCCAGATACTCATTTACACCGATTCCTAAACTAGGATTATTGACACGTCTCTCGGCGCCGGAGTCGTCGAAGTGCTTCGGCGCTTCAAGGGCTAGGGCTCCGGATTCTATTATTGTGTGAGCGATCTGATTTATTTGCTTGCTCTTTTTAATCTCACGCTCCAGTTCTTCGTCTGTCAGCTCGTCGTCGTTTATTCTTTCAATTGCTTCAAAAAGATAGTTATTCAATGCTTCCAGATTGTTCTTCATTTTCGTTTTCCTTCCTGCTGCATATCTGCCTTTTTATCATCATTCAACCATTTTGGTTCGTGTATGAAATATTCCGGATCATCATACATAATGCTTTTAGCAACTCCATCTTCACCCGTTGTCATTAACAACAAAATCAAAGCTCCTACGATTGTTATACAAGTCATAACTCCTATAGCTGCAAAAAAATAAATCATTGTTTACCCTCCCAATTTATAAATGGGCTCATTCCCAGTTCTAAACACTTTTCTAATGCAATCCCCTTTACGTCCACCGGAATATCTAAGCAATATTGCACGGCTTTATATACAGCTGCTTTTACAACTCTTTCATTTTTCGGTACTGGGATATTTTGTTTTTTCCAAAACGCTATTACACCATCCCAGTTATCATTCAAAACCGCATCAATAAAAGCCATGTCTCTCTCTTCGTAAAATTTTCTGTCCATTAGTCCTCCTTAAACACACAACCACTTGATTGCTCACGTTCTAAATCTTTTTTTGACTTCCAAATCTCTGTATTTTTACTTTCTTGATTCGTTTTTTGAGATTCTGTATTTTTTTTATTTAACTTTTGAGATTCTTTTACAAGATTGCTCCAATTCTCAAACATATTACCTCCCGGTTAATCTTTTTTCTAAGTCGTTGAAATTATAACTGCGGTTATTAAGTAAATTTTTTTGAGGCTTTGTATAAGTCTTTTTGTCTCTTGTTTCCCATGTCCTGACTGCTGCCTTCCAGTCTTTCATGGATTCTTTTCCGACCTTCCAGCCTTTGGATGTGTAAAAGTCTACAAACTGGTTAGGATCAACAGAGTTTTTTCTTTCCTGACAATATGCTTTTACCTCGTCCACCGTTGGAGGGGTAAACCGCTTGGCGGTTTTCTTTTCTTTTTTATCTTTTTCTTTTATATAACCTATACTATCCTTACCTAACCTATCCTGTGTCGACGGCTCGTCGACGGCTCGTCGACTGTCTATCAAAACATCAGTAATTTCAGGGGTTTCAAGCACATTGCCTTGTAACGTGTAAGAATTATTTTCATCAAAAGCCAATCTTGCTTTTTCATCCTTGTAAGCGGTCTCTTTGTAGGTGTCTTTTCGGATGTAATTGTGAATTTTCCAGTGCTTGATAACTACCACTCCGGATTCAAACGTAATGATAAATTTTTTCATTGCCAAAATCGTCAAATCATCCTGAGATGCACCTACCATGCGCATAATTTTTTTTGGTGAATTAACAAAGCCATCATCGTCCGCCCTCATTGCCAGATCATAATATAACAACCTTGCTGTGACTGGCATATCTAAAAAAGCATCGCTGTCAATAATCGTTTTTGCAAACATTCTTCTTTCTGCCATAGTTAGTTTCTCCTTACTCAATATAAATAGCCTTTTCTTTGATTTTTGTAATATAAAAATCGTCTGGATAATAAACGTTTTTATCCTCACTTATCACATAATGCAACGTGATTCTTTTCTCCGGAGTTATAACAAGACAATACATGCCAGTTAGCGCTATTTCATGGCCGTTTTGTATACCATAATTATCGCAATAATCTCTAAAATCTATAAACAAATCTATATCAAAAATTAATAATAATTTGTCGCACCTTTTCTCGTTCTGAACTGCTGCAATTATCAAATCATATATATTTTTTAATTTTTTATTCATTTCACCCTCACAAATAACTTTTTCCAAAAATTTCAATCCATTTTTCCCGATTGCCGTACTTGTTTTCCCACGCATGCTGCGCAAGCTGTTTCAAGTGATTATCTAAGTTGTGGCCATTTTTTCCATGAACTCCATTGGTACCCCTGTGGCACTCCGGGCATAATCCGACCAACAAATGATACTTTGTCGCCAGCTTCCTGCCAGCAACACCATGGATGCAATGGTGGACCTCAACATTTACAGTCGATTTACATACATAGCATTGCTTCAAATCACTTACTATAATGCTTTTCATATTGTCTCCTTTTTGTATTGCGAAAAATTATCGATTTTATAAAAAATTGCTTTCATATTGACGTATCTTTGTAACTGTCTAGTTATATGTCCTCTAGGCAAATTTTGTTTGTCGTAAATCATCACATACGGATCGTAACCGTTGGCCTTTAACCACTCGACACGGTATAAGTCTTGCTCGTGAGTTGTGTTAAAATTTGTTAAAACATACACTCTTAATTGTCTTTGACTTATTGTTGAAATATTCCTAAATTGCTGGAATAATGGTTTTATTTTGTCTGAATCCTCCCATCTATCCCACGCAAAATGAATACTTTTTGTTTTTACCGAATTAATCATATAGGCCTTTTCTTTTGTTATCATCCTTATATCCACGCCCTGATTAAAATTAACGTATGATTTACTATCGATTAATTGTTGAGTAATATTTTCCCAGTCTTTACACGCATAGGTGTTAGGATCCATTAATTCAATATATTTCTGCCCACTCCAAAACTCTGTTAAATCTGCCACTTTATAAGACTTTAAGCCTTCTTTGTCTTTGACGTGGCAAAAACCTCAACCTCTTGGGCAACCTCGGCTCATAAATCCGTAGGCAGTGTTTCTGTGTTTTTGCCCGATATTTGTTAATTTTCCGTCTTTAAAATCTAAAATATCACTATAATAAAGCGTGTAGTCTGGCATTTCGTGTTCAATTTCGTATGAAAGATTTATATTTTTTTCTTTGTCAAAAATCTCAACTCCATTTACTGTCTCGATTGCATAGCCGCTCCCACCTTTTATGATTTCTTTTGAATTAATAAAATAGTCATAATCCTCACTAAAATTAAAGACTTTGCTCATATATACTCTGTCATATTCTCCGCCAAATAACGCATCGTACCACTCAACAACGTCTCCTCTTTTTTTGTGGTATGCGGATAATTTCATCAATGCTAAGTTTGGAAAACAATCTCCTAATTTAGAAAAATTATCAACGTCAATCAATCCGATTTTCATTGTGCTGTGCCTCACTAATTAAACGGCAATCCTTCATCATCTACGCCATCAGGAATGTTAATAAATCCGTCTGGGCTTTCTTGTGGTGCCGTTTCATTTTGACCGCTTGCATTCTTGCTTTCTGCAAATTCCTGTGAATCAACAACAATATCTGTTGTATATACTTTTTCGCCTGCCTGATTTGTATAACTGCCTGTTTGGATCCTGCCTTCAACAACAATTTTCATTCCCTTTGTAAAATATTTTTCGGCAAATTGTCCATTACTACCAAACGCAATACACCTGATAAAATCGGCCTGCTGCTCACCATCTTTTTTTGTGCGTCGATTAACCGCCAGTGTATATCTAGCAATAGCCATGTCACGATCTCCGGTTTGTGTGTATCTGATTTCCGGATCTTTCGTCAGGCGGCCTATCAAAATTACTCTATTCATCTTTCATTTCCTCTTTTTCTTTTTTTGCTTTTTTCAGATTTTGCAATTTTGAATTGTAAACAATAGGACTTACTGACCTGAAAACCTCATAAAAACCATCTTTTACTTTGATTCTTTCATCATCCCAGTTTAATTCTGCATTTTGATTAAAGGCCGTTTCAATGATTTCAAGCGTCTTTTCGGCTCTTAACAGTTCTTCGTACCTTGATATGCTTATCAGCACATTTTTTTCTTCCATCGCTTACCTCCGTACAATTTGCCCATACCATCAGCAAAAGCCATATTTCACTTACTAAACAAGCTATATGCGGTATATAGTTGTTACTGTCCAGTGCGCACCCTGACGCCAAAAAAACAACAACCGCTATACCGGTTAAAATCTTTAAAATTCTAATCCTCATCATCATTTGCCTCCATTGATTGATTGAGTGTATCAATCAGCGCATATAAGCTTTTTGCATCTTCTTTTTTAACAATATGACCTGTTATATCATCAAGAACAGTTCCATCTTTTAAAACGTGTTTAACCATGCTTTATTCCTCTTTTTTAAAAAGTTCCTCGATTGGCATATCAACACCCAAAACTTTTTTAATTTCTATAGCATCATCAAGCCAAAATCCTCTTTGAGATTTTCCATTAATCTTGTCATATAATCTCGCCATACATAAACCGGATTCTGTAGCAAGTTTGGAAATGCTAATGTTTTTTCTTGCCATTTCAGCTCTTAAATTTGGGTACATATTCTTTTGTTCTCTCCTTCGTATATTTTTTAATTTGTTACCTTGCAAAGTAAATTACAATACAAATATAATACCCTGCAAAGTAAAGTGCAATATAATTTTACTCTGTGACGTATTTTTGTGATTTATCAATAATAATTTCTTACTTTGGAACGTAAATTTTTATTGATTTTTACTAAATAAAATTTTATACTTTATAGTGCAAAGATATAACGAAAAGAGGTGGTTTTATGCCTAATCGAACTATAGAAGAAAAACTAAAAGCATACATTTTAATTAACTATCGCAGTTTAAGAGATTTTGTTAATAACTCCGGAGTAGATCTTTCTTATTCGACTGTAGACGGAATGTTGAAGCGCGGTATTGCTGGCGCGTCAATCCATAATGTAATTAAAGTTTGTAACGCTTTACATATAAGCACTGACGCACTCGCAGAAGGCAGAATTGAAGAGGTTAAAGAAAGTGATTTAGATGCGCAAGATTTAAAGAAAATTGCAAAAACTTACGGAGATGTCTCCAATTTGCAACTCGACGGAAAACCGCTTTCAAAGCATGAGCGCCGCATTGTTCAAATGTCCTTAAACATGGCCATTGAAATGATTAGAGATAATAGAAACTAAAAAAAGCGCCAGTGCTGCAACACTGACGCCCTTTGTTAATAAATTTGTCTCATGTATGATTCTATTGACCTAATCATTTTAACACGTTTTAAATTTAAAGAAAAGAGGGTGTTAATATGATCGCATTATATCCGCGTGTTTCCACACAAGAACAAGCCATAAACGGCAATTCAATTAATGAACAAATTGAAAGAATGAAAAATTATTGCATCGCAATGGGCTGGACGTCTTTTGAAATATACAATGATGCCGGTTACTCCGGCGCTAATATTGACCGCCCTGCATTGCAAAAAATGATTGAAGATATAAAAAAAGGAAAAATCAATAAAGTTTTGGTTTACAAGTTGGACCGTTTAAGCCGTTCCCAAAAAGATACACTGTTTTTGATTGAAGATATATTTTTGGCTAACGGCTGCGATTTTGTGTCTATGACGGAAAATTTTGATACCTCCACACCTTTAGGGCGTGCCATGATTGGTATTTTATCGGTTTTTGCACAATTGGAACGAGAACAAATAAAAGAACGATTAAAAATGGGAAAAATAGGCCGGGCAAAAAAAGGTCAGACAAATTGCGGAAATAGGCCGCCTATTGGCTACGATTATGAAAATGGTAATTTGATTGTTAATGAATATGAAAAAATGTTAGTTCAAAGAGTTTTCAAAGAATATTTAACCGGTAAAACATCTTATGGCATTGCTAAAATATTAAACGATGCCGGGCTACGCCATAAATACGGTCACTGGCTACCATCAACAGTTACTTATGTATTGCGCAACAAAACATATCTGGGCTTAGTAATATATGGTGATAATACTTTTCAAGCTAAATTTCCGGCTTTAATTGACGAAAAAACCTTTACTGAAGTTCAAACGCTTATGGAAAAAAATTCACTCAACCATTCAAAAAAGAATATGAGAACCGGAAAAGCCAACTCTTATCTTGGTGGGCTTATTTATTGCGGAAAATGCGGTGGAAAATACTTCAAAAGAAAAATCAAATATAACAACCATGAATATAATTATTATACCTGTTTTAACAAAATACAATCAAAAGGCGCCTACGGTATAAACACAAAATGTACAAATAAATACTGGAAAATGGATGAACTAAACAACATCATAATTTCAGAAATTCAAAAACTCGCTTTAGATCCAACTTATATATCATCCATCAAACCAGTAAAAAACGAGAATTCACAAATTGATATTTTAGAAAAAAAGATTTCTGATATTGATTCACAAGTTAATAAACTTATGGATTTATATTCTTTGGGCACAATGCCTATTGATCTATTACAAAACAAAGTTGTTGAATTAAACGAACAAAAAGAAAAAATCATAAAAGAATTACACTCCATACAAAAAGAACGCAAATTAAAAATGAGTTACAATGAAGCCATGAAAGCAATAAATTCTTTTGATGACGTTTTAGAACGTGGTGATCTGGATGAAATAAGATTAGTTATGAAAAACTTAATTGATAAAATTGTTGTCGACGGTGAAAATTTAACGATTTACTGGGCTTTTGATTAATTTTGATTTTTTTATCTATAAAGCACAAACCACTGTAATAATCTTGTCTTTATTGATAAATTTGTTATAATGCTATTATACAATGCTTTCATATGTTTTTGGAGTATTTATTTGTAAAATTTTTCCTTCAAAAAGGCC
>JAGCBH010000029.1 GCA_017652265.1 bacterium
ATTTAATCTACGCTAACTTACGTTCGCGTCTGTTCTTTTGAATCATTTTCTACTAGAATTAACAAGTTATTCTTTGTCTTTCGCTATTCTGTTTTCAATGTGCGTTACTGTTTGTATTCTTATCTGAAATAACAAGGCCGGGTAAAATATTAACCTGTTTTCGGTTACCACCCAAACTGTCAACGCTTTTGCTGCTGACAACCTTTATTATTTCGGCTTAACCTAATCGCACAAAAGCTTGTACGCTCAAGTGCGCAATTTATTTTTTCACGAACATTTTCTTATGTCAATTTAATTTTTACGATTTGTAAACGAATATTAACAATTTTTTTAAAATTATTAAAGAAATTATAAATATATGCCGATATACAGATTAATCGAACTGTAATAAATGTATTGTAAAAAATTACCGAAAGGAAAACAATGGGTTTAGCAGCATCACAGGCAAGATTTTTAGGTATAACAGCAAGAAAGAACGCTTGCGAACTCCGCTCCATGGAAATTGCTCAGGAGCGTTTGTCTGTGTCTAATCAATTAAGTCAGGCAAGTCAGAACTATATGACAAGCCTTAATGCAACTAAGCTTATTTGGAATCCTGAACGTACTGACGATTATATTTATCAATTGGATTATGCCAGTATGTCCAGACCGTCAGCTTATAATGATTTTAATCTTCAACTTTTGACTAATATAAAAGGGCAAACAGTTTTAGATACCTCGTTTTATGAGGCTCTATGCAATTTACCGAATGGCGCAAAATTCAAAGGAGAAGATGGATCTTATCACTCTTTTGATGATTATAAAAACGGTGGTATTGAAAGATCTGAAGCTAACTTTAAAAAGTTTATTCAAGCATTAAATGAGCAGGGAATAATTAATAATGCTTATATGCAGGAAATGTTTTCTGCAATGAATTATACGTCGTCCAATGCTGATTCTGTGGCGTATGCGCCTAATAACGGTTTTGGCGAAAACTTGGCGAATATTGGGGAGGTTTATTCAACTGATCTTATGGGATTGTGTGAATACGTTGATGACTTTACTATATTCTCCCAAAATGAAGATGATGGCGGTTATTTGCAAGACTTGTATAATAAATACGGATCAAATCCGATAGCTCCGACTCCTTACGATATGGCAAATGATGTTTATGAAGCTTTGACCTTTGAAGATTTTCTTTCAACAGTATATAGTATGGAAAATCATAGTACCGGATCAACGGGTATATCGGTAGTACAAAATGCTGTAACTCCTCAGCCGGCGGAAGTTTATTTCAAAGCAGCCTTAAGAGATAATGGCGGTGATTTTACTCATGAATGGCACGTAGATGATCATACTGATCAGACGCATGTATATCATAACATACCGGACTGGAGTATAACAGATGACTTTCAATTGAATTTTGCTGATTTAATGGGTAAAAATGATGTTGCTCTTGTTGGGTATTACAGATGCAAATATGGCGTTAATGGCGGTAATTATTACAATATAGAACAACAAGGTGCTACTAGTGCGGACTTTATAAAATCAATTGATTCATTTGTTGATAATCTTGTGTATTTGGCAAAAAATTTCTTTGAATATGATGGAGGAGAAGATGCAGAAGCACTTGAACAAACGGTAAGAGTTATTAAGAGCCTGTATAAAAATTCTAATGGGTCACTTAGAACTATTGATGGTAATTTTCAGTATGTTGATGGTATAGATCATATTGACAGTGCCAGTGGCACTGATGCCGATCGCCCATGGAGTAACATAGATAGTGGTAAACCTGGATATACACATACATATTGTGATAGTTATAGCGGAGGTGTACCAGACTACAATAATTATTTTATTACTGTAGAACAGACTTCAATTGATAAACAAGGGCATTTAGCTAATGGAGATTATTATCAGGAATATACAACGGCATATGCTTTAAGTTTATCAAACTTAGCACAAGCATTCTTCACTGAGTATGAAAACCAAAGAGGTGCATGTACCGGCGGATACAATGTTGCGACCAGTACAGGGTATCTGGGTGATTGTAATTTAATTACTATGGATCAAAACTATGTCTATGACTATATTGACGCAGGAACAACAAATCCGACAGGTGAAATTACTCAGATTTTGAACTATTTCTCACAAATGTTTAACCAAATTTGTGTTAAAGGCTATACTTATAATCCTGCTGTTGAGGATCCTGCAAAGATGCAGAATATGATTAAAAACGGATCTCTTATGGTTAGCACAATAGCTGATGATAATTACTTCTATCAATATGATTATCAGGCATACGGTGTTGGCGGCGGATACTTTAAGGAAGTTGCAGATGAAGATGCAATAACCGCTGCAGAAGCTGAATACAAAGTAAGACAGGCTCAACTCAATGCAAAAGAAGAAGAATTGGCTGTTGATATGCAAAACGTTGAAGCTGAACTTGCAGCTTTAACCACCGAATATGACACGGTTAAGAACCTTATCAATAAATCAGTTCAAAAAGACTTCACAACTTGCGGCGGTTAATAATTAAACCTGCTATTTTACGATAATTGTTTTGTAATTGGGATTTGATTTTAATTTCTTCTCAATTTCTTTAAATGTCAACAAGCCTTGTGTTGCGCCGAATTCAGAAACGACACCTGCAGAGTTAACTGATGCGTACATTAATGCCTTTGCGATATCTCCGTCTGTTCTGCTTAATGCTCCGCAAAAAGTTGAGGCAAAAGCATCGCCGGCGCCAAGCGTTGATACAACAGGCGCATCAAAAACAGGGCAGAAATAATACTTCTTGCCGTCATACGCATACGCTCCGGCACCTCCGTCAGTTATTACGATCACCTGATAATCTCTTACTTTCAATTTTTTAAGCATCTCTTTGATATCAGGGTGTATGGTTTCTTGAGAGTATTTTTTTGTGCTTGTATCAGGGCGAACTTCAATCTGAGTTGCCATAGAGGCTTCTTCTTTGTTCATAACTACAACGTGCGCGTAACTTAAAATCTTTGTCAGATATTTAAATCCTTTTTTGATACTTGTTGTACCAGCATTGAAGCAAACATACACATCATTTTTTGCTGCAAATTTAACAATTTCATCAAGAATTTTATTACTTTCACCATTAACAGGTGCAATATATAAGAGTTTTGATTTCTTTATTGCATCAAAATTTATATCTTCTTCTCTAATCATTGCATTTGCACCGCGGTGAGCCAAAACTGTTCTGTCGCCCTGAAAACTTACAAGTATTATTGAAAAGCCGGTGCTTATTTTCTTATTTTGGACAATGTTTGATAAATCTACTTTTGTCTTTTTCAGCGAATTAATTATACCGTCAGAGTATATATCATCACCCATTTTTAATATTGTACTTGTTTTATATCCAAGATTTGCAAAATTTACTGCTGTATTAACTCCTCCGCCCCCGACTTGGGATGCAAAATTTTCAATATCCATTTTGGAGCCATACGGATAACTCATAAAGTTTGAACATTTTTCTTTTCCGCATACCGAAACTATTTTTGCATCTTCGCACTGGACAAAAACGTCCATTGTTGCACTTCCTATAGTAATAACATCAGACATTTATAAACTCCTTATATTTGCTTCCCTGATAAGTATCCCGCTTAATAAACTCATTGTCAATTTTATTTAAAGTATTAAATTTTTTGCCAAGCCAGCGGGGGGCTATTAAATCTTCTTTAAAGCCGTTTCCGGTTATACGGTGAATAGTAGTTGTTTCAGGTAAATATTCCAAAAAATCACAGACAGTATTAACGTATTCATCTTCGCTCATAAAACTAACTTCGCCGTTTTTATACATATCGGAAAGCTTTGTCCCTTTAACGGCACATAACATATGCAGTTTGACGCCGTCAACATTTAACTTTGCAAGAGTTTGGGCAGTCTGCATCATTTCATCGTGAGTTTCCCACAAGCCAAGAATAACATGAACGCAAACATTTATTCCTTTTGATTTTGTCATTTCGTATGCTTTTAAGAAACAGCTAAAATCATGTCCCCTGTTTATCTTTTCTAATGTCTTGTCATGAACAGACTGCAGGCCATATTCTATCCAAGTTTCATAATCATCTTTGTAGGATGAAATAAGGCTTAATTTATCATCATCAACACAATCCGGTCTTGTGCCGATAGATATTCCCACAATTTTGTCGTTTTTAAGTGCGGAATTATAAATTTTTTCAAGCTCATTTACGGGTTTATATGTGTTTGTATATGCCTGAAAATATGACATAAATTTTTCGGCTCCAAAGCGTTCCGATAGATTTTTAATACCTGTTTCAACCTGCTCCTCAATTGAAAGCATGTTAGAATGTGCCCTTGAAAAACTGCCGCTTCCGTCACAAAATATACAACCGCCTGATGATAGTGTTCCGTCACGATTTGGGCACGAAAAACCAGCATCAAGAGTTATTTTATAAACCTTAACGCCGAATTTTTGCTTTAAATGAGAACTGAACTGATTATATCGTTTTTCGTTAAAGGTCATTAACCGTTATTTTC
This sequence comes from bacterium, assembly GCA_017652265.1. Lineage (GTDB taxonomy): Bacteria > Cyanobacteriota > Vampirovibrionia > Gastranaerophilales > Gastranaerophilaceae > Gastranaerophilus. The sequence goes on from JAGCBH010000029.1 coordinate 4,510, forward strand.
TTGATTTTCATCATAAATCGGATAAACATAATGTTCACCGCAATTAGGACAAACGACTTCCTGCTGTTTACCGTCTTCTGTCTGAGCGACTTCAAATAAAGTTCTGCATCCCGACTGTACACATCTTATTGCCCATACAGGTCTAACTAATCTTGCCATATAAATTTCCCTCCGTACCCGAATATTATCACGAATTTTTGCAAAATGCAATTTGTAAATATAAATATTAAAAACGGACAGGTGACAGCCTGCCCGTTTTTATTTATTAGCTATACCTTAAGTTTTATTATTTAACTTCAGTATCATTGTTTTGATTTGCTAAAGCTTTCTTAGCTTCTGCCTTAGCAATCATATTTTCTTTCATTCTTCCTGCAAGAGGAGTTGCAATAGCCGGTGCTACAATACGTTTACCGATAATTGTCTGTAAGAATTGCGGTATCAGCCATACTAAACCTGCAAATGCAGCTGCGTATTTAGGATAGCCCTTACCTTTATTGCTTTCAAGAGCTTTCTTAATAAGTTTATCCTGAACCGCAATTGCACCGAATCCGAATATTGCTGAGAATGTCGTAGATATAAGACCTACAACAAGGTCATACAAACCGATAAATTTACGTTTATCAGCCGGCAAATCTTCGTTTGTCATTGCTTGGATAGTATAAACTGTTGTACCTACCATTTCTTTACCTACGTTGCCTGCAGCCAGAGCAATTGCAATACCTTTAGGACCTTTCTTTGCAAGGTATTTTATAATTCCGCTGTTTGACCATTTACTAAAGAGTTTTTTAATAAAATTAGGTACATTATCAGCAGGCACGTTACCTTCACGTGCGAACTTCTTACCTGCATTTGCTAAATCATCCTTAATAGCGCCTAATTTTTCTACTTTATCACGCATCAAACCAAGTTCTGCTTCAGTTGCAGGATTTTTAGGTGTACCGTCACGTCTTACTTTAGACAATCTTTTTGCAATTGAATTGTATAACGGATCGTTAGAAACAGTATCTAAACCAATGTTTGCTCTTTCAAAAGCATCAACAAATTCTTGGGTTGCTTTCGGGTTAATTGTTGAATCACCGAAACTAATCTTTGAGTTGTTGTTTATATTTTTAATGTTAGGATATATCTTAATCATTATGCAACCCTCCCATCGGAATTATTTGCTGCTTCAAGAGCTGCAATTTTTTCCTTCATTTGTTCGTGGGCCAACTTATCCTGTTTTTTGATTTCGTTATGTTTCATCATTTTACCGTAGATAACATTGAGTAAAGTGCATCCTACAAATTGCGAAATGAGAACATTTGAAACGATCTTCAAACTTTCACCAACAAGACGTTTGTTGCCGGCTGCTTTTGTATATCTGTCAAAGTGTTTTAATATATTCTTTATATTTTCTTCGCTTACGCTGCGTTTAGCCGTGTCTTTCAGAAATTCTTCCAATTGAGTGTGTTGCATTTCTGCGTTCTTCATCTTGTAAAGAATACCTTTTTCTTCAGCGCTCAGTTTTGCATCACCAAGAACATTATCTGCAAAGGATTCAAAAATTTTCTTAAGTGTGCCGTCAGCATATTTAATATCGTCAACAACTGATTCAGCATTTCCTTCTTTTATTGCATTTTTAACAGCATCAGTTTCTAAAAGATTTTGATCCATTATTGCATTTGTCCAGCGTTTAAACATTTTATCGTTTGTCAGCTGAATTGAAAACATTGTTGCAAATGATAACGGTTGACGATATACAGCATATTTTTTATCTTCTTTGCTTGAATTCTTTTTACCGAAAGGTGAGAACAAAATAACCAGAGGCATTACGATGACTGTACCGATACCATACAGTAAGTTGTTTGATAATTCTTCGCCTACCCTATCTACAATGGCGTTTGTTTTATGACCTAATCTGTATAAGAAATTGCCTTTCTTTTGTTTGCCCGTATTAATTTCTACTGCATCATTAAATCTGTTTGCAGCAGCATTAATTTTTGCTTCAAGACCTTTTTGTTTACCTTGAAGTTTCATCCATTTAGGACGTCTTGCTAATGATATTGCAGATACACAGATAATACCAATACCCAGAGCTGTTCCCAGGATATTGGTCAGTTTTTTAAATCCAAACTTTTTCTTTTCGCCTTCTTCATTTGCCACATTAACAGCAGCTGACTTGCCGAATTTAATTTCAGCAGGAGTATTTTCCTCCGGCTTTTCGGCATGCTTAAACGGATTCTTTGCGAAATGGATTTGTGGACTTTGAATTCCGCTAATTTTAACCATTTTTGCCTCTTTCGATTAACATAATGACTCCTATCACACTACATTGATAAATATCCCTAAATTTTATTTTTTGCCCTGTTTAAAACTTTAATTAATTAATTGTTACAAAAATTAACATTTAAAGTCGTAAAACAGAGCAGGAGGGTATTATTACCCTCCTATGTTCAATTTATATTCCCCTTGTTTAAATTTATTTTTGTATGTTTCAACTGATGGCTGCACTACTTCCGGAAGTTTTTCCGGTCTTGCTTCATGCCTTTTTAAAAGTGACGTTGAGGTTTCACGTCTAAGCATACCCATATAAACTGTTTCAAAATGTTTTGTCTGGATATATTCCCCTATTGCTTCAGGTTTAATTTTGTTTCCTTCAACCTCTAAGATTTCCATCTTAAGAGGTGTAGTTTCATTATAAGTTTGCGCAATTGCTTTTGTATAAGTCATATAGTTTGAAGAAATCGCAGGATCCATGATTGTCATTACGGTATTGTAAGATTTCCTGTTATTAGGATTATACTGGCCTTCAGTACCGTAGTGCATTGAATCAGGCGCTTTTCCTATCATAAAGTCAAAATCCTTTAAACTTTCAAGATAAAGCTGTTTTGCCCAGTTTTCCCCTCCACCTTCAAAGATTCTTCCGAAATATTGCTGCTGAATAGGCTTATAGCCGTATGCTCTTGAAAATACATTGAAAATAGCGCTTTTTGCGGCATTGTTATCTTTGATATTTTCAGGGTTTGTCATCTTTTCGCTTGTTTGTGCTGCAGCCTTTAAAATTCTGACCGATGTATCTTTAGGAACACCTGCATATGCAATTGTAAATAGTCCCGCATCATCAAACATGCTGAAACGGCCGCCTACATCATCGTGAATGTACAATTCTTTGATGTAATTGTTACTTTCTCCGTTTTTACTTCCTATTTTCCCTCTCAGATTTTTATCTGTTGCTTTTGCATCGGTACAAATTGCAAAATGTTCCTGAGCTTTCAATTTTGCATCTTCATCGCTAAGGCCGTCTTTTTTGTACTCTTCAATTAAAGCATTTTCAAAACGTTTAAATCCGTCTGCGGTTTCAAAAGTAGTACCTGATTTTGAAGCAACCAAAAAGTTCAGTTCTTTAAGATTTTTGCCAGTTTCAGCTATAAAATTGTTGTAGCTTAACGGATCAATATCAGAGTAAAACATAACTTTACCCTTATTTCCTTCGCCGTTCATATTAAGCAGAAATTCAGCAGTGTGTTTTGAACCGCCTATACCTAGAACAACCAATGCCCTTTCGCTGCCGTCAGGATTTTTTCTTGCTTTTAAGGATTGAGCCTGAACATAAATTTCATCAAGATGGCTGACTCCCGCATCATTTGTCTTTAACTGGTTTGCAGGAAGAGCTACCCATTTTAAGAACTGGCCGTCTCTGTCTTTTCTCTCATTAAAATCAACAATAACGTTTTGCATTTTAGGCTCATATTTTGCAACTACATCATCAAAATTTTGAAATTTTGTATCATTTTGCTGCGGCATTCTGAATTCCTGTTTATAACCTTTAAAACTCAAAGGCGCAACAAGAGTATAAGCCTTGTATGTTTCAACTGGTGTAGGCTTTAAAATATCTCCTGTGTTGTTTGAAGCAAGTGTAATTGCGGGTTTATATGTATCTTTGTAAGAAATAAGTCCCAAATCAGGCGTCTGTAATGCCGCCAAACTTAATAATGAAATCATGAGTACTCCTTTATGCAAAATATCGAGAACTGTGCAGAACTGCAATTCCCACATGTTGATTAAAATACAAACATAATTTTTTTTGTCTATATATTTAACAATTTTTTACAAATATTCACTATATATAATCTTTTTTTGATATAATTAGGTTATGGGGCAAATAATCAAAAGGGAAAATATAAAGGAGTTTGTTTCCAAACTGCGTATGAGCGGCAAAACCGTTGTCGTAACAAACGGATGTTTTGACATTCTTCATGTAGGCCATGTCAGATATTTACAAAAATCAAAATCCTTTGGCGATTATCTGATAGTTATGCTTAATTCGGATAAATCAGTTAAGCTTATCAAGGGCGAAGACCGCCCTATTAACAACGAAAATAACAGAGCTGAGGTCTTATGCGCACTAAGTTGTGTTGATTTTGTTGTCTTTTTTGATGAAAATAGCCCAGGCAGTCTTATTGACGAAATTAAGCCTGATGTTTATACAAAAGGTGCTGACTATACGATTGAAACTTTGCCTGAACGTGATATAATTGAGAAAAACGGAATAAAAACAGAATTCATAGAATTTGTTCAGGGACAATCAACAACGAATATAATTAATAAAATAGGTAATAAGGAGTAAATATTATGAGAAGTTTTTCTGTTGAAGAAATTACACAAATCGTAGGCGGAATGTTATCAAAATCTGAGAGTCCGTCAATTACGAGAATTGCACCTCCGCTTTTGGCGGATGAAAATTGTTTGGCTCTTGCGCTTGGTGAAGAAGAAATTGCAAATCTTTCCAAATCAAAGGCAAAAGCTGCACTTGTTCCGTTAGGTGTAAACATTGACGGTTTTACCACAATTGAAGTTGAGCGTCCGCGTCTTGCAATGATGAAATTGATAAGCTTGTTCTATGAAGAACCTAAAATTATGACCGGCAGCAGCAACATTCATCCGTCAGCAGTTATTGATGAAACCGCATCAATTGGAGAAAATGTCCAAATCGGGCCGAATGTTGTTATTTCGTCACATGCAAAAATTGGTAGCGGTACAAAAATTCTTGCAAATACATATATCGGTAATAACACCATAGTAGGTGAAAATTGCTTCTTCCACGCAGGTATTAATATCGGTGATAACATCAAATTGGGTGACAAGGTAATTCTTCATAACGGAGTTTCAATTGGTGCAGACGGTTTCAGCTTTGTTACGGAAAATCCGAACAACATTGAACAAGCGCGTGCTGAAGGCGAAATTAAAGATCAAAAGACCGAACAGGTTATCTTTAAAATTCCCTCTATAGGCGGCGTTATTATCGGGAATAATGTTGAAATCGGTGCCAATACAACTATTGACAGAGGAACTATTGAGAATACTGTTATCGGTGATAACACAAAAATTGACGACCAGGTTATGATAGGTCATAACTGCCGTGTAGGTCAGGGTTGTTTAATTGTTTCCCAGGTAGGTATTGCAGGCAGCTGCGTTATAGGTGACAGAGTAGTTTTGGCAGGGCAGGCAGGTTTGGCTGATCACATCGAAATCGGAGCAGATTCAATTGTTGCCGCTAAAGCTGGTGTTACAAAGAGTTTCCCTGAAAAATCTATCGTTGTAGGTATTCCTGCTGTACCTAGAAAAGAATTTATTAAACAATTAAAAACAATGAAAGATGCTCAGGAAATTATTTCAAAATTCCGCAAATTTGAACCTATGCTGAATGATTTTCAGATGGATATGAAGGAAACGGCTAAGATATAGTGCAAATTGTAACTTTAAAAAATGAAGTTGAGATAACAGGCAACGGCTTAATGAAAAATAAGCCGTGCCGTGTTGTTTTGAAACCGTCAAATGAGGGAAAAATCAGGTACTTTGTAAAAGATTATGCTCCTTTTGAGGCTTCGGTTGATAATGTTATTTCCACTGACCATTGTGTAACTTTAGGCAGCGGAAGGGCACACGCAGTTCTGGAAGAACACTTGTCTGCTGCGCTTGCTCTCAGCGAAATTAATTCAGTTGATATTTATACTGACAATGATGAAATTCCTATTTTAGACGGAAGCTCAAAAATATGGTGTGAACTTTTTAAATCGGCGGGAATTGATAAACCACTTCTTTATAAGCCTGATTATTATACGGTAAAAGAGCCGGTTTTCTACTTGAACGGCAAGACAAGTCTTGTTATTATACCTGAAAGCGAACTTTTTATATCTTATGCGGTAAATTATGACCACAAAGATTTAAAAAATCGCTGGGTAAACATTGATTTTAATCATCTTGATGAAATCAGAGATGCAAGAACTTTCGGATACTACAAAGAACTTAAAAAATATCAGATGCTTGGGTTTGCTCATGGTGTAACAAGAGATAATACTGTAGGTATGCTTGATGACGGCGGTTATACAACAGAATTGAGATCGGAATATGAACCTGTTAAACATAAGATCCTTGATTTAATCGGGGATTTTTACCTGACAGGTGTAAATCCTTTACACATGAAAGCTCAGATATTAGTCAAAGAAGCAGGCCACGCGGTTCATATTAAAGCGGCAAAAGTATTGAAAGATAAATTGATTAAACTATAAGGAGAGAATTATGGCAGATGAGCAAGTATTGAATTTTGATACCGTTGAAATTATGAAGATGATACCTCACAGGTATCCGTTTCTGCTTGTTGATAGAATTACGGAATGTGTACCGGGAAAATATTCAAAGGGATATAAAAATCTCACAATGAACGAAGAATTTTTCCAGGGGCATTTCCCTGATAATCCGATAATGCCCGGTGTTCTGCAGCTAGAAGCGATGGCTCAATGTTCTGCACCTATATTAATGACTTTGCCTCAATTTCAGGGTAAACTTGCGCTTTTTGCGGGTATGGAAAATGTAAGATTTAAAAATATTGTTCGTCCCGGTGACAGACTTGATATGGAAATTGAATTGTTAAAGCTTAAAGGTCCTATCGGAAAATCTCACGCTATCGGAAAAGTCAATGGCGTTGTTGTTGTTGAAGCTGATATGACTGTTTGCATGAAGTAATATTCTGCCCGTTTGAGATTAAGTAAATGTTATAATATATCTTAATATATAAAAGACTTAAGCTGTAGTTTATGGTAAAATATCCCATTATAACTAAGAAAAAAGGAGAATTTGCGAAATATGAAAGTAGTTATCCTTGCAGGCGGTTTGGGAACGAGACTATCTGAAGAAACCAAATTATTGCCAAAACCTATGGTTGAAATAGGCGGAAAACCAATTTTATGGCACATTATGAAGATATACTCCTATTATGGCTTTAATGATTTTGTAATCTTAACTGGTTACAAATCTCACGTTATAAAAGATTATTTTGTGCACTATTATCAGCAGTATTCTGATATTACAGTTGATATGGCTAATAATTCCGTTGAAATTCACCGTATACAGACTGAACCTTGGAAAGTTACAATTTTGTATACAGGTCAGGATACTATGACAGGCGGAAGAATTAAAAAAGCGCAGGAATATATTGGTAATGAACCATTTATGCTAACGTACGGTGACGGTGTTGCTGACATCAATATAAATGAGCTTCTTAAATCTCATAAAGAATCTGGTAAATCTATCACAATGACAGCAGTTCAACCTTCAGGCCGTTTTGGGGCACTTGTTATACGCGATGACAATGTTATTACATCCTTCATGGAAAAACCGAAAGGTGATGAATCTTGGATTAACGGCGGATTTTTCGTTTGCGAACCTGAAGTATTTGATTATATTCCGTCAGGTGACGATGTTATTTTTGAACGTGCACCGTTAGAAAATCTTGCTCACGACAGGAAACTGAACGCATATAAACACTATGGTTTTTGGAAGCCGATGGATACTTTACGTGAGAAAAACGAATTAACCGAGTTATGGATGTCGGACAAAGCTCCTTGGGCACTTTGGTTAAATAATAAAGAGGTGTTGCATGTTTAATGATTTTTATAAAGGAAAACGTGTTCTTATTACAGGACATACAGGCTTTAAGGGCTCGTGGCTGGTTTTGTGGCTTAAATCACTTGGCGCTGAAGTTTTGGGGTATTCTTTAGAGCCAAATACAAACCCATCTATGTTTGAAGAGTTAGAAATATATTCACATTGTCGTAATGAATTTGCGGACATTTTGGATGAAAAAAAATTAAAAGAGGCGTTTGATGTTTTTCAGCCTGAAATAGTTTTTCACCTTGCGGCACAACCGCTTGTTAGGCGTTCTTATTTGGAACCAGTTTTAACATATAAAACTAATGTCATTGGTACATTGAACGTTCTTGAAGCCGCGCGAAATTGTGGCAGTGTAAAGGCCTTTGTTAACGTAACAACAGACAAATGCTATGAGAACTGTGAAAGTAATCACGCATATAGCGAAAATGAACCTATGGGCGGATACGATATGTATTCATCATCAAAAGGATGTGTTGAAATTATGTCGTCTTCATACAGGCGTTCATTCCTGCAGGAAGAAAATTCTATGGCTATGGTTACCGCCCGTGCGGGAAACGTTATTGGCGGCGGAGATTGGGCTGATGACAGACTTATTCCTGATTGCATAAAAGCAATAAATAATGGTGTAGATATTGAACTCAGGTATCCTGATTCTGTTCGCCCTTGGCAGTATGTTTTAGAACCTTTGTCGGGGTATTTACTATTAGGCCAAAAGTTGTATGAAAACGGAAACGAATTTGCTCAAAGTTTTAACTTTGGCCCTGACACTGATAAAGTGCTTACCGTATATGACATAGCTCAAACTGTTTGCCATTTGTACGGTAAAGGAAATGTTACTGTTAACAAGGAAAATTCTTTACACGAAGCAGGACTATTGACACTGAATATAGAAAAAGCAAAAAGAGTTTTAGGCTGGACGCCGACATATTCCGTTAGCAAGGCATTATCAAAATCAGTTGAATGGTACAAGCATTTTTTTGATAAAGATACAAATATGTATGAATTTACGCTAAGTCAGATAAAAGAGTATGAGGAAAGTATATTGTGGAACAGGAATTACGCAATAAGGTAAAAGACGCGGCAAGAGAATATTATAAAGCGGTTTACGGAAATAAACGTGAATTTGATTATATCCCGCCAAGCGGAAAACTTTTAGGCGAAGACGAATTAATGAATATGATAGATGCTTCCCTAGATATGTGGCTTACTGCGGGCAGATTTAATCAGGAATTTGAGAAAAAATTTGCTCAGTATTTGTGTGTAAAATATGCGCTTTCAACAAATTCAGGTTCTAGCGCAAACTTATTGGCATTATCCGCTTTAACTTCGCATAAATTGGGCGATAAACGGCTTAAAAAAGGTGATGAGGTTATTACCGTTGCTGCTGCTTTTCCGACAACCGTAAACCCGATTATTCAAAACGGACTTGTTCCTGTCTTTGTTGACTGCGAAATTGGTACTTATAATATTGATGCCGACAAAATTGAAGAGGCAATTTCTTCTAAAACAAAAGCAATTTTTATTGCTCATACTCTTGGTAACAGTTATGATTTGGATAAAGTTATGGAAATTGCCCGCAAATACAAATTATGGGTTATTGAGGACAGTTGTGATGCGCTGGGTGGTGAATATAACGGCAAAAAAATTGGTACAATAGGACATATAGGAACCTTTAGTTTTTATCCGGCTCATCATTTAACAATGGGTGAGGGTGGCGCTGTTGTAACAAACGATCCGCAATTATATAAAATAATTATGTCATTTAGGGACTGGGGACGTGACTGTTGCTGCCCGCCTGGACGTGACGGTGTTTGCGGAAAAAGATTTACTCAACAGCTTGGAAATCTTCCTTTTGGGTATGATCATAAATACACATATTCTCATCTTGGATACAATTTAAAAATTACTGACTGGCAGGCCGCTTTAGGGTGCTCCCAAATTGATAAACTTGATGGATTTCTTGAAATTCGCCGTCATAATGCTGAATTGTTAACTGAAAAACTGTGTGATTTAAGAGATTATTTGATTTTACCTGTTATAAAGGACGGTGTAAAGCCATCCTGGTTTGGCTATTTGATTTCAGTTAAAGAAAGTGTACCATTTTCAAAACAAGAAATGGTTGAGTACCTGGAAAGCCATGGTATCGGTACGCGTCAGTTATTTGCAGGTAATATATTAAGGCAACCAATGTTTGTGTGCGATGAACAAATACAATTCAGAATAGGCAATTCTCCTCTTTTGAATTCAAAAGATCTTGATGAAAATTTGTATTCAAAGCTACCAAATACTGAATTTATTATGAGGAATACTTTCTGGGTAGGTACATTCCCGGCTTTGGGTGAAAGTGAAATCAGCCGAATTGCTGACACTATACATGCGTGTGTAAGTGAAAAAGCGGGAGCCTTTGCATAATGAATATATTGTTGACAGGTTCCGGCGGTTTTATCGGTAAAAATATTAAAAACAGTATAAACAATAAGTATAATTTGCTTACACCACGCTCTTATGAATTGAATTTGTGTGATAAAACCGCGGTAAATAATTATTTTTCCGATAACAAAATTGATTTTATAATCCATTGCGCATCAACAGGCGGAGCCAAAGGAATTGATGATCCCGTTGATACAATTGAAACAAATGTTTCTATGGTTAATAATCTTTTAAAATATAAAAATGATAGTACAAAAGTTATGCTTTTCGGCTCAGGTGCAATGTATAATAAATCAAGAAATCTCCATAAAGTAAAAGAATCTGAAATAGGTAAATACATTCCTAAAGATTTATACGGACAGTCAAAAGTTAAAATATCAGAAATTACGCGCAGTCGTGATGATGTTTTATGCCTGAATATTTTTGGCTGTTACGGTTACGGTGAAAAAGAAAGCCGTTTCCCAAGTTATGCGGTTAATCAAAACCTGAATCATCAGACGATTTTTATTAATCAAAATGTCGTTTTTGATTATTTATTCGTGGAAGACATGGTTAAAATTGTTGAATATTTTATTGAAAATCAATGGCAGGACAGTGTGATAAATATAACACCGCAAATTAGTGTAAGTTTATTGGAAATTGCGCAAACTGTTAATGAGATTTCTGATTTTAAAAGTGAAATTATCGTTAAAAATCCTGTTATGAATTATGAATATACCGGAGATAATTCACTTTTAATGAAAAACATTCCGTCATTTAGTTTTACGGATATAAAAGACGGTATTAAAAAATTATATGATTACAATAGAAATTTTGTTGCTATAATGTCGTAAAGAGGAAAAATTATGAATACACTGGAAAAGAAAATGGTTAATACGCTGATTGATTTGAGAGAAAATCATGATGTTGTTAGTGTTAAAGCGGAATTTGAAGCGGAAGGAACACGACTTGAAGAGGCATTACGCTTAAAAGAGGTTGTAACGAAAGCCAATCTTGATCTGACAATTAAAATAGGCGGTTGTGAAGCGATAAAAGATATGTATGACGCAAGAACAATAGGTGTCAGCGCTATTGTTGCACCTATGATAGAAACGCCTTATGCTCTTAAGAAATATGTTCAGGCAGCAAAATTTGTATTTCCTGATGAAGAACGACAAGATCTTAAATTTTTGGTTAATATTGAAACGATAACGGGATTTGCAAATATTAACGAGATGATGACTTCAGAACCGTTTTCTGAAATCAACGGTATAGTTTTGGGCAGGGTTGATATGACCGGCTCTATGGGACTTACACGTGAAGACATTAATTGCGATAAAATTCTGGAAATTGCAAAATCGCTTTCTGCTAAAATGCAGTCATCAAATAAAGATATGGTTATCGGCGGCGGAGTTTCGGCTCATTCACTACCGTTTTTTAAGCAGTTACCTTATTTATCAAGATTTGAAACTAGAAAAATTATTTTTGATGCTCAAAAAGCACTTAAAAATCCTGATGCAGGAAACGGTATACTAAAGGCAGTCGGATTTGAACTTATGTGGTTGAGAAATAAGCGTGAATTTTACGGAATGATTTATAAAGAGGATGAAGCAAGACTTCAAATGCTTGAGGCTCGTTATAAAAAATTAATTGAAGAAGCAGGTGGAGTTTATGCTTAGTAAATTTGATAATTGCATATTTGATCTTGACGGAACTATAGTAAATTCATCACCGGAGGTTTTAAAATGTTTTAAAGAAGCATTTATAAAAGCAGGATGTGAAGTTGTGGAAAGCAGATTTACTTCTGACGTTATCGGGCCTCCTTTAAAAGAAATTATTGAAAATCTTGCATTTAATATTAATGACGAAAATAAAATTGCGGAAATTATTTCAAATTTTAGACAAATTTATGATTATGACACCAACGACATAAGCACTGTTTTTGATGGAATGTATGAATTGTTAACCGAACTGAAAAAATCAGGTAAAAAACTCTTTATAGCCACATTTAAGCCGACTATACCTACAATGCGGCTTCTGGAACATTTAAAACTTGATATGTTTGATGATATTTATACTATTGATAAGTTCGGTCAGCCTATATCAAAGGCAGAAATGATAGAAGATATAGTATCAAAATATAAATTGTCAAAGTATAAAACTGTTATGATAGGTGATGCCTCCGGTGATGTTATTGCGGCAAGTGAGGCAGGAATAACAGGAATAGGTGTTCTTTGGGGCTATGGAACGGATAAATCTTATTTGATTAAAAATTCGGATTATGTTGTTAGTAATGCAGGGGAATTATTATGTCAAAAATTAAATTGTCCGACTACATAGCAAAAAGATTAAAAGAACACGACGTTGAACACTTTTTTATGGTTTCAGGCGGCGGTGCTATGCATCTTAACGACAGTTTGGGGCATGTAATTCCTTATACTGCAAATCATCATGAGCAAGCCTCATCATTCTGCGCAGAGGGTTATGCTCGTTTGAACCAAAAACTTGCGGTTGTTAATGTTACAACAGGCCCGGGCGGATTAAACTGTCTAAACGGTTTATTCGGACAATGGACCGACAGTGTTCCTGTTTTATACATTTCAGGGCAGGTAAAATATTCAACCACAATGTCATCATGCAAAGATATTCCTCTCCGCCAGTTTGGCGATCAGGAAGTTGATATTATTTCTGTTGTAAAGTCCCTCACAAAATACGCAAAAATGGTTACAGAGCCGAATGAAATCAAATACCATATTGATAGAGCCATATATGAAGCAACACACGACAGGAAAGGCCCTGTTTGGCTTGATATTCCTATGAATATCCAAGGGGCAATAATTGATGAGGATGAGTTGATTGAATTTACGGCAAATAAAGAATCAAAAAGTGATATAGGTAATATTGATTTAGTAATTAATAAACTCAAATATGCCAAACGTCCTTTAATAGTCGCGGGTAACGGCATTCATTTATCGGAAACGGAAAATATATTTTTAAAAATGCTTGAGACTTCTGATATTCCCGTTGTCACAACATTTAACGGCGTTGATTTACTTCCGACTGACCATAAAAATTTCTGCGGAAGAATCGGTACGGTGGGGCAAAGGGCAGGTAATTTTACTTTGCAAAATGCCGATGTGATTTTATTTTTGGGTACACGCAACAATATTCGTCAGGTCAGTTATAATTGGGAAAATTTTGCTAAAAATGCCTATAAAATTGTTGTTGATATTGATAAATCAGAACTTGATAAACCGACAATTATTCCGGATTTTAAAATTAACGCTGATTTGGCTGAATTTCTGCCGAAACTGGCAGAAAAAGTTGTTGATGTTAATGTTTCTGAAAAGTGGCTTGAATTTTCTAAAAATCTTGTTAAAAAATACGATTTTGAACATACGACAGAATATCATTCAAATAATGGCATAATTAATGTTTACGACTTTGTTCATACCCTAACGGAATGTTTGAAAGAAAATGATATTATGGTTTGCACAAATGGTTCGGCTTGTGTATGTTCTCATCAAACAGGTATTATCAAAAATGACCAGAGAGTATTTTGGAATTCCGGTGATGCTTCAATGGGCTATGGTTTACCTGCTTCAATTGGTGCCTATTTTGCCGCTCAAAACAGACACGTTATATGTCTTGAAGGTGACGGCTCTATTATGATGAATATTCAAGAGTTGCAGACAATAAGTCATAATAAACTGCCAATAAAAATATTTGTTATAAACAACGCCGGATATTCTTCTATACGCCAGACACAAAGAAACTTCTTTAACGGGCATATGACAGGCTCAGGTGCAGATTCAGGTGTAAGTGTTCCTGATTTTGTAAAAGTCGGGGAAGCATTTGGTATAAAATCGATTAGAATTTCTAATCCGCAAACTATGCAGAGTGAAATTCGCGAAGTATTAAAACAAAATCAGCCGATTTTGTGCGAAGTAATAACGGAAAAAGAATATGCCTTTTCACCGAAGCTTTCAGCCAAAAAACTTGATGACGGAACAATGATTTCACCATCATTAGAAGATATGTTTCCGTTTTTACCAAGGGATGAATTTATGGCTAACACAATAAAAGAGCAATAAATCTATGTTTGTGCTAGTATTTTATTAGGATTAATCAAAGATGCTTAAGAAATATATAGACTTATTAAAAGAACAACGCTTTATTAAAAATTATTTACTTATGTGGCCGTACATCAAGCCTGTTTGGCCAAGAGCTTTGATGTCTATGTTAATATGTATTCCTATCGGTTCGCTTGATGCTGTTATAGCACTTGCCCTGAAACCTTATATGGATTTGGTTATGGTTGAAAAAACCGTTGCATCTCCGTGGTACATACCGCTTGGTATTGTTGCATTTACATCAATTCAGGGTTCATTGAAATATATTTCAGCATATTTGTCCACTTGGGTTGGCGGAAAAATCACAAACAGCCTTAAATTTGATATGTTCCAAAAAATTCTTACCCTGCCTACATCATTTTTTGATAAAAAGAAATCAGGTGATGTTGTATTCCAATTTAACAATATGGCCGATATGGCGTGTTCGGGTTTGCTTGATAATTTAAGTGTATTTACCCAAAGAATTTTCTCATCACTATCTTTAATATGTGTATTATTTTATAACTCCTGGCAATTGGCTTTGGTATCGGTTTTCGTTTTGGGACTTGCCTTTGCACCGGCAGCAAAGCTGCGTAAGAGAATAAAAAGTGTAATGGATAAAACAGTTATGGCAGATTCAGCTATTATTACCGCCTATAACGAAGTATTTGCCGGTAACAAGACCATAACCTCATTTAATCTGGCTAAGGTTGAAACCTTTAAATTTAAAGATATTCTTAAACACGTATTTAATTTGAGAATTAAGATGGTTCAAAGAACTCAATGGCTTT
Organism: bacterium; assembly: GCA_017652265.1. GTDB lineage: Bacteria > Cyanobacteriota > Vampirovibrionia > Gastranaerophilales > Gastranaerophilaceae > Gastranaerophilus. The sequence continues at coordinate 19,751 of JAGCBH010000029.1, forward strand.
CACCTATGATGCACGTAATCGTATCTGTCGGTATAGCTGCGGCAATTGGTTATGGCAGCCATTTGATTTTAACAGGAGCAATTACGGCTGGTAATTTTGTATCATTTATAACTGCTTTGATATTACTATATACCCCTGTTAAAAATATCGGGACAAACCTTAATGCAGTTCAGTTTTCGTTCTTTGCTATTGAAAAAATATTTGCAAAATTGAATATTGTACCTTCAATAAGGGATAAAGAGAATGCTATTAAATTACAACTTGGTTCTCATAATGTAATTGAGTTCAGAGATGTAAGTTTTCATTATATTGCCAATACCCCTGTTTTGAAAAATATAAATTTAAAAGTTCATGAAGGACAAACCATTGCGCTTGTCGGTAATTCAGGAGGCGGTAAAACAACTATAGTTAACCTTTTACCGAGATTTTATGACGTTAAAGCAGGTGCAATTACTATAAATGATATTGATATAAGAGACTATACGCTTCACTCATTGCGTCAAAATATTGCGGTAGTATTTCAGGATAATTTCCTGTTTAACGGAACAATTAAAGAAAATATTATGCTGGGTAATGAACACGCAACTGAAGAACAGCTCAATACTGCAATAAGAATGGCATATTTGGATGAATTTATTTCAACGTTAAAAGATGGTTTGGATACTCAGATAGGTGAACGCGGAATAATGCTTTCAGGCGGGCAAAAACAACGTGTTGCAATTGCAAGAGCATTTTTAAAGAATGCACCTATTATCATACTTGATGAAGCGACATCTGCACTCGACAACAAAGCAGAAGCAATCGTTCAGAAAGCTATTGATAACCTTATGCAGGATAAAACGGTATTTGTTATTGCACACAGGCTTTCAACCGTACAAAATGCCGATAAGATAGTCGTTATTAATCAGGGCGAAATTGCCGAAAGTGGAACGCATGAGGAGCTTATGAAGATAGAAAACGGAGCTTACCAAACATTATATAATATGCAGTTTAAAAAGCAGGAAGCACCGGTTTAATAAATAACTTCGGAAAGGGATTAGGGAAATATGAAACTCAGCGAAACAAGTGCAAAAAATTCTTTCAGGTACAGTTGGCTTTTACAGCGCGCATTTCCTTTTATAAAACCCGTACTGACAAGAGCAATACTAGGTGTTCTTGTTGCAATTCCTGTCGGTGCTCTTGATGGTGTTGTTGCACTTGCTCTTAAACCGTATATGGACTATGTTGTAGGTCAAAAAGACCTTATTTTTACCATGTTTGGCAGCACTCACACAATATCCTGTTCAACTTTAGCATTAATAATACCTTTTGCAGTAATATTTTTTGCAGTATTTCAGGGGGTATTACGTTACCTTAACGGTTATCTGACAGACTGGACAAGCCAAAAGATTACTAACGCAATTAAAATCGCTTTGTTTAACAGATTAGTTTATATGGATACCGCATTTTTTGATGAAAACCCTTCAGGCTCAATTATAACAAGATATTTAACCGATCCCGATACCGCATCTAAGAATCTTGTTAACTCTTTGAAGAATATTATAACAGGTGTTTTTGGTGCTTTGAGTTTAATTTGCGTTATGCTGTACAGTTCCTGGAGACTTGCAATAATCGGTGTTGTAGTTTTATGTATTGCATTTGTACCTGTTGCACTCATCAGAAAGCGAATTAAACGCACATCTAACAAAAATATGGTTATTGATGGCAACATCACGACCAATTTCAATGAAACATATTCGGGTAACCGCGTTATGCGCGCTTACGGTTTAGAAAACAGACAAAAAGAAATCTTCAAAGAAAATATAATTAATTCATTCAACAACAATATGTCACTGGTTAAACGTGCGGGGTGGATGTCGCCTCTTATGTATTTGATTGCATCATTCGGTATAGCAATAGTTCTTTGGTACGGAACCCACCTTATAACATCAGGTATAATGACAGCGGGAAGTTTCGCATCATTTGTAACTTCTTTGCTTTTACTATATAAACCTGTTAAAACGTTAGGCAAAACGCTTACTGATTTGCAGAATATATTTGTTGCACTGGGCAGAGTGTTTGAACTGTTTGATATAGAACCTGAATTAAAAGACACACCTACTGCAATTAAATTGAGTGGTTTAAATGACAGCATATCCTTTAACAATGTATATTTTGAATACCAAAAAGGACATCCGGTTATCAAAAATCTTAATCTTTTTGTGAACAAAGGCGAAACAATTGCAATTGTAGGAAATTCAGGCGGCGGAAAATCAACAATAGTAAATCTTATAGCAAGATTTTACGATGTAACGGCGGGATCTGTCTGTATTGATAATATAGATATAAGAAACTATACTCTTAAAAGTTTGAGAAGTAATATTTCATTCGTTTTTCAGGATAATTTTTTGTTTTCCGGTACTATCCGAGAAAATATTCTGATGGGTAATCCGTCTGCAACAACTGAAGAACTTTTTGAGGTCGTAAAAGCTGCACATCTGGAAGAAATGCTTGATGAACTGCCTGATGGTATTGATACTGTTATTGGTGAGCGAGGAACATCTTTATCCGGCGGTCAGCGCCAGCGTGTTGCTATTGCAAGAGCAATGATTAAAAAAGCTCCGGTAGTTATACTGGATGAAGCCACTTCGGCACTTGACAACAAATCTGAAGCTGTTGTTCAAAAGGCTCTTGATAACCTTATGAAAAACAGAACTGTTTTTGTTATTGCTCACAGGTTATCAACAATACAAAACGCAGACAGAATTGCCGTTATTAATGAAGGTGAACTTGTTGAACTGGGTACTCATGATGAACTGATGAAATTGTCTGACGGCCAGTATAAAGCACTCTACACAATGCAATTCAAAAATCAGGAACCCGCTGTTGTGAATTAGAGGTAAGCAACATCAAGCGAGATATGCTTATGAGCCTCCGCTTCCGTTTCCATTGCCAAGAAAATTTGATGTTCGTGGTACAAATGACATATTTTCATTTGTGAAGCTTCGGCTGTTGATTCCAAGTGTATTTTGTTGACTGAGATTATTAATTAATCTGTTACGATTTCTGTTAGCTCTCCGTGTGTTTCCATGCGTAATTCTTCTTTCATATTTTGCTTGATCTTTTTGAAGACTTTCCATTTCCTTTTCTTCGTCTTCTTTCATTTTATCAAGTCTTTTCTGCTGTTTTTCAATTTCAGTCTTAAGTTTTGGTAATTCTTTGAAATCGTTTTCAAGTTTGGTTTTCTTTTCGTCAAGTGAATCACGACTTTTTTGGGTTTGCTCTTTTTGCTTAGATAAACGCTTTTGTTCTGCCTCTTTTTGCGTTTTTTGTTGTTCTTTTTGGGTTTTATTATTTTCTGCTTGAGTTTTTTGTTCGGTCAACTCTTGTATTTGACTATCATTAGAACCATTATTGTTGGAAGCCTGAAGTGAAGCAATTTGAGTTTCTAAAGATGATATTTGAATACCTAAACTATCAATATCTGTACCAAGCTGGGTAATTTCACCATCTAAAGTTGTAATTTGTTGACCAAGTGACTCAATAGTGCTATCTGCTTGTGCGATACTGCTTACATAATTTTGATAATTAGTATTATAATCATTTTCTATTGTTGTTGCCGTATTTGTAGCACTTGTAATAGCGCTTTGCAAAGCTGATGATGTTGTCGCACTTTGCATAGCGGATATTGCAGCCTGGCTTGTAGATTGTTCTGTTGTTGCACCGCCCCCGGTTGCATCTCCGCCCTTATTTGTAGCAGAACCAAAAATATTTGCAGCTTGAGTTAATGCTGATATAGAAGTATTAATAATAGACGATGTTGAATTATTATTGTTTGTATTTGTTGTACTTGAGCTTGATGATGAACTGCTTGAACCGCTGTTTTTATGGCAAGCTAAGAAATCATTAATATCAGGATATTGTTGTTGCAATGAAGGAGTACTGTAGTAAATATTACGCAGGTTCATTTCCTGCTCAGGTGTCAGAGCATTTTTAGTACGATTACCGCCGTATACACTGCTGTTAGCATTACTTGATGAAGAACTTGATGTACAAGAACTGTAAATGCTGCTGGCGGTGCCAACGACTAATTGACCTAATTGTATCAATTGGTTAAAATCTAAACCCATGATATACTCTCTCTTTTGTACTCTAAATATATAAAGTATATAAATAAGGGCAAATTTCACATGTTACGGAAATTGTTACAATACTTTACATATTATTTTCTGTTAAAGAATGCGGTCAAAAATGCATCTAAAAGTTCTTTTAAAAAATCTATAATTGAAAATTTAACATTAACTTCAATTTCTTTTTCAAACATATTGGAAGTGCCAAATGTATCAAGAATATTGTCATCAAAAAGATTTTTTGTATCTTTTTGTCCTTTTTTTCTTCTTCTGCCTCTTCCCATATAGCCCAAATTACCGGCTCCGCCGTCATTTTGCATGCTGGCTGCCGCTTTTATTACCGGTTGTGATGAAAGTATATTTGCATCAAAACTCATAACTTTTTTCCTCAATTAGTTCCCTGTATATATATAAAGTATATTCTGTACAAAAAATTGTTACATTTTATAATGCGAATTTACAATTCTTAATAATTAATAATTTAACATTTAAATCGGGAGTATAATGTAAATTAAGCTATTTAACTCATATTTATGGGATTAAGTTGGAATAAAGGAGTATTTAATGAGAATTTATCCGGTAAATAATGTGCCGTCAGGCTCTTTGCAACCGACTACTGAGCAAAATTTCGGCGGTATATGGATGCGCCACAGCAAATATTATATTAACAACACAAATTATTGTGCTGGAGTTTTCCATAGTTACAAAGACGGTAAGCATCTGACAGTATTCAGAGACCGATTAGGAAGGACTCTTAAAGAAAAGGGAAGCTGCGGCCTCACAAAAAAAGAAGGAAAGCAAATTTGGGAATTTTTATTTGAAAATAATGAAACTATGAACGGATACTTGGCTCTTAAAAAATTACGCGGTTTTATACTCCAAAAAACATATAAAAATGACAAGGGTATCCTGTATATGGAAAAAGAAGATTCCGCACTCATTACTTCTGCTAAAGAAAAACTGAATTTATCCGTAATTAATAAAAAAATTGAAGAATTTGAACGCAAGAATAACTTATTACCAAAACCTCAACCGGAACCTTTTATAAAGAGAAAACGTATTACAACACCTGACGAACTTCTTGATCAAATCTACAATAAGGGCCCTGTGTATTAAGGTGTAATTTATTTTTGCTTTGTATAAATTCGTAAAAAAAACCTCACAAAATATGTGAGGTGTAATCTTTAGTGAATAGGAATAAGGAATATTTTCTCTCTCGTATATATAAAGTATATAAAGCATGTCCAATTTTAGATTTTAATTATTTTGTTACAAATCTTTACAAAGTTATTTTTGGTTATTTATGGCAAGCATTCTTTTGGCTTCATTTATAGGAATTGCAAACCCTATCCCTATATTTGAAATATTGTTATCAGGATTATAAATTGCCTGATTTATTCCGATAACTTCGCCTGATGTATTAATCAAAGGACCTCCGGAGCACCCGGGATTTATTGCCGCATCTGTTTGAATACGGCCTTTTGCATAGTCGATTCTTGAAACTATTCCCTGTGTTAACGTACCTGAAAAACCGAACGGGTTGCCAATTGTTAAAACTTTTTGGCCGATTTTTACATCATCGGAGTCTCCAAGTTTTATTGTTTGTAATTTAACAGAAGGTTCAATTTTTATCAGCGCCAAATCTTTGTTATGAGGAGATTTTGTCAGCACTTTTGCCTTATAAACCTTGCCGTCTGAGGTTGTAACTTCAATATCCTTTGTTTTTTCAACAACATGCGCACCCGTAATAATTGTTCCGTTTTCATCAATTATGCAGCCCGTTCCTGCCGAAAAACCGTTTTTCATAACGCCGTCAATTGTAACAATTGCGGGATTAACTCTTTCATACAAATTAATATAAATTTCCTCATCCTGCATATAGCCAAAGGCTGAAACTGCTGAAATAACCGACAAATATAATAAAGTTAATAAGTATTTATGCATTAAAACCCCGTTTGATATTATTCTCACACGTTGTTTAAATTAAAAAATCAGGTATATTTATTAGTCCAAAATATATTCTTGTATTTATTAAAACTTTAAGGTATAATGATAGTGTAAAAAGTACATTTAATAAATCAGGAGAAATAAAAATGAGCAGAATTGAATTATTTAGACAACACTTAATTGAAAAAAGAGCTGTCAAAGTTATCGCAGGTATTGATAATTTTGATTCAGAAAAAGTTAAAATGGTTGTAAACGCCGCTGAAGCAGCAGGCGCAAGTGCAGTTGATATCTGTGCTGACGAAAACATTATCAGAGAAGTTCGTGAAATGACAGAACTTCCTATCTTTGTTTCTTCAGTTGTTCCATCAGAACTCGCAAGAGCAGTTGAACTTGGAGCTGATGCAATTGAACTTGGCAACTTTGATGCTTTATACAAAAAAGGTATGATGTTCTCAGCATTAGAAGTTATGTCATTGGTTAAAGAAACTTTATCACTTTTGGGTGAAAACAGAGTATTCTTCTCTGTAACTATTCCTGGTGAAATTTCTATAGCAGAACAGATTGATTTAGCAAGAGAACTTGAATATATGGGAATTGATGTTATCCAAACAGAAGGTCACTATTCAAATAATGAAAACTATGAAGGTGTAAGAGGCCTTATGGACAGAGCTCAATTGACTTTATCAAACACTATTGAACTTTCAAGAAACGTTGATATGGCAATTATGACTGCAACAGGTATCAATTCAACAACTGCACCATTTGCATTCGCAGCAGGCGCAAGCGCAGTTGGTATCGGCTCTTGCGTTAACAAGTTAAATTCAGAAATTATGATGATTGCTACAATCAAATCAATCATTGAAATCGCTGAAAAGAACAAACAAGAAGTTTTGGAACTTGTTTAATCTTGCAATTACACTTTATTTAAAAGCTCCCGTTTCAGCGGGAGCTTTTTTAATTAAGATTTGTAAAATAAATTAAGCAAATAATATTTAAAATAGCAAAATTTAAAATTTTCGTTTTTTTTCAACCTGTGAGAATTGCAGAAGGAGTATAATATGAATGTAAAACAAATTTCACCGTCATCACAGGTCGGTAAAGCTATTAAAAGAGGAACGACAATCGTACTTGCCGTTGTTATGGATGCCAAAACACGCAAAGCATATGAATCTGATTCAAGTTTTAGAGAAAAGGTTGACAGATTCGAAAGAACCCATGATGGTGATATTACTTTAGTGGCTACTAATCAACACCCTGACGAATGGTCAGACCGGGTATGGTACGCTGATGTTATTGCTATAGCTAATGATGGCAATGGCCATGTAACTACAAATAAGATTGATAATATAGAAGTATAGATCTATTTTTTATATAGCTTTATTTTTATGTTTATAGTAGTATTGTCCTATGGAACTTAAACAGTTTGCAATTGATATAAATAAACGTCTGATTGCACTAAAGGAGTATCTTTGACTCAGATAAGCTTCAAAATGAGTTGTCTGAGGCTGAAAATCAGATGAGCTTGCCTGAAGTTTGGAACGACAAAGATAAATCCTCTAAATTAGGTGCTAAAATTCGTGATTTAAAAGAAACACTTGAAACGTTTGAGCGATGGGAAACAATTATTAGTGATGCTCAGATTGCTGTTGAACTGGATGATGAAGAACTTTTAAAAGAAAGCGAAACTAAACTTCTGCAAGCGGAAAAAGAAATAAATTCTTTTGAACTTCGCCGAATGCTTAACGGCGAATATGATGATGCGGATGCGATTATAACGGTTATAGCAGGTGCCGGAGGTACTGATGCTCAGGACTGGGCAAGTATGCTCCTCAGAATGTATTTACGCTGGGCTGAAAACAGAGGCTGGAAAACTGAGTTATTGGATAAACTTGACGGAGACGAAGCCGGTATTAAATCAGCAACGGTAAAAATCAGCGGGAAATTTGCTTTTGGGTATTTCAAAGCTGAACGAGGTGTCCACAGGTTAGTAAGAATTTCACCTTTTAACGCAAACGGTAAGCGACAGACAAGTTTTGCATCTTTAGAGGTTTCACCGATTATAGAAAATTTTGAAAAGGATATTGTGATACCTGATGATGATATTGAATTTGAAGCAATGCGTTCATCAGGCGCAGGCGGGCAGAATGTCAATAAAGTTTCTTCTGCGGTGCGCATACTTCATAAACCTACGGGAATAGTAATTAAATGCCAGCAGGAGCGATCTCAACTTCAGAACAGAGCTATTGCAATGGAAATTCTTGCATCAAAATTACTGGCAATGAAACAGGAAGAACACGAAAAGAAATTGGCACAGCTAAAAGGCGAAAATGTTGATGTAAACTTTGGCTCACAAATACGCTCTTATGTATTTCATCCTTATAAAATGGTTAAAGACCACAGAACCGGATATGAAGTCGGCAATGTTGATGCAGTTATGGACGGTGATCTTGACGGGTTTGTTGAAGCATATTTGAAGCAATCAATGAGTTTATAACTTTTCAAATTAATAAAAAAATGCTAAAATTCGTATATGCAGGAATTACCGTTATATCTTGAATATCTGGAGCTTGAACGAGGACTGGCCAAAAATACAATTGAAGCTTACGAACGTGATATTTGCGCCTTTTTTGATTATTTTAACAACTCAGAGGATATTTCAAGGAGCGGCTTAAATTCTTACATTTATTACCTTAAAGAAAATAAATATGCACCTTCAAGTATTTCCCGCAAAATTGCCGCAATAAAAGGATTTTACAAATGGGCTTGCGCAAATGATTTAATAAAAACAAATCCGTCTGAATTTGTTGAGCAGTTAAAACTTCCTAAAAGGCTGCCAAAAGTTCTGACTATTGACGAAATAAACAAGCTTTTTGAAAACGAATTAACACCTGACGAACGCCTTATACTGGAATTGTTGTACGGATGTGGACTGCGTGTTTCTGAACTTGTTGAGTTAAATATAAATGACATTAACGTTAACGCTAAATTTTTAAGATGTATCGGTAAAGGATCAAAGGAAAGAATTATTCCTATCAATAAAAACACGATAAAAGCCCTAAAAGATTATGAACCGCACAGAAGCCTCATTATTGAACAATATTTAATTGTAACTAATAAGTTGATGATGCATGATAGCGGGCGATTATATACAAGACAGGATGTTTGGCGTTTTATAAAGAAAATGGGCAAAAAGATTAATAAAATTATATCTCCGCATACATTAAGACATTCTTTTGCAACACATTTACTTGAAAACGGAGCGGATTTAAGGGTAGTACAGGAGCTTTTGGGGCACAGTGATGTATCAACTACTCAACTTTATACACACATCAGCAAAAAGCGGCTTAAAGAAGTTTATTCTGATATATGGAAATAAAAAAGCGATATGCATTAAAACATACCGCTTTTTATTTATTTTATAAACATTTACGCTCTTTTCATCTCATCAATCCATAACATAGTACATACTACTATACAGATTGCGGCCGAACCGCCCCAAAATGCCAATGCGCCGTTCCACCCGAATTTATCAACCATAAAACCGGTACCGGTTGCTGATAATACTGCACCCAAGTAGCCGAAAGTTCCCATTAATCCGGTTACGGCAGCTGCAACCTTTTTAGAACTGCTTTCAATTGCACATAATCCGCCAATCATCATTTGAGGTCCGTATGTAAATGCGCCCAATAAACCGATAATTACAAAATCAAGTGCGCCAATAGTATTAATTTTTAATAATATTACCATAGTCAGAACACCTATTAAGTATATTAAATTAACAGGAGCTCGTTTGCCTTTGAATAATTTATCCGATATAAGGCCGGCGCAAATTGTTCCGGCAATACCGAATAAAGGTAAAGCACTCAGTTTTTGAGCGGCAAGTTCTAATGAATTACCCTTATCTTCACTTAAATATTTAACCATCCAGTCTTCAGCACCAAAACGAATAACATAAACAAAAATGTATGCTATTGCTAACATCCATATAGTTTTATTACAAATAACACTCTCTTTTATGACCTGAAGATATGTTCTGTTATCTGTTTCTGCATTTGATTCTTTTTTTACAGCTTTTTCTTCTCTGTAAGTTTCAACATCAGGCAAACCTAAAGATTGTGGTCTGTCGCGAAGTCTATCTATAAGCCAGATTGCTGCCAAAATAGCAAGAGTTGCCGGAGCAAAGAATGCCATTCTCCAACCGAAATGTTGAACTAAAGCACCTGAAATGATAACACTAAGGAATGTACCAACCTGGTGTGAGCATGACCATAAAGACCATTTTGTACCGCGTTCGGAATTTGAATACCAGTATGTCAATGTTTTAGCAATTGAAGGGAAACCTGCTGACTGGAACCAGCCTGACGCACCCCAGAAAAATACAAACAGCCACAAAAGAATTGTGTTTGTCGGTAATCCAAAGAATGTAAATTCACCCGGAGTAATAAATACCGCAGAAAGAGCAAAACAAAGGTTTGCAATAGCAGTCATTATTAACGCTGTCGGCAAAAATTTTCTGACATCCGCTCCATCAGCCAAAACCCCGTTAACGAATTTACCGATACCGTAGGTCAGATACAGGGAACTTCCGATTAAACCAAGTTCAGTATTTGTAAAACCGAATTCTTCCGAAATCCCCGGCAAAGCTACAGCTATATTCTTTTTACAAAGATAAAATATTGTATATCCGATAAAGCATGAATAAAACATTCTCAAACGCCAGTGAGAATACATTTTATCAACTTTTTCTTTATCCTGTATGGGTTCCGCCACAGGAGGCTCTTTGAAAAATTCAAAAAATTTACTTGCCATTAATAATTCCCTTCATATACTAACTTCTGCGCTCATCCGCTCTCATTTCGGATTGTACCAAAAAAATGCAACGCATGCACATATTCTATAAAATTTGTAATATAACTTATTTTCTGCTATCCAAATAATTTCTTAATTCCTGCTCAAAATTGTTAATGTTAACTTTCTTTTTATAATTATTTTTCTTATCGTAAATATAAACAGTCGGAATTGATCTTATATTAAAATGCTGAGATAACTTGCTGTCCTTATCGGCATTAACTTCGACATATCTGTATCCGACAACACGATGTTTTACTGCGTTATAAGCAGGTTTAAATCTTTTGCACCCGCCGCACCAGTCCGTATAAAAAAATAAAACAACAGGTTTTGTATCTTCGGTTTCAACCGAAATATCATTAGTTTGAACAGATTTAGATGGTTCAGGTAACTTATACTCTGTCTGCGCAATAGGAGCCGGATTTTCAACGGGCGTCTTTGAGGAAAAATCTCCAAAAATACAGTAGAAACCTGCAATTACCATAACAATAAATAAGCATATAGTTTTAAAATCCATTTAATCAGCAACTCCGGATTTATTTACATTTAACAATTTGAATATTTCTGTTTTCAAGTACTTCAAAACGTGCCGCACACAGTATATCTTTCTGTTCATCCGTCAATCCATGACCGTTTGCAAGCCTGTCAAGAAAACCGTTATTAAGTTTAATTGCCTTAGATAAGGCCCCAACTTCAATCAATACATCTCTGACTTTATCAAAATCGTATCCGAACGACTGCTTTGAAGTATAGGTCAGCATATCACCGGACTGAGACGTTATAGGAGCTCCGCCTTCTTCAAAATATAATTTAAAGACAGACTTTAAATCCTGCAATTCGGACTGAAGCGTTGTAACAGTATTTTGAATACGCAAGTACCTTTCAAACAAATATTCAACATTTTGTATTTGTTTAAGTTCCCAGTTATATTTTTCGTCAAAAAGTTTTTTCAGTTTCGGATAACTTTGCGCCAAAGCCATAGTATCCGCCATAGCCCTGTGATGATTTGTTAAATCAACGTTAAACATCTCACTCAAACGATCAAGTCCATGAGATTCCAAATCAGGAAAAACCTCTCTGAACATTTGTTGAGTATCAATTCTCGGATTTTCAATTTCTTTATTAAATACACGTTTTGATGCTTCATTCAAAAATGAATAATCAAAAATAGCATTGTGGGCAACTATAGGATAGTCACCAATAAAATCAAGAATTTTTGGCATCGCTTCAGCTTCTGTCGGCGCATCGGCTACCATTTCCTGAGTAATTCCGTGTATTGCCATGCTTGATTTTCTGATGTGCTGTTCCGGGTTTATTAACGTCTGAAATTCATCGGTAATTTTACCGTTTTCCAGCCTGACACCAGCAAATTCAACTAATCTCTCCCTTGTGAAATCCAGTCCTGTAGTTTCCGTATCCAGGACAATTTCAATAATTTTTTTTCTTGCCATTTCCCAATCCTGTAAGACTACCTAACTATATTATCATAAAAATATAAATTTGTGCTAGAATATAACAATACTTATAAATTTTCAGATACGGAGGGACTATGGCACAGGCAATAGAAGGTAATGTTGATAATTTTGAAGAAGAAGTCGTTAAATCAGACAAACCTGTAATGGTTGATTTCTGGGCAACATGGTGTGCTCCATGCAGAAAATTATCTACGCTTTTGGATGAAGTTGCAAATGACTTTGGGGACAAGATTAAATATGTTAAAGTTAATACGGATGAAAGCGCTCCTGTTGCTGCCGATTATTTTGTAAGCGGCTTGCCTACGGTATTGCTATTCAAAGACGGTCAACCGGTAGAACGCATGGTAGGATTTTTATCAAAATCGACCCTAACTTCAAAGATAGAAAAGCACCTCTAAAAACCTTTTAACTTTTTCAGAGCGTTTAATTCATCCTGATAAGGTGAAATAGCACAAAGTTTTTCAATTATAGGCGGCAGTTTTTCAATAACGTAATCAATTTCTTTTTCTTTTGTAAAACGGCTTAATGAAAAACGTATGCTACCATGAATAGATGTAAACGGAACATTCAGAGCTCTTAGTACATGGCTTGGTTCTAATGAACCTGACGTGCATGCGCTTCCTGAGCTTGCGCAAATACCGATATCAGACAAATGCAATAGTATCAATTCGCCTTCAATATATTCAAAACCAATGTTTGTAGTATTTGGCACTCTGTTATTAATACCTGCGTTTACTCTTGCATTATAAATTCGCTTTATGATACCGCTTTCAAGTTTATCCCTTAATCTTTTAACTTCAGTTGATTCATATTTAAGAGCATCTTTTGCCATCTCGGCAGCAAGCCCCATACCTGCAATATACGGAACATTCTCAGTTCCCGCACGCTTGCCTCTTTCCTGATGGCCGCCAATAATCAAAGGAGTGATAAGTGTCTTTGAATTAACATAAAGCGCTCCGACACCCTTAGGTGCGTGGAATTTATGTCCTGAAACACCCATTGCATCAACGCCCAAGTCCTGAACATCTATATTAATTTTACCGGCAGCCTGAACGCCGTCAGAGAATACTTTTGTTTCAGGATTTTTTGCTTTAACAATTTCAACGATCTTCTTTATCGGGAAAATAACACCTGTTTCATTATTGGCATACATAACGGACACAAGAGCAGTATCCGAATTAACTTTTTCATCCAGTTCTTCAAGGTTTAATTCACCGTTTGAATTTACCCCGATATAGTCCGCTTTGTAACCTTCTTTTTCAAGTTGTTTATAAAGATTCAAAACACATGGATGTTCAACTTTAGTCGTTATTATGTGACGTTTGTTTTTGTTCATGTTTAACATTCCGCGTATAGCAAGATTTGCACTCTCAGAACCGCAAGATGTGAAAATTATTTCTTTTTCGTTTTCTGCATTATAAAAATATTTCATCTGTTCTCTGGCTGCTTTAATTGCATCAGAAGCGGAACGTGCAAATTCATACATTGATGATGCATTTCCGTATTTTTCGCCAAAATACGGCATCATCACCTTAATGACTTTATCGTCAACCTTAGTAGTTGCATTGTTGTCCAAATATATCAAATTCATTATTAAACCTCTATAACTTCAATGTCTTTATCAACGGCATTTCTTAATGTGTTTTCAACAAATCCTTTTAATGTCATCATGGAATTTTTACATCCCGAACATTTGCCTCTGAGTTTTACATAAACCTTATTACCGTCAATATCCTGTAAAGTAATATCTCCGCCGTCTTTTTGAAGTTCAGCCGCAATTTGTGTATCTATAATTTTCCCTATTTTAAGAATTTTTTGTGCGGCAGATAACGGTGCGTTTTCTTCCTTAGCAACTTTTTGATAATACGTATCAATAATATCTTTGATTGCCTCTTTACAGTGTCCGCATGCCCCGCCAGCTTTCGTGTAATTTGTAACTTCTTCAACAGTTTTTAATCCGTTTGTTTTGATGGCATCCCAAATCTGGTTTTCTGTTACATCAAAACATTTGCATATAACTTTATCTGCAGACTTATTACTGTTAATTTCATCTAACGACACATAACCGTCAGCGTGATATGACTTAAGAGCGTCTTCTAAGGCTTCATAACCCATAACGGAACAGTGCATTTTTTCAGGCGGTAAACCGCCCAGCGCATCTACTATATCTTTGTTTGTAATCTTACGGACTTCATCAAGAGTTTTGCCGATAATCATTTCAGTCAGCATACTTGAACTTGCAACCGCAGAACCGCAGCCGAAAGTCTGAAACTTAGCGTCAATTACCACATTATCCTTGATTTTTAAATATATTTTAAGCTGATCACCGCAAGAAAGTGAACCTGCAAGCCCGACAGCGTCCGCATCATCAATCTTGCCGACATTTCTTGGATTTCTGTAATGATCAATAACTTTTTCAGAGTAATCCCACATTTTTTACTTCTCCTTACAATTATTCTATCTCAAAAAAACTTTTAATTAACCCGCAAAAGTCTAAGTGTTAATTTTTATAAAATTATTTTTCTTTAAAATCTTGACATTTTTTAATCGGTAATGTATATTGAAAACCGTAGTAAGTGTTTTTTGAACACTTGTTATTCAATCTTTAACGATTACATTAGGGATTGGGGACTTATAAATATACATTTACAAAAGATATACAATCACATGATAGTTTAGCATAACAAACATAAACTATACGTTTACCCTAATAATTACCTTTTGGTACGATTACCCCGTTACTAATCGGTAATTTTTTTTAGCAAAAATTTTTACAATTTTAACTTAATAATAATTTATAATTAGGAGACTTTTATTTGATTTAGGTTTATAATTAAAAGACACATAATTTGCAAAAGGAGAAAATAATGCAGGGTGCATTGATTAGGGAAAGTGTTCTGCCTTTGTTTGACTTTAAACCCGGAAAATGGCAGACGGAGATTAATGTCAGAGATTTTATACAAACAAATTATACCCAATATACAGGTGACAGTTCATTCTTAGCTGAGCCGACAGAAGCAACCAAAAAGCTTTGGAGCAAGTGTTGTGAACTTTTGGCTGAAGAACGCGCAAAAGGCGGTGTTCTGGATATGGATACCGATATAATTTCAACAATAACATCGCATGGTGCGGGTTATATTGATAAAGATTTGGAACAAATTGTGGGGCTACAGACTGATAAGCCTCTAAAACGTGCACTGCAACCGTTTGGCGGTATTCGTATGGCAGAAACTTCATGCAAATCATACGGATATGAAGTTGATCCTAAAGTAACGGAAATATTTACAAAATACAGGAAAACTCATAACCAGGGCGTATTTGATGTTTATACTCCTGAAATGAAAGCTGCAAGACATTCCGCAATAATCACAGGTTTGCCTGATGCCTATGGCAGAGGCCGTATTATCGGTGATTACAGGCGTGTTGCACTTTACGGTATTGACAGACTTATTGATGACAAAATTCAGCAATACCAGACACTTGAAGGCGAAATGTCACCTGAAAAAATACAATTAAGGGAAGAGGTAACCGATCAGATAAGCGCACTCAAAGACATGAAAAAGCTTGGTGAAATATACGGTTTTGATATTTCCCGTCCTGCGCAGAATGCAAAAGAGGCTGTTCAATGGTTATATTTCGGATATTTGTCTGCTGTTAAGGAACAAAACGGCGCTGCAATGAGTATCGGCAGAACCTCTACATTCCTGGATATTTATATTGAAAGAGATTTAATCAGAGGTACTTTAACAGAAAGCGAAGCTCAAGAACTTATTGATCATTTCATTATGAAATTAAGACTTATTAAATTCGCAAGAACTCCTGAATACAATGAACTATTTTCAGGTGATCCTACCTGGGTAACCGAATCTATTGCTGGTATGGGGGTTGACGGCAGGCCGCTGGTTACTAAAAACTCATTCAGATACCTGCACACTTTAGAAAATTTAGGTACTGCACCTGAACCAAATTTAACAGTTTTATGGTCAACAAAGTTACCTAAAAACTTTAAAGAATACTGTGCAAAAATATCTATTAAAACATCTTCGGTTCAATACGAAAACGATGACCTTATGAGACCTGTTCACGGCGATGATTATGCTATTGCATGCTGCGTATCGTCAATGGTTATGGGTAAGGAAATGCAATTCTTCGGAGCAAGAGCAAACCTTGCAAAATGTCTGCTTTACGCAATAAACGGCGGTATTGATGAACGGTTAAAAGTCCAGGTAGGGCCTAAATTCAGCCCTATAACATCAGAATATCTGGATTTCAATGAAGTTATAGAACGATATGATGCTATGATGGAATGGCTTGCAGGGCTTTATGTTAATACCCTTAATGTTATTCACTATATGCATGATAAATATTGCTACGAAAAAGCTCAGATGGCGTTATTGGATTTGCACGTAAAAAGATACTTTGCAACGGGTATTGCAGGTTTATCGGTTGTGGCAGATTCACTTTCAGCTATTAAGTATGCGAAAGTTAAAACTATAAGAGATGAAAACGGACTTGTTGTAGATTACGAAATTGAAGGTGATTTTCCTAAATACGGAAACAATGACGACAGAGTTGACCAAATTGCAGTTGCCGTTGTTAAAGGCTTTATGGCTAAAATCAGAAAACACACGACATACAGAAATTCAATCCCGACAACATCTATCCTCACGATTACGTCAAACGTTGTTTACGGAAAGAAAACAGGTAACACTCCTGACGGAAGAAAAGCCGGTGTTCCTTTGGCTCCGGGTGCTAACCCAATGCACGGACGAGATACAAACGGCGCTGTTGCATCTTTGGCTTCTGTTGCCAAGTTACCGTTTAAGGATGCTCAAGACGGTATCTCTAATACCTTCTCTATAATTCCGAATGCATTAGGAAAAGACGAAGTATTTTTAGGGAATATGAACTTTATTTCTTTAAATAAAGGATGTTGTGAAAAGAACATAATATAAGAAAGGGTTTATAATTATGACAACTCAACAGGAAGAAAATTTAATTAATTTACTTGACGGATATGTTGAAAAAGGCGGACACCACTTGAATGTTAACGTTTTTAACCGGGAAACGTTAATTGATGCACAACAACACCCTGAAAAATATCCGCAATTAACGGTTAGAGTTTCAGGGTACGCCGTAAATTTTAACAAATTAACAAAAGAGCAGCAGGATGATGTAATTTCACGTACATTCCACGGCTCTCTGTAAGGTTATCTAATATTTATGCAATTATCAGGTAAAATTCACTCAATTGAGACTTGCGGTACTGTTGACGGACCTGGAGTAAGGTTTGTTGTGTTCTTACAAGGGTGTCCCATGAGATGCCAGTATTGCCACAACCCTGATACATGGGCTTTTGTCGGCGGACAAGAAATGAGTGTTGAAGAAATTCTTTCTCAATTTGACGGGGTTAAAGAATTTCTTAAAAACGGCGGAATTACCGCAACCGGCGGGGAACCGCTTGTTCAGATTGATTTTGTAACAGAATTATTTAAGTTGGCTCAAGAACAAAATATCCACACCGCATTAGATACATCCGGAATTTTGTTTGATATAAATAACACAACAAAAATTGATGAACTTTTAAAATTTACAAGCCTTGTAATGCTTGATATTAAGCACATTGATGATGATGAACATAAAAAACTTACAGGACATTCCAATAAAAACATTCTTAATTTTGCACGCTATTTATCGGATAAAAATATTCCTATGTGGATTCGGCATGTTGTTGTTCCGACAATTACGGATAAACCTGAATATCTTAAAAAATTAGGTGAATTTATTGGAACATTGAAAAATGTGCATGCTCTTGATGTGTTGCCGTACCACGATTTGGCAATTTCTAAATATGAAAAACTGGGTATAAACTACCCATTAAAAGGTATTCCGCCTCTGACAAAAGAGCAGGCAATTATTGCAAGAGATACAATTGTTTCAAGCATGAAATAATCATCTCATTGTCGTATCGTAATACAATGAGTTTTATATTATAATTCCTTTATGCAAAATATTCTGGAAATTAAAAATCTGCATTTGGGCTTTAAAAAAGATGACCAATTTTTTGAAGCTGTACATGGAGTTAATTTTGATTTAAGAAAAGGTGAGCTCCACGCGCTTGTGGGGGAATCCGGATGCGGTAAAACAGTTACCGCTATGAGTATATTAAAACTTCTCCCTAAAACAGCTGCAATTACTGAAGGTGAAGTTATTTATAAAGGCGAAAATATACTTAACTATACAAACGCTCAGATGAACAAAATTCGTGGTGCTCAAATTGCACTCATTCCGCAAGATCCAATGACATCACTAAATCCGCTTTATACTGTAGGAAATCAGATATTGGAAGTTTTGAGACTGCACAAATATCTTGAAGGTGCAGAGGCCGAAAAAAAAGCGATTGAAGCGTTCGATTTAGTCAAAATTCCGGATGCTAAAAACAGATTAAAATCATATCCGCATGAATTTTCGGGCGGAATGAAGCAACGTGCAATAATTGCTATGGCACTTGCTTGTGATTCAGAGATAATTATTGCAGATGAACCGACAACGGCGCTTGATGTGACAATTCAGGCACAAATAATGAATATTCTGTCTGACATTAAGAAAGAAAAACAAACATCAATAATTCTTATAACTCACGATTTGGCATTAGTACATGAAAATGCCGACAGAATATCAGTTATGTACGCAGGTGAAATTGTTGAGCATGGCAAAAATAAGGAATTCTTTAATAATCCTAAACACCCTTATACAAACGCTTTAATTAATTCGCTTCCAAATACAGGTAAAGATATATTAGACACAATATCAGGCAAGCCGCCGACTATAGAAGAAATTATATCAGGCTGTAAATTTAACCCTCGATGCAAATTTTGTGATAAATCCGTCTGCATAAAAGATGAACCGCCAATTATACAAATTTCACCTACACACATCGCAAAATGTGCACTCATACGTGACTAATTTTTAGGTTTAAATTCAATGCTATCGGGGATATTTTTCGCCAATATGTAGTGTTCATAACTCAAAGCATAATTATAAAGGGCATTAATAAGGATTCTGCCGCTATCAGATTTTCCAAGAATTAGAAATTCATTATAAGAGTTTTGAGCAAGCATAATTTCCGTATGTATAATTCTTTGCCAGTGCTGAACCGGTTCGGTATTTAAAGTTTCTCTTATCCAGTCTGTAAGAATATAAACGGCACTTTTTTCACCGTCAATTATCAGATTTTTATGTTCAATAATATATTTTGCAAATTCGGCTAAAATCATCTATATCCTCGGCGTTGTTGTAGCAAGACAAGTAATATCATTGTAACCTGCACGTTTTAAGGTCTTAATCATTTCTGAAAATGTTGTCCCTGTTGTCGTAATATCATCAATCAAGAGCAACTTCCCTTCAATTTTTATATCATCATTAACCTCAAAAGCATCAGCAAGATTTAATGCACGTTCTTTCATATTCAGAAGATATTGAGGTTTTGTGTATTTAATCCTTTTTATAAGATTATCAGAATACTCATACCCGGAAAGTTTGCAGAATTCTTTACCCACAAGCTCCATATGGTTATATTTACGCTTTTTAAGGCGATTTTTATGCAAAGGTACCGGGATAACAGTATATTTATCATCCGGCGATGCAACATTTTGCCAGTATTCCCACATAAATTTTGCCTGATAATACGCTAAATCCCACTGATTATGATATTTAACACCGCGAATTAACTTTTGCAAATTTTTCTCATATAATCCGGCACAATAAACAGGGACTCCGTCAAGAAAAATGAATTCGTCATAATTTAAAAATTCAAGACTGTCATAGCACTTTTGGCACATCTTAACACAATCTTTTGAACTGTGGCAAAAATAGCACTTCTTTTTGTAGATCCAATCCAAAAGATGTGATAATTTCTGAACAAAAGCAAATAAATCCATACTCTAGTCCACCGAGAAGATTTCTTCAATATCTTCCATAGTAAGTGATTTTGTAATATTTCTGTCTATTGAAATTACGCTGTCAACAAGGTCTCGTTTGAACATCTTAAGCTTTTGAATTTTTTCTTCAACAGTGTTTTTAGTAATAAGTCTGTAAACAAATACTTTTTTCGTTTGCCCGATACGGTATGCCCTATCAGTAGCCTGATCTTCAACGGCAGGATTCCACCAAGGGTCATAATGTATAACATAATCTGCGCCTGTCAGGTTAAGACCTGTACCGCCAGCTTTAAGACTTATGAGGAATATCGGAACCGTAGGGTCAGTGTTGAAGCTTTCAACAGCTTCCTGACGATCTTTTGTTTTACCTGTAAGATAAGAGTATTTAATACCTTCTCTTTCAAGCCAAGCTTTAATTATGTCGAGCATTTCAACAAATTGGCTAAATAAAAGAACTCTGTGGCCCTCTGATATAATTTCTTCAAGCATAACTTTGAGTTTTTCAAATTTACCTGAAGATATAATCTTTTTGACATTTTCCTTGTCATAAAGTCTAGGGTGACAACAGATTTGACGAAGTCTGAGTAATGCTGAAAATATTGATAATCTGCTTTTTTCAAGACCTTTTTCTTCAATAGATTTGAACAATTCTTCTTTAGTACTATCCAAAACTTGAAGATAGAAGTCTTTTTGTTCATCCGTAAGTTCGCAGTATGCAACGTTTTCAACCTTATCAGGCAGGTCTTTTGCAACATCGCGTTTCATACGGCGCAAGATAAATGGAAAAATCTGCATTTTCAAGCGTTTTTCAACTGTTTTATCTTCGCGCTCCATAATCGGTGAAACGTAACGATAATTAAATTCGTGCATATCAAATAAGAATCCCGGCATAAGGAAGTCAAATACAGACCACAATTCTTCAAGTTTGTTTTCTATCGGGGTACCGGATAATGCCAATTTATGATCAGCCTGAAGTTTTTTAACCGCCTGAGCCGTCTGAGAGCCCGCATTCTTAATGTTTTGAGATTCATCAAGAATTACATATCTGAAATTAAAATCTTTTAATTTTGCTATATCACGTCTTATGAGAGCATAACTCGTGATAATAATGTCATACTCAGGAATTTTCTTAAACAAAGATGCTCTTTCAGTACCGGTTATCCTAAGATGGGTAAGTTCTGGTGCAAATTTTTCAATTTCATTTTCCCAGTTAAATACAACGGTTGTAGGGCAGACAACAAGTGTCGGCATAGGCCCGTCAGTATCTTTTGCTTCCTGAAGAACAGTAAGTGCCTGTAAAGTCTTACCAAGCCCCATATCATCAGCCAAAATACCGTTCAGACCGTATTTATACATAAACCACAACCAGCCAAAGCCTTTTTTCTGATATTCCCTAAACTCTGCATGGACTTCTTTAGGTAATGCAATGGAATCAGAAGTTGAGAAACTAGACATCTGAGACCAAAATTCTTCAAATTCTTTACTTAAATTTGTTTCTACGTTTAAGTTTTTTAATTCGGAAATAAGTCCTGCACGGTACGTTTTAACAATAAACTTGTTGTCATTATTTCTGTAAACGTCAAACGTGTTAAACGCTTTCATCAGTGCATACAAATCCTGTGACGGGAATTCAACAAAACCTAATGTCCTTATACGGCTGTATTTTTCACCGCTTTGCAAAATCTCATATACTTCATCAAACGGCAGTACGTTTTCGCCAACTCTACCGTACAAATTAATTTCAAAAGAATCTTTTGTTTCTGCGCTGAAATCAATATCTGCGCAAAGCGTAAATTTCTCATCAAGAACTTTAAAGAAATTCATATCGTCTTTTTCAACAAACTTCCAGTCCTCACCGGCTTGTTTTATATGATAATTATAAAAATCTATGGCATTTTCTTTTTCCAGTGCAAGGTTGTTTGTCTGCATCGGAACAAAACGGCAAGCTAAAAGCATATTATATGCAGCTTGTTCGTGATCAATATCTCTTTTAACCCAGTAAATCAAGTCTTCATTAGGTTTTTTAACTGTAACGTACGGCAATTTTTTACCCGTAGTTTTTGAATACGGAACTCTTACGCCGTCATATTCAAATTCCAAAGAGGCTTTTAACGACTGGTCATAATCTATACCCAAAGATACCACCTTAACAGGCGGTCTGCTTTCAAGCATAAGTTTAGAAATATTTTCATCAACATTAACTTTTATAACCTTTTGAATATCAGGTAAATCTTCATAGATAAATTTTCCGCCCTCAGCATCTTTAAGCTCTGTGAAAGATGATTTCAATATATTTGCAGGAATAGCCTGCATAGCAACATTGGTCGGGAAAATCACGTTTTTGTATCTGCCCCATTTAAGATGTTTTGAAAAATATCTGACCTCTTCAAGCGGATAAATATCATCACTGTCAGGTCTGTGCCATTCAAGAGCAAGTAACAACGTACCGCTCTGACCTGAAGTTACCGACAATTCAAGCTGCCATTCCTTATCAGTAAATTTTAAACGTTCCTTCGTTTTTTCATCAAGAACTTCATCGGCTTTTGCAAGCAATTCAAACATCGGACCGAATTTTGTAATCGGAATATCATACCAGCCTGCTTTTTTATCCTGTCTTGAAATCAATAAAAGTTGTTTAAATATCTCAATTTCAACCATTTGAGAATTATTCAGTTTAAACTTTTTATTGTTCCTTTGTTCATCAATAATTCCGCGCAAAACATTTTCAATTTGTCTTACAATTTTGCCGTTTTCACGTGAGCGGACAAGTATTGAGAAAAAATTAACCTTGCGTTTTGAATTAAAGTGGAAGATATAACTTCCGTCGGGTTCTTCCGTTAAGGCAGTATCTTCATCAGGGAAATCAGTATGGATACCTAATTTAGTTTCCAGCCAGTCCTCATATGCGTGCTCATTAATCGCTTTTAAGGCAATTGCAACGGCGTGCTTGCACCATTCATCTTTTAAAGGACAATTACATCTTGCTTCAACCTTATTTTTCTTAAATATCAAATCAGTATTATAAAAAGCCTGAAAATTACCCTTAACTTTACCCATATAAAAATTCTTTTCAGGATAAGATTCCAAAATCATTCCGCCTTTGGAATAAAGCTCATAGCCGCGTCTCCACGCACCTGCTCCGGCTTTTTCTTTTAGGAACTTATAGTTAAATTCTTCATTCGCCATAAATTTCTGATTAATCCAATCTCTTTTTCGCTCACCATAGCTTGAATTTAACGGGCAATGGAAATTTACTCCATGAATTCAAACTTTATGGAATGATTATTGCACATTTTTCACAAAAATGCAAGAAAAATTTTATGTCCGAGAAACTTTTGATATATGATACGTGAGCAAAAGTTTTGAGTGGCGTATTAGACAGCACTCTGCCGAAAAAAATGTGACTAAATATCACGTTTTTTGAGAAGAAAACGTACGGTTCGCGGTTCAGCGAAACGATAGTGGCGGAGAACTGCTTTTACTTAAAAAGGGTGCGATATAACCGCACCCTCCTTTCAATTCTGAAATAATTAATACTATGATGTCGCTGTCGGTGCAGCAGGCCATTGGCCGCCGAATAATGTAAGTATCTGCTGAATCAAACTCTGCGCAGCAGCATCTCCATTGTTTAAATTAATATTATATCCAGCTGAATTATCATCATTATCATCAGACCATATTTTCGTAATACTATTACCATCGGCATTTAAATAATACTCTACCTGATTATTAACAGTATAACCTTCGGTATTTTCATTTGCTGTGTCTGTACGTATAATAACGTAATGAGTTCCATCCGGTTGTGTTCCAACATATATAGCTTTATTTTCTGTAGAAATAATTCTAACATTGTCCCCTGCTGTAGTAGAATACTCTTCAACTTCAGGTCTTGGATTTGCATTAACAAACTCTTCAACCATACGGTTTGTTGCATTCATAGCGTTGTTACGTTCTTTTTGCTTTCTTATTGCAGTTGAATTATCTGCACCCGGCTCATGGCTGACACCGCTTTTTCTATAAACATCCAATTCTGCCTGTGGATCAACTCTGTAGTTAGCAACATCTAATTCTGCTAAATGATCTTGCGGTATAATGACATTTTCTTTTAAATTAAACCAGCCATGATGAGAACGATTACTTGCTTTCGCGTTAGCTGCTTTAAATGCTGCATATCCCTCAGGATTACTAGTTTTATCAAAACCAAGTCTTGATGCTGTTTCATCAAAGCTTTCACCCGCTCTGGCATGGGATATAACATTGCCATTTGCATCATATTCCATTTCAACATCAAAGTTACCATGAGCTAATGTGGTTGTTCCGTCAGATGACGTCGTTTTTACCGTATTATTATCAAGATACTCAAGATCTTTTCTGTTCGTTAAGTTGTCATTACCATCTAAAGTAAACTGGTTTGTCAATCTATTATTTTGATCTTGTTGATTTATAACTGTAGTACCGTCACCGTACCAGTATGTTCTTGTACACAATGTATTTCCGTCAGCATCCATATATTCCCGTGTAATAGGATCATTCATAACATCACCGGTAAATGAATCTTTGATTTTAGATATACCATCCGGCAATACTCCGGTACCAAGATCCACTATATCCTCAATAACATCATCAGTTGTAATCTCTCTTGTACGATTAGTTGTCAAAACCGTCGTTCCGGTGCTGTCATATAACTTTTCAATTTGAGAGCCATCTTGTGCAACCTCTGTTGACTTTTCAAGGACAGATACATCTTTGCCCTCTGCATTTGTAGTATGTCTATATGTTTCAACTAAATGACCGTTACCACTATAATTTACAGTAACATTATTATCTGTATCACGTGTGGCTTCAATAACTCTATCCTGATCGCCACCCAAGACATTCAAAAATTCTTCTATAAGCCCTCTTGATTCTCTGCGCGAAATATTATCCATTCCATAATCTTTCAAGAAGTCCCTTGCTTCACCTTTGGACAGCCTTGAACCGTCAGCCGCCGCGTTAAGACTATTATAAAATTCTGCCAATTCCGTTGCATCAAGAATCTTGTTTCTGTCTTTATCAGCTTTGTCAAACAGGCTTTGACAATTCTGACTTGTCGTGTTAAAAGCACTTCTTTGTACACCCTTATCAAAACTTTTTTGAACACGGTGTCCCCAGCCGAATTTCAAATTAATACTTGGATTTTCGCCCATAGCATGCTCTCTTTCATTTTAATTAAAAAAACTCTCTTAAAGTAATAAAGTATTTTTTTATTTAAAATTGCAGATAAACTTAAAAAATTAACAAAAGTTAACAATAAAATTTGTTGCATAAGTGGCAATTTTTCTTTCTGTGTTGTAGTATAATTCTAAGGATTAGGAAAAACTGGGGGATTTATGGCAACAAAATATATTTTCGTTACGGGCGGTGTTGTTTCATCACTGGGAAAAGGTATAGTCGCAGCATCATTAGGGCGATTATTAAAAGCAAGAGGATTTAGCGTTGTCATTCAAAAATTTGACCCATATATTAACGTTGACCCCGGAACAATGAGCCCGTTTCAGCACGGCGAAGTTTTTGTAACCGATGACGGCGCAGAAACCGACCTTGATCTTGGGCATTATGAACGCTTTATTGATACCGATTTGGGACATATTAATAACGTAACGTCAGGAAGCGTATATCAAACCGTCATTAACAAAGAACGACATGGTGATTATCTTGGCGCCACTGTTCAGACTATTCCGCATATTACAAATGAAATCAAATCAAGACTTAAAAAAGCTACACAACAGTTTAAGCCGGACTTTTTAATCGCTGAAATCGGCGGTACAATAGGTGACATTGAAAGTTTACCATTCATTGAAGCTATCAGACAATTCCGAAGTGAAGCAGGATTCGGAAATTCCATATCAATACACGTTACATTACTTCCGTATCTTCCGACATCCGGAGAACTGAAAACAAAACCGTCACAACATAGTGTCACAAATCTGAGAAGTTATGGTATTCAGCCTGAAATTTTGGTATGCAGAACATCTAAACCTATACCGAAAAAAGAAAAGGAAAAAATGGCGCTGTTCTGTTCTGTGCCTTTGGATGCAGTAATTGAATGCAAAGACATGAAAAGTATTTATGAAGTACCGCTTTCACTGGAAGAACAAAATTTTGCGGGCGTTGTACTAAATCGCTTAATGATGGAATATAAAGAACCTGATTTGTCTGACTGGAAAAATTTGGTTGATAAAATTAAGAACCCGAAACACACTATAAAAATCGCCATTGCAGGTAAATATACAAAATTATCAGATGCCTATATTTCTGTAGTTGAATCTTTAAAGCATGCAGGCTATAAGTTTGATGCACAAATTGAAATAAAGTGGATAAATTCGGAAGAATGTGTCGATTATGATAAGGCCAAAGAGGCTCTCTCCGATGTTGACGGACTTGTTGTTCCGGGAGGCTTCGGTGTTAGAGGGATTGAGGGCAAATTAAACGTAATCAGATACGCAAGAGAAAATAATCTGCCGTTTTTGGGCCTCTGCCTTGGTATGCAATGCGCTGTTATTGAATTTGCCAGAAACGTGGTAAACCTGAAAGACGCAAATTCTACGGAATTCTCAGAAAGTACACTATATCCTGTCATTGATCTTATGACCGAACAAAAACACGTTGAAGGCTACGGCGGTACAATGCGGTTAGGGAAATACGAATGCCGTATTAAAAATGATACAAAAGCATTCAGCGTATATGGTACTGATAAGATTTTTGAACGTCACCGTCACAGATATGAAGTTAATAATGAATACAGACAGATGATAGCCGATGCGGGAATGGTATTTTCAGGGCTGTCACCTGACGGTATGCTGTGCGAAATGATTGAACTTCCTCAAAATGACTGGTTTGTTGCATGCCAATTTCACCCTGAATTTAAGTCCCGCCCTGAAAGACCGCACCCATTGTTCCTTGGGCTTATTGATGCCGCATACAAAAAAGCTGTAAAAACCGACAAATCATTGACTAAAGTTTAGTTATCTTTGGCTAAATCGGCACCCGCAGTAATTCTGGCGATAAAGATTTAAATCTTTTGCGATTATGTTTGTCTTTAAAAAACCATCCTGCTTTTTAAAATCAATATCAAGATAATTCAAATTCGTATCTCTGGCAATATTTTTACCGATGCCTGAGAGCAACGTAAAATTTTTGTGAGGACTTATAACAATTGATGTTGTGAAATTTTTGATACCAAGATTTTTAGCCGTTTCAGCGGACTTTCTCAAACGCAATTCAAAACATAAGGGACACCTGTCACCTTTTTCAGGACAGTCCTCATAGCCTTTTACATATTTCAGAAAGTCATTTTCATCATAAATTTCTTCTATTAGTTCAACATCCATAGCCTTGCAAAGTTTACGCTCAGCCTCAAGACGTTTTTGATACTCAGAAGCAGGGTAAATATTGGGATTATAAAAATACACGACAACCACATACCCCATATCTTTTAATAGTTCTATGGGGTACGCCGAACATATTGCGCAACATGCGTGAAGCAAAACTTTATTTTCTTTTTGCTCCATTGCGCTCCAGCCAGATTTGAGTTTCTTTCATTCCGCTCATACCCATTTTTTTATGTTCGCCTACAATCAGGAACGGAGTACCGCTAAGACCTTTTGCAAGAGCTTCATCAATATCATTTTCAATGAGTTTTTTAACCTTTAAAGATTTGGCATCTTTTTTTAATTTATCCATATCAAGTCCCAAATCCTCACCGATTTTTAAAACAGCCTCTTCATTATCCGGTTGATCCGCAAACAGATGAGCCGCAAAATCATTAAATTTGCCCTGCTCCATTGCAGCTTCAGCGTAACGCGCTTTCATACAGGAATTATCATGGCCTTTTATAGGCATATATTTGTTACATTCATTATCCAGCGGGTAATTTTTATGTATAAACTGAACATTCGGATACATTTTTGTCAGATAATAAAGTTGAATGTGCAAATATCTGCAGACCGGACAGTCATAATCCGAATAAACCTCAACAATTACGGGAGCATCAGGAGATCCAAGATAGTTACCCGATATGAGATATTTTTCAATTTTAGCCTTTTTAAGTTTATCAAATTCTCTGCTGTTTTTAACCTGAGGAGCAAGTACCATTGTTACTGTTGTATAAGTTAAAACTGAAATTCCGGCAACTACACAAATACAAAAAGCAATTAAATATTTTTTTACCTTTATTGCATCAATAAAGTCGCTTACTGACTGCTTTAAAGCGCCCCAGAACGAACCTTCCTTAAGAGATCTTACTGCAACAAATGCAATTGCAAGATTTAAAATGTATGTAAATGCGCAAAATACGCAGAGTTTTCTTATCTGGAATAAGCTTACACAAAGCAAAATTATTGAAACAATGAATGAAAATAAGCCTAAAACAGCAATATAATCATATGGGTTTTTAAACACTTCCATAAACTTAAATAATCTGATTTTTTTAAGATCATCAACTTTAAGCATTACCCATACAAATATGTACCATAGCATTCCCCAAAGAGCCAGAGGGACACCGAAGAACTGGGATTCACTTGTTCTTGCAACAGCATCACAATCCATAAATTCATTTATCGCACATATACTTGGCGATGCATCAACCGCAAAAAGAGCATTGTAATACACAATTGCCAATTCAACCGTTGCACATAAACCAAGCCCTGCCAATACAAGTATTATAAGTTTTTTTATCTCTTCTTTAGTCATATTTCACTCCTTTAAAGGTTTTTCACTATCTTTCTTATCAAATTTTTAAAATCTTTCTTTGCAATATCAGCATTCTCAATAACTTCGGAATGTGAAAGTTTTTTGTCACTTACGCCTGCCGCATAATTAGTTATACAACTTATACCCATAACATTCATTCCGCAGTAATTTGCAACGATAGCCTCAGGTACTGTTGACATACCGACAGCATCAGCACCCATAAGCCTAAACATATTAATTTCTGCAGGAGTTTCGTAACTTGGGCCGGATGTTGCCAGATAAACACCTTCTCTTAGTTTAATCCCCAAATCTGCAGCACACTTTTTAGCCAAATCTCGCAGATTTTTCTTATAAATCTCACTCATATCAGGGAATCTTGTACCCAGTTTATCATTATTTTTACCTACTAACGGATTTACACCCATAAAATTTATGTGATCAGTAATCAGCATCAAATCAGCCGGGTTAAATCTTTTGTTTACTGCCCCTGCAGCGTTTGTCAGAATTACCGTTTTAACGCCAAGAAGCTTAAAGACTTTAACAGGCATAGTAACCTTATCCAAAGACAAGCCTTCATAGTAATGAACTCGCCCCTGCATGAACAAAACATTCTTGCCCTCAAATTCTCCCAAAACAAGTCTGCCTTTGTGCCCCTCAACTGTCGGGGCAGGAAAATCAGGCAATTCACCGCTTTCATCTATCGTAATACCATTGACTTCATCTGCAAGTTCGCCTAGACCTGAACCTAAAACGATACCTATTTCAGGCTCAAAATTCAGCAATTTATTTTTAATAAAATTTACAGAATCACTAATCATCTTATCAAATAAAGAATAAAATTAACCTACCAAACGGTTATCATCAGCCTCAGAGGCTTTAACCATTATAGCGTGTTCAACAGGATTTTCATGTTTAAACTGACCGTCAAAACTGTCATCAAAAGCAAAATCTTCGTGAGCCTTCTTAGCCTGAGTCTCATCAACAAGTTTTTTTGCAAGTTCGGCAATTTCATACACAAGTTTATATCTGTTTTCGGTGTTCTCGTTTAAATCCCACGCAACTCTTATGATTTGATCCATAATATACCTCTTTAATTACTCTTTAAAACTATAATATTATAATAAATTCAATTTTGCAAGTATAAATTTTACGCTGAACACTTGCAAAAAATTATTCAACATGTAGAATATACTTGCTCACATCCTCAGTGTAGTAAATGCGGAGTCATTAGCCGCAACAAGGAAAAGGAATATAAAATGGCAAACATTAAGTCAGCAAAGAAAAGAATATTAGTTGCAGAAAAGAACAGAATCAGAAACGTTGCAGTTAAATCATCAATCAAAACTGCTGTTAAGAAAGTTTTGGAAGCTGCAAACAGCGGTTCTAAAGATGAATTAAATTCAGCACTTTCAAATGCATACAAATTATGCGACAAGGCTGTTTCTAAAGGTGTTTTACACAAAAATACAGCTGCAAGAAAAAAATCAAGACTTACTAAGGCTGTTAATAAAATCAGCGCTTCTAAGTAGATTTGATAAACTAAAAAAACTCTCCGTTAACGCGGAGAGTTTTTTGTTACATTCACGCCATATTTTCTTTTTGCTCAATTTCAATTTCGTAAGCTCTTTGTAATCCTACATCACCGGCCATTGCAAGCTGCCATTTGTCTATTATGATACTATACAACCTGTCTTCCTTTATGTCGTGAATATATTTTTGAGGATTTGTAAACACTAAGGCTATTGCTTCCTCATCAGATAGTTGTGTAAACAATTCCGCTCTTCTTACAGGGTCATTAGTTGTCTTAATTTCCTCAATAATTTTAGAAGAATCTGCCTCCGCAACATCATCTTCAGATGAACTGTTTGGATTTATAAAATTCATCGGCATAGAAGCTTTATTTACAACAGCGGCACCCGACGGATCCGTAGCGACACCAAAATAATTAACACCGTTACTTTCATCAAACAAATCCTGACTGCCAAAAATATTTACCGCTCCGTAACCTGCTGTCGAATAGTCATTATTATCTGATGCGTATGAGCTATACCCTCTGTCTCCGGAGGCGTCTGTTGTACTATCAGAATTTATTTTTTCTGCATTAATTTCTGTTTCAGCCTGTTTTAATAATTCCGTAAATTTAGAACCGCACGATTCATCGTCAGAAAATAACTTTTGGATTTCTTCAGAACTGTTTCTCCAAAATGCTTCAAATTGCATTGCAGTTAAAGGGGAATTTCCTTTTTGAGTTTCTTCGATAATCTCCTGAGCAATAATTTTCTTAAATTCATCATCAGCATCTTTTGCAAATGCGGCTTTGGTAGCCGTATTAACACCGGCATCATTTAAAGCATTATTCAATACATCCGCACCGATAATTTTATTATCGCCATCAAGCAAGGAATACAATGCTTTTAACAGCAATGCGCCCTCTGCTGTATCAGCCGCAGTTGCTAGTATTTCAGCTATTCTTTTCTGTTGTTCTTCAGGCGATAAATCTTTTAATTCTGCAATAAGTTTTTCTTTAACTGCATTTTCAAGATATTCATCATAATCCTGCCCGTTTGCAAGAGCTTCAAGCCTTTTTTCTTCACTCTTAATATCTGCGCAGAATTCACCGTTACCACCTGAAGGCAAATTAATGTTTGTTAAATCACCATTATTATCATTTGCGATTTCACTGATTCTGTCATATTCTTTTTGTTCTAATTCACTTAATTGGGCACCACCGGCCATTTTTGCCTGTAAATATTGGTATTCTATTGCCATAAAGTTTTTGGATGTTAATAAGCTGTTTATATCAGTAATACCGTTTACATCTATATTTTTAACTTTACCGTCTTTTACGAATTGAAGTATGTCATTATAATATTGCTGGTGCTCACCGTCTCTTTCTATCGCATCAGAAGCGTTTCTGCAGCTTTTACGTGAAGCATCGCCATTTGCTATTGCGTTTGCCTGCACGTCAGCATTATTCATTACTGATTTTCCCAATCCACTATTTTGATATGCATTTTGCGCATCAATCATATCTGCAGTTCTATCAGTGGCAGTTGTTGTAGCATAATACTCTTCTTCAGAAGTTATATTTCTGCTTCTCATACCTTCCTGAATACCTCTGCACATAGCATCATACGCATAAACTAAATTATTCTTATCAGCTTCACTAAGATTTGATATATCAATAC
The DNA here is from genome assembly GCA_017652265.1 of bacterium. Taxonomy (GTDB): domain Bacteria; phylum Cyanobacteriota; class Vampirovibrionia; order Gastranaerophilales; family Gastranaerophilaceae; genus Gastranaerophilus. The sequence goes on from JAGCBH010000029.1 coordinate 51,988, forward strand.
CCATTCTATCTCTGATAATTTCAAGTTTTCTCTCTCTGACAAGTTCAATAATTAAAGCACGATCATTTGCCACACTTAAGCCTTCATTTGCAGCTAAAATTTCACGTGTAATCTGAGCACTATCTATAAATAAATCATTATTCATATATTCTAATTGCGCAATTATTTCATCAACAGAAACCGGCACTTCAGAAGATACAACATTTTCGTTATTATATGTAAATACACAATTAATTTTTGTTTCACTTTGTTCAACAACGCCAGATGATTCAGATACAGGTATTGTCGGAACCTCTTGTATCGGCTTCATAGCCATAACAATACTCTCCTGTTTATTATTTTTATATTGTTTATAAAGTATATTTTAACTTTCGGATTTCACAAAAATCATCTTTTGTAACAAAACTTTACAAACTTATTTTCGAAAAATAAAAGCACAAACGTCACACAAAATATTTGCTTTCTTACAATTGCAAATTTATTATTTATAATATGCTGTCGGTTGATCAAGAGCATTAACTCCGCAATATGAAGCTACCCTTCCGCCTTCCATTCGCTCTATTCTGACTTCACTTTCATTTGGCGGCATATCATTACGCTGTATCCTTGTAACCTTATGATTAGGAAGATTTAAATTCTGGGTATTGGCAAGACGAACATCCTGCGGAGATAATTCATTTGGATTACCGTCAACTGCAGCCAAATGGCTTATCATATTATACATATCTTCATTCATAGGTAATGTATATAGCGATTCATTTTTTTCATTATAAATTCCGAAACCAAGCAGGTCATCAACCGTTACTGCATATTTTGTCCCGTTGAAATCAAAGGTATAATCTGCATCATCTGCTATACCCAGACGTCTAACCTGTTCCTGCCCATTGTTTTGCCTAACCGACATATAAAGTACTACACTTACCGCTGCAACAAATCCCAAGACTTTTTGCCCAAGCCGTTTAAGAGCTGTAACGACCTTTGATGCGTGGCCGAAGTTTGGGTTAGTCGCATACGGCACAGGCGCAGGACAAGGCTGCTGAGGACTGTTATTAAATTTTGAAACATAATCATAACTTTTGATTGCAGAAACTCTCATAAATGTATCTCCCATATTAACCAGCGTGATTTGCTACACTATTAATACAAGTAAATACAAATTTTTTCAACTGTTAAGATTTTTTATTTACAAAACTTAACAAAGTCTCACACTATTAAGTGTGATCTAGAATTTCTATGATAACTGCAAACTACACCATAAATTCCTGTTGATCATTTTTAACTATATTATCGTAGAAATTACCGACAGAAGTTATTACGCCTTTTTGTCTGTCAATAAGAGCAAGAGTTTTTTGGTGGATGTCACTCATACCTCTTGTTACGTAATATGTTTTTTCAAGCCCCCAGCTGTTTGCAACGCTTTCAAATTTAGAAGAGTTGTTAGCAATCTTAGTTAAAATATCTTTTCTGTCAGCCGCTGAAGTTGCTTCGTCAAGCAATTTTACGATTTGCGAACTTGACATATTAGCAATAGATTCAGTTTTTGTATCAGTCGTTTCAGTAGTTTTATTTTCAGGTTGATTTTGAGGCATACGACGAGGTCTAAAGCGACGGAAACGAGGTCTGTATCTGTTATTATCTTCGGTTCTTCTTGTGTCATTCGTTGATATGACATCAGATACACCCAAAACAGATGTTCTGTTATCGTTGCCTGAGGCAATAAACACATTGTAATGAGATACATCACCGGTTGTTTGTCCGCCTGACTGCTGAGATGCAGTATTTGTTACGCCTGAATGCTGATGTTGCGGTATGCCTAATTTTTCAAGAATATCAGGATGTTGTTCTAATATATTACCGACTCCATCAACAACTTCGGCACGATTTGGTTCCGGAATACTATCTATAATAACCGGAATTTCAGCAATATCCTCAGGTTTGCCTGAATCAACAATTACGCCTATTGCATCAGGAATGCCGTTTATTATATTCTGATCACCGGTTTCTGCAAGCTCCCCGACTTTACCGGCCGGATGTTCGTATCCTGCAACAATAGAAGGAAGTTCTTCTTTTTGTTCAGATGTAAACGCACCGTCTTCACCATTTTTAATTTCCTCGCAAATATTATCTGTTACTATTTGTTGTAAATCTTCACTTGCATCTTGCGCAACGACAGATATAACGTGAATTGAGTTTCCTGCATCTTCAGCTGCATTGTTAAATGCTTCTGATTTAACAACTCCTTCTTTTTCAAGTTTTACAAGTAACGTTAATAATAGCCAAGCTTCCCGCTTATCTTTTGCAGTTTGTAATATTTCAGAAATCTTAGCCTGCTGTTCTTCAGAAGATAATTCTGCCAAATCGCCTCTAAGTTTTGTTTCCAGATTGTTTCCGGATATTTTGTTAATAGTTTTTTGTAAGAAAGAGCAGTTTCTGAACTCTTCGCAATAAGAACCATCACCGAATTGGGATATTTTAACATTGGATAAATCTCCGCCATATAATTTAGCCAAAATATCCAATACTTCTAATTCACCCTGATCGTGCTCGCTCAATTCGCCATTTTCTTTTTTGTCAAGCAAATACTGATACTCAATGTTAAAATACTGAGATGATTTCATCAGATCCTTTATAGAATTAATGTCTGAAACATCAATCCCCTGAACTTTGCCTGATTTTACAAAATCAAGGACATTTTGCATATATTCAAATTTCTCATATTTTTTCTGTTGAAATTCTGTTAATTCACCATTTTCTTTTAATGACTGCAAATATTCTAACTCAATACTCATTAAATCAGGAGACCTCAGAAGATCTTTAATTGAATTTATACCCGTTGTATCACAACCTGTTACTTTTCCTTCCTGAACAAATTGAAATAAATTGTATGTATATTCGTTACTGTCAACAATTCTTTTCAATGCAGCGTTATCCTGAAGTTTATCTTCATTTCCCTCTGCATACTTAATTGCGCCGCGATATCTGTCAATCATACGTTCTTTTCCATCGACCTGCGCAATATATTCATCAAGAGTTAAACCTCTTCTTCTGGCACCGAATATTGCACCATATAAAATAACATCCAGCTCATCCTCAAGCTGTTTCTTTTGAGCTTTGGTCATGCCGCTGATATCGTACTTTTCACCAAATAATTCTTCGCATTTTTTAATCTTAAATGCTAATCTTGTATCATCTATTTCGCCTGATCTAAGTAATCTGTTCCAAAATCCGTCAGGATTATAATCCGGATTTTCTTCCTGAATATATTTGGTAATTTCATCTTCGTATTCAATTCGAGAAATATTTAAGCTCCCGTCATAGGTATATTCATGACCGTCAACAACATATTTGTATCCGGCTGAGCGTTGCAAAATCGGCTCCACCGTCATATTATCTGACGCTGAAGGGATTTGTGTTATCGTTTTGGATTTTGGTACTTGAATCTCCGATACCGGATTTGTGCTCATAGAAATACCCTCATGTAATATATATATAAAGTATATTATTTTGAGATAATTGACATATATCCTCTATACATTTACAAAAATTTACAATTATTTTAACTACTTTCAAAAGGTTTTTGTTAACATTTCTTTACAAAAAAGAGCGAATTATTAAAGTCGGAATAAAAAAATACCGATAAGGATAAAGAAGATATGTATTTACTTTAACAATAAGGAAATCTAAACAATGGGTTTAGCAGCATCACAGGCAAGATTACTCTCAATAACATCAAGGAAATCGAGCGCACAATTTGAGTCGATGAGATTATCGCACCAAAAATTGGCGCTTTCACGTAGCCTGACTGATGTTTCAAATGATTACCAGAACGCATTAAACAAAACGAAATTATACTATGATTTTTACGGCAACGGTTCTACAGACAATATTCTTTCATACGACTTGTTAATGAGACCGTCTGCAATAAACGAATATTCTCCTGTATTGATAACCAACCAACAGAACAGAGTTGTTTTGTCCTCAAATCTTGCAGCAGCAGCAAGAGCTGCAGGTATTCCGCAGGAAGGTTTGGATGGTTACATTGATACGCATACTCGTAACAAATTTATTGGCACGTTATCCGGCCTTGGCGAAATTGATGCGCCTACAGCGAGTGTAATCCAACAAACAGAATATAATCCGAAAGTAGGTCTTGGATATACCTCAGATGTATATATGGTAACCGAATCAGATAACTATGAAGTTTTTGAAAAAAGACTTCAAAGAACACAACTTTCAAAATATGCCGGTTTGAGTGCAAACGATCTTAAAACACCTACTGATACAACAAGTACCGGTATTATGGCGAGTGTGTTGACTACTCAGGGAACAAGTTTGTATTCACCACTAATTGCAGATAATCAAATAGAAAGATTAACAGATACGCAAGAATTTAAGTTCTGTCAAAATGGTACATCATTCGGCGAAAGTCTTTTAAAATGGAATGATTTATCATTATATGACATTTTATATGGCAATGAAGATATCATTCTTACACAGAACGTACAAAGAGGTGTTGATGCAACAGATGCACTGGATCCTAATCAGTATGATGATATGATAAACGTTGTTAAAACAGTTATTGATTTATTAGCTGATGAATTGGAACAAACTTACGGTCTTGATGAATCCGTAATGATGGCAATAAATCAAGCATATGTAAACATGGATGCCGCCGCATGGGGTAATGGTGATTCTCCTAAACTGGCTGTATCAACGTTAGGAGCTGCAGATTACAGAACTGATATTGAAACAGGTTCTCATACTCTTAACTGGAGAGGGTTAGGTTATGCTGTTGCAGGCGATGGCGATCCGGTATGGTGTGACGAGGATGATGAAAGGCAGAACTTCTGTACTGTTCTGGGCTTTATGGGGGATCCATCTTCGTATACTGGTAATGATGATGATGAAACTGAAGTCGGAAGTTTTACATCAGATATTGCAGCAGGTAATTTATACCTAAATTACAAAGATGATGGCATTCTTTTACATCTTCCTTGTTATTCTGAATGGCAAAACTGTGGTAATAATAAAAGAGGTTTTGGATTTTATAATACAGCAGAAGATAATCCATATTCATCGGTATCAGGTCAACAAGATTATTGTTATGAACCCGGAAATATTTGGGTATCTTTACCTAACGGCGTAGAATCAGGTAAAAACATGAAATATATTGTACCAATATCTGATGGAAGTCATGTTTATTGGACCGGCGATGCTTCCGCTATTGCGTACGCTTTCGTACAAGAGCCAACTCCACATCTGGCAGAGGTCATAATAACTTTAGATACTGCCGATTGTAATGATTTAGATTGGGATGATATTGACCCTTGGGAATATTATGGCTTAGACATGACACAACAAGAATTTAAACAATATTGTGAGGAAGTATTAGGTCTGGAAGACGTCGACCACATTGAAGGTCATGGTGTAAACATTGCAAGACGAAACGCCATGGTAAACGCTATTGATGGTGCAGCTAATAACCTTGCTCTATTTAACTTATATGACTGTACAAGTGACCATTCAGAAGCAAGTGATGACAGAGATAACAATAAAAACTTTGGTGGTAACTACGGTTCTATAAACTTATCAGCATTTGTTCAGGCATGGTACACATACTTTATGCAATCAATTGCAATGACAAAACAAAACGATCCTGAAGCTACAAATGAAGAAAAAGATGCAGCAAGTCAGATATTAAATGGTAGCGGTGCTGCAAAAGTAAGATTTCACTCTCAAAATGCTAATTCCAAATTGATATCAGATAGCTCTTTTAACCTATACCGTGATGCATTCACCTTTGAAAAAGCACAGGTTATGGTAGAAGATGGTATCGCAGAAATCGCATCATTCTACGATACAATTATCAACCAAATCTGCGAATACGGCTGGACAGAAAACAACCAGGTGAAAGAAGATACCTGTTACCTGCAGGAAATGCTTCAGTCTGGCAAAATGTTCCTGTTCAAACTTGCTAATGACAACTACTACTATCAAAAAGGTTATTCAACAGACACGTATATAAAAGAAATTGCTGATGAAACTGCAATAGCAGAAGCAGAAGCAAAATATAAGACCCAAAAAGCACGCATTAACGCAAAAGAAGAAGAAATTGACGTTAAAATGCGTAACCTTGACACCGAAATATCATCCCTTGAAAGCGAATATGAAGCTGTCAAAAAGATGATATCAAATAACGTACAAAAATCGTTCACAAGATATCAGTCATAACAAAGAATTAAAATAAAAGAATGAGCGTTCAAACATAAAAAAGGTGGCTTTGTAAAAAGAGAAAGTAAATACGTAAGAGAGAGTAAATACGAAGACAATAAAGAGAGAGAGTAAATACCGGCGACAGCCGGTTTTTTATTATACAAAATAAAAAGGAGGTTTATAAAACCTCCACGCTACGCTATTACACACTTTTATTTGGAAATTAGGATTATTATATTCATAAATTATTATTCGCTTCTGGCGCTTGAAACCAAACCGACAACCGCACCTATTGCAAGGATACCTGCTACTACCCAGTTTTTACTAATTGCCTTTCTTACGCCTTGATTTCCAAGGAGCTTGCATATTCCGAAACCTGTGCCCAAAGCTGTTACAACACCTGCTGCCCGGCCAGCTGCCGCATGATTTTGAGCCTTATCTGACATCGGAGTTCCTGTAATATCTCTTGCCGTTTCTTCTGCACTGCCTTTCATGAATAGGCCAAAGCTTGCTGTATTTATAAGTTTTCTTATAAATATCGGTTTTGCATATTGTTGCAGTTGATCAGCCATTGTAAAATACGGATCATTGGTCTTTGTTTTTATATACTGTTCATAGTATTCTCTTGCAGTACCCGCTAGCATTGCAGGATCTTCCGCATATTGAGGATACATTCTTGCAAACGCCTCAACATAATCGTCCCAGGCCTCTTTTATATGCCTTTGGTCATCACCTTTAATTCGGCGTTCCAAATTCTGCATTTTAGTTATTATAATTCTGTTTGGCCCGTTTACTGCCATTTCATTATCACGATTCATTTCTATTGAACGTCTGTTGTAATCCATATTAAATTGCTGGTTTTGGAACATCCAGTCGTAATAGCCCTGAGTATTACCGCCATAAGGGCCGTATCCGCCATATGGCATACCGTAACCGAATCCGTAACAGCCAAGGCAACCCATTCCGCCATATGTATTGCCAAATGTGGAATTATCAAACAGGCTTCCCTGGAAACTCATGTTATCGTACATCATCGGATAACTTCCGCCAACATCATATCTTGGTCCGTACCTTCTGACATCACCGCTGTGATCTACAAATGTGCCATCATTAACACAATCGCAATTGATTCCCATAACCTTACTCCAAATTAAATTTTCTACCTACCTTATCTATATAAAGTATTTTTTTATTCAAAAATTGCCTTTTAAAGAATTTTTGTAACGTTTTGTTACAAAAAAAACAAATTAAGTCAAAAAAAAAGCACATTTTGTTTTTATTAAAAAGTCGTCAAAATTTGCATTAATAGTGTGTTTTTAGTAATATACATTTATGATGAAACAGTGTTTTGAAAAGATTAAAAATTTAAAGATTTTGGATAAGTTTATACTCTCACAGGTAATAGAAGTTTTCATTATGGGGGTATGCATATTCACGTCTATAATCTTCGCATCAGATACGTTTATAACTCTGATTAAGCAGATAACGATGTTTGGAATACCGTTTTCGGTTGCTTTTCGCATAGTCATACTCAATTTACCGGGGATTATCGTCATGACAATTCCTCTTGGTGTTCTTATGGCGACAGTCATGACATTAAATAAACTGAGCTTATCAAGTGAAATAACGGTTTTACGCTCATGCGGAATTGGTTTAAACAGAATTGCAAAGCCCATTTTCGCATTTTCTATCGTAATGGCTTTGTGTTGCTTTGTTATTAACGAAAGCATAGTTCCGGTCATGTCAAAGCAGGCCAAAGACCTTGCTTTATGGTCTTTCGGGCAGAAAAATATACCTGACGGGAAAGAAAACTTTGTATTTAAGGAGCTTAACGATTCAAACGGCTTAAAACGCTTGTTTTATGTAGGCAAATGCGAAGACAGAGTTTTGCAAAATGTTACAGTTCTTGACACTTCAAAAGAGGGAACAATTCAAGTATTGCAAGCAATTGAAGGCAGTACTGACGAAAACGGCTGGAACTTCAACAAAGGTGCAATTTATACCATGACAAGCGACGCGCAGGTTTTAAACACATCATTATTTGATAAATTTAACATAAAATTTGCCGTTGATTTATCAAAAGAAATGAACAAAAATATTGCAAAAGAAATGAATATTGGAGAACTCGTAGAATATATAAGCAGTACGGATTTTACTGACCATCCTAAGCGCAGAAACAGGCTATATATCGAGTTATTTGATAAATTTGCGCTGCCTATAACAACTATTGTTCTTGTATTAATCGGAGTTCCGCTATCAATAACACCTCCGAGAGTACGATACAACAGAGGTTTTCTGTTCAGTATTTTGATAATATTTGCATACTATCTTGTGCGGGCATTATCAATATCTTTTGGCAGCGGCGGAGTAATTCCTCCGTTTCTGGCGGCGTGGCTGCCTAATCTGATTCTGCTGACTGCAGGCGGAATAATGTATTACAAAAAAGTTTATACAATATCTTAAAAATTATGGAAGAAAAAAATAATAACATTTTTAATAATAATTCTCAAACTTCGGCAGGACTTGCCGAAGATAATATCTTTGCAAATGATATTGTTATAAAACCGCGTCTGAACGGCATGGACGTTACCATGCTTAATGAGTCGGCAGGCAACGATAATATTGATGATTTAACCATTGAGCTTGGATTAAAAATATCAAAACTTGAAGAAGAACTTGATGATTTGCACAACAAAATCGTTGCAACAGAACGTCTGGGTAAACTTCAGGATGTAATCAGATTAAAAGTAAAAGAAAAAGAACTTCAAACAAAATTAGAAGAACTAAAACACGAATACTCTCAGCACAAATCTTTAATAAAACCGATTATCAGACAGAAACTCAAAAAGCGTTCTAAGATTTCGGCAATAAAGACCGTACAGAAGTGGATTCTGAGAAAAATCCTTGCAAAATTATCAAAAAAGCTGAAAGTTGCAGCACAAATCAGTGAATCACTTGATATTTTACACGGTATCAACAGAAGCGTTGATGAACTTATAGAAATGAAAGTCCCGTACGGTGAAAATGCCGAAAACTACCGCAAACTGACTTCATATCTTTATCGTGCAAACAAAGTCCACGCACAGATTTTAAGAGCAATGAACAGAACTAATCAATAATAACTATTCTTTAATTCCGCTCAGTTCTTTAAACGAATTCAGTACTTTCTGCGCCTTTGACTGCTCTCTGAACAGACTGTTGTTTTGGATTTTCCTTATGGTTTTAAGGCTTCTTTCATACATGACATTTGCCATTTGAAGAAAATCTTTCTGATGCGGAGATTTTTTCAGCCCCATTTCCTGATAAAGTTTACCGTATAACAGGTACAAACGGGCAATTAAATCATTGAGTTCATTTTGCTGTGCAACCCTCAAGCCCTGTTCCAGATACATTTTAACGGTTACAAAATCGCCCTTAATCGTAAAGGCTTTAGCAAGCGTCATAAGAAGTAATATCTGGAATATATTATTTGAAATCTTAGGGTTGTTTGCGACATCAAGAGCTTTTTGCGCAATATCTATCGCTTTGTCCGGACCTTCCGTATTCATAATTGACTCCGCAATGAAGTACCAGCATAACAATGCGCCAAGTGCAATCTTTTCGTTAGAAAAATGTTCCAACTGCTCATTATAAATTTCAAGACCTTTTGAAATCTGCTCATTATCGGCAAAAATCTTTCCTAAAAGTGTTTTCATGAAATTCTTGGTAAACGTATCAAAATTGTTATTAGCAAATGTAACTATTTCAAACAAATCTTCCTGAATATTGTCATATTCTTTATTCATAAATCTGTTTATAATGTTGATAAAATTCCATTTTAAAATATTTTCATTGCTCAGTTTCACTTCGTTTGAAGCATCCAAAATTTCCTGCAAATGTCTGTTTGAATTTGTATAATCCCCGCAAATTGTATCAGCAAACGCAAATAACAGGTGGCACTTCATTAAGAAATCATTATCCTGAATCTGACCTCTTTCAATTGCATTTGTAAGAAGTGAAATAACCTCTCTGACTGATTTATCGCCCTGAAGAACATAAGCCTCACCCAAAAGATGGCAGGTTTTAAGCCACGTATCATAAAGCAATTCGTGAGAAATGTTTTTATTTTTTGCTTTTCCGCCCAAATATTTATCAATCACAGGTAAAATATCATTATTAATCAAATCCGTAACTTCCCCGCAATTACCTATAGAAAGAAGGGCTTTCAGTTTTGAAACTTTAATTAAAGCAATTTCCAAATCCTTTTCAGGGCTTAATTTTTCCAAAATTCTGTTCACACTTTCAACTACACCAAAATATTTACCGGAATACTGGCAACTCTGAACCATATATGAAAGTAATTCAATTTCTTTTACACTGTTCCCTATTCCCTGGGCATTTGATATTGCATCCGGAAGATAATCCAGCGCTTCACTTGATTTATAAAGGGTTAAAATTTTACCTAATCTTTCGGAAATATTAAATCTTATATTAAGAGTTTTGTTATCATCAAGTTCGTTAATAAGCGCAAGGCACTGCTTTTGAGAAATTATATAAAGATTTACATCCCCGATATATGAACATAAATTTGCATTCTTTGTCCAGACTTCAAGAGCTTCGTTTTTATTATGGAGATTCTGCAAAATTATTGCCATTAAAGTATTTGATTTAAGGTTAAAGCCTTTTAAAATTGAATAAATACGCTTATTAATATCTATAAAATTAGGTTCATTTTTAGAAATTTTTGATATACTTTCCCAAAGATATGAACTTACAAATTCATATATAAACTCATCTTTTGCCCGAATATATCCGTAATCCGTCAAAGCATTAAATATATTCAGAGCTTCTTCCGCTTTTAATTGGAAAACTTCTTTCATTAAATTGAAATCAATTTTCTGTCCTATAACGGAAGCGCATATTAATAAATCAAATGCTATAGGATATTTGTTCTTTAATAAATAAAGTCTTCTCTCAACCAATTCATCAAGCGTTAACGGCAAAATAAAATCAATTCCGTAACGCAGACAATCATTTTTAAAATCAATACCTGACTTTATATACCCCGGGTTTCCTTTAGATTTTTTATATATTTCACGCTTTTCGCTATCAGGTAAAATTCTGTTTATATCATGAACACACTTATAAACATCAACGGCTTCAACCGGAGTCATAGGCGAAATTTCCAAATTCAGATAGACATGAGCATATTTTTTATCCTCTAAATAAAGATATGACTGAGCAAGCCGTGGTTCGGAATATGTCATCAGGATTTTTAAATTCTTAAAAATATCTTCTATTTTAATCAGATTCTTTAAAAATTCGTACGACATTGCATCAATAAAATCAAAATTATTAATAACAAGAAGTATTTTTTTATCGCTTTGCAAATGAGCAAAAACTTTCATTATAATATCAATACTTTTTTGCTTATTTTCAAATATATTTTCATAAAAATCTGTTTTAAAAGGATAGAGCATATTTATTAGCCGGTCGGCTTCATCATTGTTCAGACACGGAAATTCATTCTTAAAATATGAAACCGCATCCTTTTGAAACTGAGAATTATTTATGCAAAAATCCGGCAGTTTCATAAGTTCCGAAAGCATTTCCTGAACAAAACCGCAAACAGTTAACTGCGATAACGGTGAGCAAGTAGCTTTAATCATTTTCCAATCTGAATTTTTCAGCTTTGACTGAAGTTTGCCAAGGATAAAATCTTTGCCTGAACCCTTGACACCGCTCAGTGACATAATATATTTTTCATCTTCAAGAACAGCGGTAGTAAGCAATTTTACAATTTCACTTCTGGTCGGTTTAATTCTTGAATCCAAGCCTGACATCAAACTGTCATCATTTTTATCGTCAGAATTATTGATTATAACTCCGCATTTTCTGCATTTTTTTGCAGTAGCGGAATTTACGGCTCCGCAATTTCCGCAGACGCGCAGCAATTCCTTACCGCAGTAGTTACATTTCAATGAGTTAATTGGATTAACATTTCCGCACTTAGGACAAACTGAGCCTACTTTGCTATTGCAATTAGGACATATAATAGAGCCTGAAGGAATTTCATTTTTACAAGCGGGACATTTCATAATTAAATCCCCCTAATTCAGACTTTCCTTCACTTTTAACATTAGTCTGAATAATTTTTTGGAAACCTCAGACTGAGAAATTCCCATAATATCAGCAATTTCTCTCTGGGTTAATCCTTGTTCATAGCGCAGTTTATATATTTCCAGGTACTTTTCTGATGGCTCAGCTGAATCAATTTTTGTAAGCGTTTTTGCAATATTTTTCAAAATCTCGCGTTTAACAAACAAATCTTCGGGACTCTCTACAATATCAATATTATGGTACTCTACAGCGCCGGACACAAATTTTTCGTTGTATTCATCAACAACTTCATCATAAGAAACGGTATCTAAATGCTTATATCCCTGACCTGTTCTTCTCAGACGACCTGCGCCCTTAAGAACGTTTATCATAGAATTTGATACAACTTTTTGCAGGTACAATTCAAGAGCTGAAACCGACTTTACGGTTGACAAAAGAGCATACGAATTCTTACAGGTTTCATTGTAAAAATCTTCATACAAATCTTCGTTGCTTGAATACTTTCTGTTGCTCTTTATATATTTCTCTATTAATAACGTTTTGTCCTGGGTCAAATTTTTCACAATAGTACCTACAAGGATATTATACCACAAGATTACAAAATTATAAACAAATTGTCAAATACAGGTCTTCATCCGCGGTTTCTATACCACTTGCAGGCGGTTTGATAATACCCATGGTCTTCTTAACAGATTGTAACACTAAGTCATCAATTGTTTTAGCACCGCAACCCTGCGTAATATCGACATTAACAGTCGTTCCATTATTTTTCAGAGAAATCTTTAATTTAATAGAATTTATAATCGGATTTTCGTTGATTAAAAGCAAGTCACTTGATATATTAACTTTTAAAGAATTTCCTACAGTCTGGAGATAATTATTAAATTCATCATTGTAAGTCATGTATTCAGGTACATCCCATATAATCTTGTTAACTGACAAATAAGAATCCGGTTGTGAAAAATCTTTTTTGATTTTTTGAATTGTCAACGCAGGAGCTTTTGAATCATCATCCAGTTTAGCAGGCTGAGCAGGAACTTGAATATCCGTTTGAATATCGCTCATATCAACGGTACCGTCCTGATTTTGTTCTACTGATGTATTATCAAAATTAATATCAGGCGTCTCTGCATTACCACCTTTATCTGCAGGGACATTGTTTGCTACGGAAGATTTGTTGTGAGATAACATAAACCATGCTCCGATACCAACTATACACAAAATCAAAATAGCCGAAGCTACGCCCGCAACAAGTTTTTTGGACATTCCGCCACTCTGATTGAAAGCAAATGCGAAATCTCTTTCTGGAACGGTATCAGAAGTGTCTGAAGAAACAGCCTCCGCCTGAGCCGCAGGAGCAAGTGCCTCAGACAGCTGATTGTTTGAATCGGCTGAATATATATCATTCAAATCAATGCCTGAAGATTTACCTATTGATGCAGCGATATCAGAAATATCAGTATCCGAATATCCGCCCGTAATATCAGCAAGAATATCATCAATTTCACTGCTGCTTTCATCCTCTTGTTCCGGTACAGGTGTTACCGCTATATCTTCATCATCTTCCAGAACTACATCAGAAGCCTCCTGAGGAATCGTATCTTCTTCATCCGCTATCAATACAGGTTCCTCATCGGAAACAACAACATCAGAAACAGGATTTTCTTCTTCGTCAGAAACAAAATTAACAGTAGGTTCTTCAATCTCCATATTGGCTTCGCCGATAACATTATCAACCTGCGCATCTGTTACAAAATCCAAATCGCTTAGTTCTTCGTCTTCAAAGACCTGACCACTCATTGCTTCATCAATATCCATTTCGGCATCATCAGAGATAACTATATCTTCACTGACTTCAGGTTCAGATTTTTGTTTTTCTTCCCCTTCTTCCAAACCTATATCAAGCTGAATGTCATCCAAAACTATGTCATCGCCATCAGAAAGCTGAACTTCATCATCCGATACTGCGACATCTTCAGTAACTTCAGGAATAACATCTTCCTTGACTTCATCCGAAATCTCAACTTCCGGACTATCTATAATTACTTCTTCGTCATTTGCCAGCTGAACAATTTCATCCGTTACAACATCGTTTTCAGTGATTTCAGGTAAAATCTCATCGCTTACTTCATCGGAAATTTCCATTTCAGGAGTCTCTATAACAAGATCTTCATCCTCCGTTAACTGAACAGTATCATCCATTACCGCTACATCTTCAGTAACTTCAGGAATAATATCCTCTTGAACTTCATCCGAAATTTCTGTTTCAGAAGTATCAATAACAAGATCTTCATCCTCCGTTAACTGAATAGCCTCATCAGTTACTATTTCGTCCTCTGCAGCTTCAGGAATAATATCGTCACTGACTTCCTCTGAAATTTCAGGAACATTATCATCTGCATCACGCAATTCATCATTATCAGCAACAACATCTGTACCTGCATCTTCAAAATCAATTTGTTCCTCCAAAGTACCTGAAACAATGTCTTCATCAGTTACCGAAGGTATCAAAGTCTCATCATCTTGCAATAAAACATCATCTTCTGTTGATACCGCATTTTCAATTTCCGGATTTAAAAGCAAATCTTCAGAATCAAAGCCGTCATCATCCGGGTTATCAAAAATATCAAATTCGTCTTTATACTCAGGTTCTTTAATTTCTTCAGTTACATCAGATATTTCGGTTTCTCCTGCAATCTGATCTTCATTAATCAAAGACTCATCTTCCTGCAAAATATCTTCTTCAACAGTAACGCTTTCTTCTTCAATTCCCGAAACTTCATCCTGAACCAAATCGTCATCAATGAATAATCCTGCAGCCTGAGGTGCTTCTTCAATTACTGAATTCATATCATCAATGCCAAAATTTGAAAATTCATCAACAGAAACAAGAGATTTAATATATTTTGAGAAACTGTTATTATCAACATCAAGATTTTCAAATTCTTTAAATGCCATATAAGACAATTTTTCAAAATTTTCAAACTCAATTAATTTTTCTCTGGCAACAGAACTGTTTTTCAAATATTCAATGAGTTTTTCAAACTTCAAATTATCAATATCATGGTCCATATAAAGCATAATGAATTTTTCAAGAGTTTCTTCAACTCTATCTGTAATCAGATATTGTTCTTTAATTTCTTTATTTTTGATAAGAGATAATAATTCACTGAAAGGCTTTAAAAACGATCTGTTAACGAAATAATACTGACCGTTATCATTCTTTTTGTTAATTTGTTCAGGGTAAACATAACCCAAAACTTCACCGGACTCTAATTTGTCATCAATTTTGACAAACAAATATACATCAGGGGTAATTTTATTTATGAAATGTTTTTTAGGAACAAACAATAAATCTTCATCATAAACCGCCCTTACATAAACAGATAAATTAGGCAACTGAATATCAGATACTTCAAATTCCGACAGGAACTTAGCAGATGCTCTTAAGTTATGAGGTTCACAATTGACAAAATCATTATCATTCAAAAACTGCCAAATCGCTTCCGCTGCCAAAACATTATAATAAGCGGAAATTTTTATATTTTTGTCTGCAATTGATTTTACTTCGTCAACAGCCGTCTTAACCGTAATACTGCCGTCAAGTTTAACGAAATCTTTATCAAGTACTTTTGCCATTGCTTATTCTCCTGTATAACTAACCTCTGTCATGCATGACGGCAAAGGATAAAAAATTATTCCAAAATTAAGGTAAATTTTTGTAAAAATCATACTTTTATATGAGAGAGTTATTATTTAATAACTCTATAACCTCATCAATAGAATACTTTTGAAAGTTAATTATAAAATTTTTGCCTGTTTTATCTCTGACATAATCCAGCGTGTTACCATCCAGAAAAGTTTCGCTGTAAGGTTTCAGCATAATTGACGGAATAACAACGTAATCCGCATCAAGATTTTTAACCGTATTTATCAAATCCTCTGAGGTAATAAGGCCTGCAACTGTTATATTTTCGCCCCAATAAGTTGATATAACAGGATTAACAGAAACTTCAAGATTTTTAATTTTATTGAGTTTTAAAGCGATTTCTCTAAAAGCACCCTTTCCGGCAACAGAAGTTGCAAAAGCAATTTTTAAAGGTGATTTCAATTTTTTAGGTAATTTATATCGTTTAAAATTCTCAAGCAAAAATCTTATAGAACCGACACCATCATCTAACTGAGAGAAATTACCGTAATATTTCTTAGGCGGCATTTCCATGCCTGCAGTCAAAAAGAATTCGTCAGAACAGCAGACTTTTTTATATTTTGATGCAATTTTAATTGTTTTCAAAGCGCACTTCTTATCCACTTTTTTCAATTTTTCTTTTCTGAATTTTGTAATTCCGACAGGTACAATTGCAACCGACAAAAGTGTTGACTTCAGTGATGTTAAATCCTTTAAAGTCCGCTCAAGTTCATTGCCGTCATTATAACCCGGACACAAAACTATTTGTGCATGAAAAGGAATTTTATTTTTTCTAAACCACTTTAAATGCTCCATTATTTTACCTGCATTGGGATTTCTCAGCATTTTCACCCGCAATTCGGGATTTGTGGTATGCACGGAAACGTAAAAAGGCCCAAGGTGCATTTTGGATATTCTTTCTTTATCTTTTTCTGTAAAATTTGTCAGGGTAATATAAGTTCCCTGCAGATATGAAAGCCTGTAATCATCATCTTTCACATACAAAGTATCTCTTAAACCTTTAGGCTGCTGATCAACAAAACAAAATATACACTTATTAAGACAAGGTTTAACTCTGTCAAAAACCGCACTTTCAAAAATTATCCCCAAGTCCTCATCAAAATCCTTTTCAATTTCTATAACTTCAACAGAATCATCTTTTGATTTTTGTACTTCAACCGTTATAAAATCCGACTTGCACAGGAAATTATAATCTATCATATCGGACATTTTTTCCCCGTTAATTGATAAAAGGATGTCCCCTTTTTCTATTTCAAGTTCATCAGCAATAGAATCAGGTTCAACACCACTAACAAGAGCGCTCATTATTTTTCTCCAGACTCTCAATAACGGTTATAAGATTTGAATATTCACAAACGGCATTATCACAAATTATGTTGAAATAAAACGTATTTTCCGAATTTTTAAGTTCCTGAGCAGAATTTTTAAACTTCAATGCCTTTGATTTAATTATGAGATAAAGTCTTTTTCTTTCTTCGGGCGACAGAAAATCCGCCATCAAAAGCCTCAGTCTTGCAGCCAAAAAGAATTGCGACGGATTATTACTTAAATCCGATATTAAAAGCTCTTTTAATTTTTCTTTCCCTTTATTATTTATTGAATAATATATGGAAAGTTTTCCGCCCGCAGACATTAACTTTCCGGATTTAATACATTCTTCCGCTTCTAACTTCCTCAATGCAGGCTTAATTGCTCCGAAACTTGGTGTTATAAACATTGAGCAGACTGATTCAATATGCTTCTTTATAGAATACATTGTATAATCTCTCTTTAATAAAGCGTATAGAATTAAAGTCTGAATCATTATTTATTAACCTTTTTCACACATTCATCAAGTTTATCTATCAATGCTTTTTGGTACTGTTCACAAAGTTCTTCTGTTTTACCTTCAAACCTTAAAGTAAAAACAGGTTCGGTATTGCTTTGTCTTATGAGAGCAAAACCGCCGTCAAAAATTATCCGCATACCGTCAAGAGTATTTATATCTTTTATCTCATCTCCAAACATATCTTTATTTTCACTGACGGCATCTTTTATCATCTGCAGAACTTCTTTTTTATTTTCGTTCGGACAAGGATAACGGACTTCCTGAGATGTAAACACATTATCAAACGGTTTTAAAAATTTCAGGAGGCTAAAACTTTCATCAGTCTTTTTGTTTTTTGAAATTATTTCAATAATACGACATCCGGCATAAATGGCATCATCAAATCCGAAATAGCGGTCTTTAAAGAACGTATGCCCGCTCATTTCTCCGCCGATTTGTGCACCTGTTTCTCTCATCTTACTTTTAATGTAACCGTGACCTGTTTTTGAAATTATAGCTTCCCCGCCTTGTTTATCAATTGCATCAAACAAGACCTGAGAAGATTTAACTTCTGAAACTACTTTTAATTTTTCACCGTTTAAAATTTGAGGATTATTTAAAATATCCTGCGCATAAATAAGCAAAAGTTTATCGCCCGTAAGCGGTTTTCCGTCATTTGTAACGACACCTATACGGTCGCTGTCTCCGTCAAACGCAATACCTACATCCGCTTTTGTTTCAAGAACTTTTGCCTGCAAATCTTTTAATGTTGAAAGAACGCTTGGGTTCGGATGATGGTTAGGAAATCTGCCATCTGGTTCTGTGTATAATTCAACAACTTCACACCCTAGTTCTTTATAAAGCTGAGGCGCAACAACACCTGCCGTTGCATTAGCGCAATCTGTAACCACCTTAACACCTTTACCGACATTACCGAAAAGATTTACAAGATATTCTTTGTACTTCGGAATTATATTAAATTTTTCAACCAGACTTTCATTTTTTACCGGTTTTTCAGAAGAATAAACATCTTCTGTGTACTCTTTAACCTCTTTTAATCCGTCCTCTTCAAGTGTTGTTCTGTTAAACGTCATCTTTAAACCGTTATACTCAGACGGGTTATGACTTGCTGTAATTATCATTGCCGATGACACATCATCCAGCGCAAACTCTGAATAATACCCCAGCGGAGTCGGAACGGCACCTATATCAAGAACGGTAACACCGCTAGCCGTAAGTCCTGCAATTAAAGCTTCTTTAAGAGCGGGGGAAGACAGTCTGACATCTGTTGCAACAGTAACTTTTAAGTTATTAGCAGATTTGCCTGTCTTATTTTCAAGCCATTTTGTAAACCCTCTGCCAATATTTTGAAAAAGTTCTTCCGTAATATCTTTTCCGTAAATCCCGCGAATATCATTTTTACCGAAAGCGGATGTTTTGAGTACATTTCCGCCAAAGTTTTTGTTTAGCACCGGACTGTTCATACTGTACGAATTAAGAGATGATACTTTCATTTATTTTCCCTGTGGTAATAAGTTTGCACAAATTAAACAAATTTTATAGAATAATAATAACATGAAAAATTTTAATTTGCTAAGTAACGAAAATTTAATCGGACTGATTTTTATTGCACCTGCACTGATAGGGATTTTAATATTCATAATCATCCCTGTTTTTTGTTCATTCGGTTTAAGTTTTACCGACTGGGATTTGCTTAATGAAATAAAATTTGCGGGACTTTCTAACTACAAAGAGATTTTTACCGATGGAGTTTTTATCAAAATTCTTTTTAACACATTTGTATTTGCAATCTCCACAACCGTTTTCGGAGTCATAATTCCTCTGGTGCTTGCATATATTCTTCAAAAAAACGTAAAAGGCGGAGAATTTTTTAAGGTTGCATATTTTCTTCCGTTCATAACCCCTATGATAGTAATTGGTGTTGTTTGGCAATGGATTTTTGATCCTAACATCGGATTTTTAAATTCCGTTTTGAACGCTCATTTGAAATGGCTGTACGATTCAGCACTTGCGCTGCCTGCCTTGATAATAGTGAGTGTATGGAAACTTATCGGTTACAACGTGGTAATTTTTCTGTCAGGATTTTCATCAATTCCGACATCAGTAATTGAAGCGGCAAAAATTGACGGTGCAAACGGAGTGAAACTTTTTTCAAAAGTCATAGTACCGATGTTGTCACCTACAATATTTTTCGTAACGGTTATAACGGTTATAAGTTCAATGCAGGTATTTGATTTAATCTATCTTATGACACAAGGCGGACCTGATAACAGCACAAACGTCATAGTTTATGCAATTTACAAAAATGCATTTGAGTTCTTTGATGTCGGAAAATCCAGTGCTCTTGCTTATGTACTTTTTGTCATAATTCTTGCCCTTACGCTTTTACAATGGCACTTCAGAAAAAAATTAGTTTATGCCGAAAAATAATTTGTGGTAGAATGTGTTCAAAGAGGGAAAAATGCAAAAAGGACTTTTTATAACATTTGAGGGTTGTGACGGATGCGGAAAGAGCACTCAGTTAAACCTGCTTGCCAAATACCTGGAAGAAAAAGGCTACAATGTTTTAATAACAAGAGAGCCGGGCGCAGTAGGTTTAGGCGAAAAAATAAGAGAATTACTTCTCAATTATGACGATGAAGTTTCTCAAAAATGCGAAAGTTTTCTGTTTTTGGCAGACAGAGCACAACACATAGATACAATAGTTAAGCCTGCAATTGAAAGAGGTGTCATTGTCCTTTGCGACAGACACACCGATTCTACAATTGCTTATCAGGGATACGGCAGAGGTTTAAATATAGACGAATTAAATAAACTCAACACGCTTGCAACAGGCGGAATGAAACCTGATTTAACACTGCTTTTTGACGTTGACAGCGAAACATCTATGCAAAGAGTGGGGCAGGATAAAGACCGCATGGAAAGCGCCGGAATTGAATTTCAGAAAAAAGTCCGCAACGGTTATCTTGAATTAGCCAAAAATGAACCGAATAGAATAAAAGTTTTTGATTCTTCAAAAACAATTGAACAACTTCATCAAGAAGTTTTGAGCACAGTTCAGGCTGTTCTTCAAACTATAATTTCAGCAACTTAGGAAGTTTTGAAATCGGATAAAACCTTTCGGATGACAACATAAATTTGACAGGTTCCGCGGAAACAAAAATGTCTTCATATCCGCCATCATTCGCACCCAATAACCCTGATTCCGAAAGGTCGTCTTTTATATATTGCGCAAAATATTTTGCAGGATTTATCAGATTTTGTTCAGGATAAAATTTCCCTATAACATCTGCCAAATACGGGTAATGAGTGCACCCTAAAACTATTCTTTCAGGGTTAAATTTCATCATTTCGTCAATTCTATTTTTAATTTTATTTATACTTTCAGGGGTATTTATTTCATTGTTTTCAACTATTTTCACCCATTCTGGACATCCTACTTCAAAAACTTCTTTACCCAAAATATATTTTGAATACGCATGAGAATTAACGGTCGCCGGAGTTGCAAAAACGCCTATCCTTTTAACATCCCGGGCAGATAAAATTTTTGAAACAGACTGAATCACAGGATATATTTTAAAATCGTAATCATCTTTCAGTTTGTCATAACAAATCGCAGAAGTCGTATTACACGCCATAACAACCGCTTTAACCTGCTGACTTGCAAAGAAATCAAAAATTTTACGAGCAATTTCTGTCAATTGTTCTTCAGACTTTTCACCGTAAGGCATGTTCAGGGTATCACCAAAATAAATGTAGTCCTCATTCGGCAATAAAGTTTTCAGTTCCTTATAAACCGTCAGTCCTCCGACACCCGAATCAAATAGCCCTATCGGTTTGTATTTATCACTCTTGTCCAAAGTACCTTAAAACTCCCTCAACAATAGCATCTGCCGTCTGCTTTTTACGTTTGTCGGTAATTATAAGTTTTTGTTCATCCTCATTTGAAATAAATCCGATTTCACATAAAATTGCAGGCATCGTCGTATGATTTATAACATAAAATTTTGACTTGAACAATCCTCTGTCAAAAGATTTTAAATTCGTAATAAGAGATTCATGAACAGCTTGAGCCAAATCAATACTTTCCTGATGATAATAGTGAGTTTCCACACCTTCTATCTCAGGCTTTACACTTGAGTTAACGTGAATACTTATAAATATATCCGCATTTTCTTTTTCGCTTATGTCAACTCTATCCTGCAAAGAAACATAAGTATCGTCTTCACGTGTCATAATTACGGTATGGCCAAGTTTAGTCAGATCTTTTTGAACAAGTTTTGCCACATCAAGAACAATATCTTTTTCGTTTATATCGCCTCTTATTGCCCCATAATCCGTTCCGCCATGACCGGCATCTATGAGTATTCTTTTACAAGGAACATTTGCAACAGGTTTATTAAATAGCTGCCTTTTACTTCTTGCAGTTTCTTTCAAAACAATTTTTACTGATTTACCATCTGAGCCCATGTACGTATTAACAAGCGATTCCTGCCTTAACGGAAGATAAATTCTTATTCCCGCTTTATCGGGAACGGCTATAACACGTGCATTATAAAAAAATGATCCCGCAATAATTTCGTTAAATTTTTGTTTGTCAAAACCGACCGCATTAAATATTGTCAAAACAAGAGCGTTGCTGCGCCTTTCTATACTGTGAACAATCGGAGAATCAAAATTAAAAGTTAAAGACTGGGTATAATTATCTTTTTCATTAACCAGATATTCTGTAATTTTTCCGTAATTTTGAATTAAAGTTGCAAAATTAAAATTCTTAGGATTTATAAAAAGCAGAGATTGATTATCAGGTGCCACAACAGGCAGATAATTTTCGGGATGTTCGGTATGAATTACCGCTCTGACCTTGTTTATAGCAAACTGTCCGATAACAATCTTATCCGTTTCATTAATTTGAAATTCCTGATTTCGTATATTTTGAGCCGACAAAGCATTAGGAAAATCATAAATAAGTCTTGACGGATTTTGAAGCAATATAGGTTTTTCAAAGGTAATTTCTCCCATGCCGTTAAGCAATAACGCATTTGGGCGGATATTAACACTATTAAGGTAATATTTTGTATTTAACTTGAATTTTTTAAATTCCGTTTCATCCTGCTTTGGCTGAGAAGGTGCAGGTGTAATATTAAAAGCCTTTTGAATATCATCCGCAACGCTTGGTTCTTGCTTTTCGGGTACACCCTGATAAACAACCTTCAGATTTTCATAAAAATCACTTGAGGATGCATGTTCATCCCTGTATATATGCTGGTAGTAGTTATTCTGAATATCGTTTCCGTTAAAACGAATGATAATATTATTTTTTAATCTGTAAAACTGTACCGATGAAATTACTTCATCTGTTTTCGGATAAATTACAACTCTGACAATGTTCGGATTATTCTGAAACTGGTTAATTAAAATTCTGTCAAGGTTACCGCTTTGGAAACTCCAGTCTTGTTTCGGCATTGTAAGAACAGCAGAATTTATATCAAAATAATACCTTGTCGGGTTTTCAAGTTTTTTCAGATCTATATTTTCGGTAATAATTTTATCATCGCTAGTGTCCTTTGCGCTCAGTACAACAATAGCGTTTGAAATATCATAATTTGCCGAATTTATACGAAACTCAGCACCCAAAACGGTTTGGGCGAACAATACGGCAAAAAATATTAATATCCCGACAAAACGAATAATATGCTTCATAGCCAAATTATATACCGCAATTTTTAACAGGTTAAAATGTTAAGCACTTTATACCTAAAAATCATCTGTTTGGTTGAGATATTATCCGCTTTAAAAAATCACGTAACAAAAATGACACA